>JAISYF010000103.1 GCA_031270065.1 Prevotellaceae bacterium | reverse complement strand
TCGCCGTATCTTGCAATATATTGAGTTTGAGCAGTAACATATATAATTTTTTTTATTTTTCATTTTTTAATTCGGCTGCAAAGGTAATAATTTTTTGCGGAATAAAAAAATATTTTTTTTAATTTTTTTCGGGTTTTAATTTCTCACTTAAATTTCATTTCTGCCTAACCTCATTTCCTCATTTTTTCTTTCATTAGGTATGAGGCAGGTTCAGTATCTATTTTATTGTTACTGAGGTTGTTGTTTTTGCGGAAAGGCAGGATTTTATTGTATTTCGTTACCTGTTGTCGCAGGTGCGAGTTAGCAAGTGTCCGTTGCGCAACGGACACTTTAACCTCGTCCCTGTAATTATTTGTCGTTTTTCACAAACAGCCACAGCCCGCCCGAAATTGCGAGCGTTACCGCGCAAATTGCGAAAATAATCGATTTGTCGGGCGCATCATTTACCACCTCGCCCATTTTGAAACTTGCCACAAGTTGCGGCAGCACCACCGACAAATTGAAAATGCCCATATACAAGCCCATTTTGCTCTGCTCAACACGCTTGCTCATTATCGCAAACGGTAGCGAAACCAGCGATGCCCAACCAATGCCCACAATACAGAGCGCAACGAAAAAGAGTATAATTTGACTTCCGAAAAAATAAATCGCGCCGTAGCCGATTGCCATTAAGATTATCGCCATTGTGTGCGTCATTGTCATACCTTTGCGTTTGGCAATTTCGTTTAAAACCAGCACAGGCAATATTGCTCCAACCAAATCTCTAACCAAAAACGCCCACGAATTTATGCCCTGCATTTGTGTTTGGGCAAGCCCCGAAATCACGCTTGAAACATAGAAAAACATATAAATATTCATCGTTTGCACGCCCCACCAAGTAAATGAGTGCGCAAGCAAAATTTTTTGAAATTCGTGGTTATTTTCTTTTTGTTTAAAAACATTGAAAATTACCGCCAAAATCGCCAAAAGTTCAATTATCACACACGAAAGTTCTACCCAACCGAGCGAAACATAACCTATTTTCAACGCAACCGATTTGTCTTCGATGCCGATTAATTTTGCCACAATGACATAAATTCCGTACAATAAAAAGCCGTAAAGAGGCAAAAGCGCGTTTGAAATATCTTTAATTGAATTGCTTGATTTTGAGGTTGTCGCCTCTTTTTTGCCTTCGAGATAACGCGGCTCTGCAATAAAAAACATCGGCACAACGGTAAATAAAACTGCAATTATTACTCCGACATAAATCAGCGTGATATTGCCGAATATTACCGAAATCAAGTACGCCATCACGCCGCAAGTGCCAGAAACGGTTTGCATCCAAGTGTAGCCCTTGCTGCGCTCAGATTGTTTGGTGCAATCGGCTATTAATGAGCGCGTTGGGTTGAAACTTACATTAATTGACAAATCGAGCGTAAGTGCCACTGCTATTGCGATTGTGAGCAGTCCGCTTGCGCCGTTGGCGGCAAAAATTTTCTGAATAATGTCTAAATTCGGCAACGCAAGCAGCATTAAACCTGTAAGCAGTCCGCCAATTAAAATCCAAGGTCTGCGCCTGCCGCCCATAAACCAAAGTTTGTCGGAAATTGCGCCTACGATTGGCTGCGCGATAATGCCCGCGATTGGACCTGCCGCCCACACGATACCAATTTCGTGAATATCAAGGTGATATTTTGTGTGCAAAATCCAACTTAAAGCAGCGATTTGCACCGAAAGCCCGAACCCCATTGCAGTGGCGGGCAACGAAAGCAACGCATAAAAAGAGTTGCTCATTTTTTTCTGAATATTAATCATAATAATAAATTAAAAGTTTTTATTTTTTCTATTTTTTTACTTTTTGCGTAAATTTTCAATAATTTTAATGCAATCTTTGCAATTTTTTGTGATTTTCTCCCAATTTTCTGCTTCAACTGCCTCTTTTGGAAAAAGGTTGCTGCCCATTCCAACACACATAACGCCCGCAGAAAACCATTTTTCAAGGTTTTCCTTTTCAGGCTTTACTCCGCCCGTAACCATAATTTGCGACCACGGCATCGGGGCTTTGACGCTTTTTACAAAATTCGCACCAAGCACCTCGCCGGGAAAAACCTTGCACAAATCGCAACCCGCCTCTTGCGCCGCGCCTATTTCTGACACCGAGCCGCAGCCTGCTACATAAGGGATTAGCCGTCTGTTAGCAACTTTCGCAATGTCGGGATTGAAAAGCGGACTTACGATAAAATTTGCACCCAACTGAATATAAAGCGCAGCAGTCGGCGCATCAATCACAGAGCCGATACCCAAAATTATTTCAGGGCAATTCACTGATGTCCAATGAGATAACTCGCCAAAAACCTCGTGTGCAAAATCGCCGCGGTTGGTAAATTCAAACACGCGAATTCCGCTGTCGTAACACGCTTTCAGCACATTTTTTACCGTTTCGGCATTGCGGTGGTAAAAAACAGGCACAATTCCCGTCTTTTGCATCGCAGCAAGCACCTGAATTTTAGAAAATTTTGACATAAAAAATTTTTTTATTAATTTTTGTGCAAAGGTACAAAATTATTGTAAATCCGCAATTAATTTTACATTCTCTCAAAAAAAGTTAAATTTGTGTAATTTTTTTAGAATAAAAAGAGGAAACAAACTAATAAACTTAACAGTTTTTTATTCTAATTGCCGCATCAGTCTTCCTGCTTTTTTTGTATGAGTTTTCATTTGAATGTTTCAAATAGTGATAAACATTGAGGTCTAATTAAGGCTGTAAAAACATTTCAATATTCATTTATTCATCTTTTTTTTCAAATGCAAAGTTAACATAAAATTTTCAATTACACACAAACGCATAAAAATTTATAGGGGAAAGTTATGAAAAATTTTCAACATTTTATAGGTATTAATATTTAAAAATTAAACTTTCAGCATTTTGGTCAAATTTTGGCAAATTATTTTTTACTGATTTTCGAGAAGAGTTGGCATAGCAATAAACGCAAAAATGACTGCAAGTATTGTACATTCCAATATCTTTTGAAATCATACAACTACACGCCTTTCGTTGTCCTTTGTCTTTCTGTTTTTCGGGCGAAAGCAGTTTTAAATTGGTTTCGCTGTCAAAAAGTGTATTTTTTTCAGACATTTTGCCAAAATTCAGGTAATAAACCAAATCTTTGTCGTCTGCGAAAATACGTTTCATTAATTCCCCGTCAATACAACGGTTGTGTTCTATACAGGATTGTTTCAAGTCAATTTTTTCGGCACACGTTCCGAGTGAAATTTGCCAACTGTCTTTTGCCCAAACATCGCGGTATTTCGCCAAGCCATCGGCAATTTCATTCATTTGCTCTTTGGTAAATTCCGAATTTTCGATAGTTTCTTTTGAAAAAAAGTCTGTTTCTTGCACAAGGTTTGATTGCACTTTACGATAAGCATTAATATCAATAAAACTGAAAACTAATTTGTCGGTGTAACCTTTAATTTGATTGCCGATATGCCAAATACGAGTTAAAAGTTCTTGTGGCGAAAGTTGTGGAGTAACAATTAGCGGGTCGAATCGCCAAATCACTTTTGCTTTTCCAATTAATTGCGACAATTCTTTAAACGTTTCTATTCGTTTTTGAATTGGCGGCACATTAGGCTCAAAACCCTCATTCTCATAATTATTCATTGTAAACTGAAAATAATAATGAATGCCTCGCTCATCAAGTTCTTTGAGATACGGAATAAGCGGGCGAGGATTTTTAGTCCAAAAAACAACCGCTTTGCAGTTTGCAAACGAAACATACACAGGTTGTTGATTGAACGGATTATACCAAACGCAATAGCCTGCTTTCAGGCGATTGATAAACCATTTTGCGTAGAACGCAGGAATATCAGTACTTCTACTTGCAGAGATAATAACAGGGGCTTGGGCTTCGACCTGCTCGCCGCTTTCAGTTACTATTTTTATTTTATCAGACATTTTGCAAATATAGTGATTTTAATAATGTTTCGGTCTCTTTGTAAGTTTGTTTTTTTTTAGTTATATGGTATTAATATTTTTGTTTGTAAAATTTCCCCAAAAAATCCAAATAAAAAAATCCCCCTTTTATTTTAAAAAAGGAGATTTTCTTTGCACGGGAGGTAAGACTCGAACTCACGACCTACGGTTTTGGAGACCGCCATTCTACCAACTGAACTACTCCCGCGTTTAATAATTTTAAACTGTTAATTATTTTTTGAAAATCAAAATTAAGGATTGCATCAGATTGCTGTTGCAACCCTTAATTTGTAATTTTCAATTAATCAAGCAGTTTTGTAATCTGACCCGAACCTACTGTTCTGCCGCCTTCGCGGATTGCAAAACGCAAACCTTCTGAACAAGCAACAGGGTAAATCAACTTAACGTCAATCTCAATGTTATCGCCGGGCATTACCATTTCTGTTCCTTCGGGCAAAGTGATTTCGCCTGTAACGTCAAGAGTACGAATGTAGAACTGAGGACGATATTTGTTGTGGAACGGAGTGTGGCGACCGCCTTCCTCTTTTTTCAAGATATAAACAGACGCTTTAAAGTGGTCGTGCGGTTTAACCGAGTTCGGTTTTGCAATAACCATACCGCGTTTGATTTCGTCTTTGTCGATACCGCGCAGCAACAAACCTACGTTGTCGCCAGCCTCGCCTCTGTCAAGCAGTTTGCGGAACATTTCCACACCTGTTACAACAGATTTTTTGCCTTCTGCGCCCAGACCAATAATTTGAATTTCCTCGCTAACGTTAATAACGCCTGTTTCGATACGACCTGTTGCAACAGTACCGCGACCTGTAATTGAGAACACGTCTTCAACGGGCATCAAGAACGGTTTGTCGATAGCGCGCGGAGGAAGTTCAATCCAAGTATCAACTGCGTCCATAAGTTCCATAACTTTGTCTTCCCATTCTGCCTCGCCGTTTAATGCGCCGAGAGCCGAACCGCGAATAACGGGAGTGTTGTCGCCGTCAAAATCATAGAAATCAAGGAGTTCGCGCATTTCCATTTCTACCAGATCAAGCATTTCCGGGTCATCTACGCTGTCGCATTTGTTCATAAACACAACAAGACGGGGAACATTTACCTGACGAGCGAGCAAAATGTGTTCGCGTGTTTGTGGCATTGGACCATCGGTAGCAGCCACTACAATGATAGCACCGTCCATTTGAGCAGCACCCGTAACCATATTCTTTACGTAGTCGGCGTGTCCCGGACAATCAACGTGCGCATAGTGGCGGTTTGCTGTTTGATATTCAACGTGCGCGGTGTTGATAGTAATACCACGCTCTTTTTCTTCGGGAGCATTGTCAATAGAGTCGAAAGAACGAACCTCTGAAAGTCCCCTTTTTGCAAGCACCATAGTGATTGCAGCAGTTAATGTGGTCTTACCGTGGTCAACGTGTCCGATTGTACCAATATTTACGTGCGGTTTCGACCTGTCAAATTTCTCTTTTGCCATAAAAATAATTATTTTTTAATGTTAATAAATTTATTCTTTAATATGTTTGTTATCTAATAGTTTATTTATTTATTTCTTTATTAATAATTTTACACAATCCAAATCCACAGAAAAAAGCACCATTTCGTTATTCTATTGCACTTTATTGTACAATGAAGTTATATTGAACAAACAAAGCAATGCTACGATTATTATTTTTTCTATTTTCATAATAAATATTATTATTTATTTTCTTTTATAAAACCTTGGACTACCACCTACTAACGAAGGAGGGTCATATAATACTAAATCACAATAAGTTTTATCTAAATTAAAATATCTAATATCAAAAACATTCTCATTTTTATAAAAAACAATACTATCTGTTATTCGATAATTTGATTGAAATCCTACAAAAAATCGTTCTCCCGATACTTCTAAATTACCATTTGTATAAATAGCCCAAGTACTATCGCAATTAAACATTAGCGTTTGATTAATCCCTGTATTTTCTGGTGTAAGAGGAGGAAGATCTAGCTGAATAGACTCTGATTTTTCCCACTCCCATTCGCCTATAAGAGTATTATCACATACTCGCGGTGTTTTATTTTTCTCACAACCTACAAATACTAATAAGAATAAGAATATAATACTATTTTTTTCATATTTTTTTCCTTACAAAAATAAAGAGCTGTTGACGAGGATTGAACTCGTGACCTCTTCCTTACCAAGGAAGTGCTCTACCACTGAGCTACAACAGCAAGTTAATTGAAAATTAATAATTGTCAATTAAAAATTATTTTTTTTAGTCATTTTCAATTTTGAATTTTCAATTTTGAATTTCATTTTCAAATAGTGCTTTTCGCTCTATAATTTTGAGCGGAAGACGGGACTCAAACCCGCGACCCTCAGCTTGGAAGGCTAATGCTCTATCGACTGAGCTACTTCCGCAGTTTTTTCTTTGATTTAAAAATTTGATTAGGATTCCCTTAATTTTCAAATTTTCAAATTCGCAGAGTTTTGTGGGTAGTGATGGATTCGAACCACCGAAGTCGACAGACAGCTGAGTTACAGTCAGCCCCATTTGGCCACTCTGGAAACTACCCTTTTTTTTAATTTGATAATTTGAATATTGAGTGTGTGCCTAATTTTCAAATTTTCAAATTGTATTTTGCATTTTGCATTTTCAAATCTTTTGAGCCTCTTGTCGGATTCGAACCAACGACCCCGAGATTACAAATCACGTGCTCTGGCCAACTGAGCTAAAGAGGCAAATAATTCAATCCGACTTTGCGAGTAGATAATTTTCTCAAAATCGGACTGCAAAGTTAGACATTTTTTTTATTCTGTGCAATACTCTGCAAAATTTTTTTTATTTTTTTTTATCGCTGATTATCAACAATTTAACTATTGTTTTTTATGTGAAAATTTATAAATAAGAGTATTTAACCCACTCTCAACAGACTTTTTACCTTGCTTTTGAAAGATTTTTTTTTCTTTTTTTCAATTTGTTTTTCGATTGCCATGATACATTCGTCTATTGCCTGCTCGAATGTGTCGGCGATTTTTGAAGCGAAAAATTCTTGGCTCGGCGATTTTAAAGTCAGTTCCACCTGCTTGTTGGCGTTGGTTTCGGGCTTGATAACTTTGAGTTTTACTTCTGCCGCAGTTGCTTTGTCAAAAAATTTTGCCAATTTTCCTGCTTTTTTCTCGATGTAAGCGTTAAGTTTTTCGGTTGCATCGAACTTGATTGCTTGAATTGTAATTTCCATAATAATATAATTTTATTAGTTAGTAAAATAATTCGCAGCAAATATACACATTATTTATTTATCTTGCAAACAAAAATGCAATTATTTTTCAATAAAAATAAATTTTTAATTTTTTTGAAAAATAATTGTAACCATCTTTGCCAATTCAAAAAAAAGTTGTACCTTTGCACCCGCGAATTTGAAAATTAGAATTAAGAAAAAACTCGTTTTCTATATTCATATTTCTAAATCCTAATTTCATAATTTGAAAATGGCGGGATAGCTCAGTTGGTTAGAGCGTCGGATTCATAACCCGGAGGTCACGAGTTCAACTCTCGTTCCCGCTACAACGTTTAGAACGCAAATGCTGCGGATAACACAGATAAATGCAGATTTATATATTTTTATAAAAATCTGCGTTTGTATTTTTTTTGCGTCATCTGCGTTCTAAAAATCTATTCCTCACGCCAAATTTTTGCGCCGATTGCGGTTAATCGTTGTTCTATATTTTCGTAACCTCGGTCAATCTGGTTGATATTCTCTATTATGCTCACGCCTTCTGCGCTCAATGCAGCAATCAAAAGTGCAATTCCTGCGCGAATATCTGGCGAGGTCATATTATTTGCTTTGAGCCGAAATTGGCGGTTATGTCCGATTACAACGGCGCGGTGCGGGTCGCAAAGAATTATCTGCGCACCCATATCTATTAGTTTATCAACGAAAAACAGGCGGCTTTCAAACATTTTTTGGTGTATGAGAACGCTGCCTTTCGCCTGAGTCGCCACCACGAGCAGTACGGAAAGCAAATCGGGCGTAAGTCCAGGCCAGGGCGCGTCTGCGATTGACATTATTGAGCCGTCAATAAAACTTTCAATCCTGTAACTTTCTTGCGCAGGTATAAAAATATCGTCTCCACGTTTTTCAATTTCTATACCCAAACGCCTGAAACAATCGGGAATTATTCCGAGATTTTCATACGATACATTTTTAACAGTGAGCGCACTTTGCGTCATCGCCGCCATTCCGATAAACGAGCCGACTTCAATCATATCGGGTAAAATGCTGTGTGCCGTTCCATGCAAATTTTCCACACCCTCGATTGTGAGCCGGTTTGATGCGATGCCCGAAATTTTAGCCCCCATATTATTCAACAAAATGCAAAGTTGCTGCAAATACGGCTCGCAAGCGGCGTTGTAAATGGTGGTTTTGCCCTTTGCCAACACTGCCGCCATCAAAATATTCGCTGTACCCGTAACCGATGCCTCGTCGAGCAGCATATAAGTGCCTGTAAGCGTCTGCGCCGACATTTCAAAGGCGGAGGTTTCTTTATTATAAAAAATGTCTGCGCCGAGATTTTGCAAGCCGATAAAATGCGTATCAAGCCTGCGCCTGCCGATTTTGTCGCCACCGGGTTTTGCATAACGCACTTTTTTCATTCTTGCCAAAAGCGGCGCAATCAACATCACAGAGCCGCGCAAATTTGAACATTTTTGCAAAAAAATATCACTTTCAAGAAAATTTCTATTAAGATTTTTTGCCTGAAAAGAGTATTTGTTTTTGCTTAAACGCTCAACTTTCACGCCAATATCTTGCAAAAGCAAAATCAGGTTTTGAATATCCAGAATATCGGGAATATTGTCGATAACAACCTCCTCTTGGGTAAGAACCGTTGCGCAAATTACCTGCAACGCCTCATTTTTTGCTCCTTGCGGAAAAATATCGCCGCTCAAACGGTGTCCGCCTTCAATTATAAATGACGACATATTTTTTTTTGAGTTAAAAATTAACAAAAGAAATTCAGGTGCAAATTTAGGCATTTATTTTGTTATTACAAAACAATCTAAAAAAACATTCGGCAACCGCATCACTGCGCCTGCCGAATATCTATTATTTTGTTCAAATAATATAATAATATAAAACGTTAATTTTCGTTATAATGATGAAAAGATTAATCTTTTTCTACGATAACTTTTTTCTGACCTCTTTGAATGTCGAACGAAATTGGAACGGCGATAAAGAGGGTAGAATAGATACCCGAAACAGTACCCATCAACAAAGCGAACATAAAGCCGCGTATTACCTCGCCGCCAAAAATAAACATTGCCATCAACGTGAGTAATACAGTGAATGAGGTAGAGAATGTTCTACTCAAAGTAACATTCAGAGCGTTGTTCATTTGACGTTTTGTATCGCGTTTAGGGTAAAGGGTTAAGTTTTCGCGTATGCGGTCAAAAATTACCACAGTATCGTTGATTGAGTAACCTATAATGGTTAGAATTGCAGCAATAAACGATTGGTCGATGTCCAACGAGAACGGCATAAATTTGTAGCAAATTGAGTAAATGCCGATAATAAAGAACGCATCGTGCGCCAAAGAAAGCACAGAACCAATCGAATACGAGTAGTTTTTGAACCTTACCAAAATATAAATAAATACTATAAGCAACGACAGTGCGACAGCCCAATAAGCCTTTGTCATCATATCAGATGCCACAGTTGGACCTACCTGCTGAGAGAGTTGAATACCGAAATTTTCGCCTTTTTCGATGTTCGCAAGTTCGTAATTTTCTTTATTTTTTACATAACGATGCACAAACATCTCTTTTGTAACAGAGGAGTTCATATACTCTTTGAGATTTTCATAAAGCATAGTTTCGATTTCGTTTTTCGCCTCGTCTCCCTCCGTTTTTGCAACATAGTTTGTCGAAATTCTAATCTGGTTTGCATCGCCCATTTGGATTACATAAAGCGAATAACCGTCAAACACATTGTCAAGTTTTTCGCGTACTTCGTCTGCATTTATATTATTTTCAAAACGAACTACATAAGTATTACCGCCCGAAAAATCAATACCCGGTTTTAAGCCGTTAATAAACAACGATGCAATAAATACAACAACTAATATTGACGAGAAAATATAACCGAATTTTCTTTTTCCGATAAAATCAAAATTAAAACCCTTAAACCAAGTTTTTGAAATTTTTGTGGTAAAAGGAATTTTCCAGTCTTTGTTCCATGAAACGAGCCTGTCAAAAAGCATTCTTGAAAAGAAGAGCGCGGTAAATAATGATGTAAAAATACCGATAATCAGCGTTGTAGCGAAACCTTTTACAGAACCTGTACCGAAAATAAACAGAACTATACCTATTAATAAAGTGGTAATTTGTCCGTCCATAATTGCGGAAAGGGCGTTTTTAAATCCTTCCTCAACGGCTTTTTTCAGATTTTTGCCAGACGCCAACTCTTCTCGGCAACGCTCGTATATAAGTACGTTGGCATCGACCGCCATACCGAGCGTCAGAATAATACCTGCAATTCCGGGCAAGGTCAATACTGCATTAAACGAGGCTAAAATTCCGAACAGAAAGAATGTATTGCCAATCAGCACAACATCGGCGATTAAGCCAGGTATCAAGCCGTAATACATTATCATATAAACGAAAATAAGCAGCAACGCAAGGCAGAAAGAAATCAAGCCTTTGTTAATTGCCTCTTGTCCAAGCGAGGGACCGACAACATCTTCCTGCACGATTTTTGCAGGCGCGGGCATTTTACCCGATTTCAGCACGTTTGCCAAGTCTTTCGCCTCCTCTACGGAAAATTGACCACTAATTTCCGACCGACCGCCGTCAATTTTTACAGATACATTCGGATATGAATAAATAAAGTTGTCAAGCGAAATTGCGATAGATTTTCCGATATTTTTTTCCGTCAATCTCGACCAGGTTGCTGCGCCCTCTGCGTTCATTGTCATACTGACCGTTGAGGCGTTGGTGTATTGGTTAAAATCGTTGCGGGCACCGGTAATTACGTCTCCTGTGAGAGGTGCGCGACCGTCTCGGTTCGATATTTTGAGCGCAATCAAAGCGTAACGGTCAAGTTTGTCTGATGCGTCTTTTGCATTAATTTCAGGTTTTACAGTCCAACGCAGCGACAATTCTCTCGGCAGCAACCTTTTGATTTGAGGCATATTAAATATAGCGGTAATTTTTGCGGTATCTTTTGCTGCCACAAAACCGATACGGGGACCGTTTTCAGATTGTCCTCCGCCGCCCAAAAGCGCGTACAACGGATTTTCTTTTTCCATTTGTTCTCTCGCCTGAGTGTTGTCTTGTTCGGGCGCGGTCTGTTCCGCTTCGGCAATCGCCAGAGCCAAAGAATCAGCCTTATTTTCCGCTATGTCTTTTACTTCTGCATCTGCAGTTTCAGCAGGTTGAGCGGTTGCGGCAACAGTTGTGTCGGAGGTTTCGGTTGCGGATTTTGAATTATTTTCACGCAAAATAATATTTGCCTGATTGAGAATTCCGACTAATTCTTTGTATGAGTAAGTTTCCCAAAATTCAAGATTAGCCGAGCCTTGCAGCAGTTTGCGCACTCGCTCAGGTTCTTTGATGCCGGGCAGTTCGACCAAAATTCTGCCCTCTGCACCGCCGAGCCTTTGAATGTTGGGCTGCACAACGCCAAAACGGTCAATTCTGTTGCTCAATACATTGAAAGAATTGTCGATTGCGGCTTTAACTTCTGTTTTTAAAACGCTGATTACCTGTGCGTTAGTAGATGAAAGTTGAATTTTGTCTTTTAAGCCGAGCGTAGAAAAAATTGGCGAAAGTTGCTCATTAGGAGCAATTTTTTCAAATTCTTCACGGAAAGTGTTTAAAAAATCGCCCGAATTTTTCTTTTTAGCATTTTCAATCGCTTTTCTGAAATTTTCAGAATTGTTTTTGTCTGAAAGGGCAATAAGAACATCAGGAACAGAAATTTCCAATGTTACGTTCATTCCGCCTTTGAGGTCAAGACCGAGATTAATTTCTTTTTCACGGCACTCTTTGAGGGTATAACCCCAGTCGCCTTTGTGTTCCCATGGCCAGACTTTTTCGCCGCCCACAGAGTCGATGTACTGATAATACAGTTCGCTGTCGCCGTTTGCAAACGCTGTCGCTTTTTCGTCATATTTTGACGTTGTAAAAGTAAAGGAAAGATAAAAAATGCAGACTAACGCCAGCGCAATAGCAAATACTCTAATAAAACCTTTGTTTTGCATAGTTGTTAAAATATATTTATTTTAATTGTTAAATACTTGATTATAAATGTTTTACAAAATAAAAATTGCGAAAAAATCTCCCCAAAAACAGGGCATAAAATTTAGCCTGCAAAATTACAAAATATTTTTGTGATTTTTATATATTTTTGAAAAGAAAAAATTAAAAACCTGCATTTTTTTCTACATTATGTCTCAAAAAAACATAGGCAACTATTTATAAATGAATATTGCAGGTGCAAAAATATCGCCTTTTTTAAACATTTAGCCACGTTTTTTTTTAATTTTATTTTTAGATTAAACCTTTTCAAAAAAAACAGTCAAAAATCACACGGAAAAACACATCATTATTAATACTTTTAACCAAAAAGTACGGCAAAGGACTATCGTGAGATATGCCTTTGTTTTTTATGCTCTATTTGCAACCTGCAATCTGAAATTTTTGCCAACATCTTACGCAGTCGCGGCGGTTGCAGTACAGGTTTTTGAGTTGGTTTAAGGCTTGCGACTCAAAAGCGTTTTTCGCCTCAATGCCCAAAAGTGCAAAGCCCGCTGTGATGTGGTTTTTTTCGGCAGGAATTTTTTTTAGCAAATCAAGTGCAAAATTGCTCATTTTCAGGTCATTATATTTTTTGCCGTAGCAGAATAAAAACGGAATTATACTGTTGATTAAAATTATTTCGGCAGACGATTTTGAAAGTTTTTTGCTGCGCGTTTCCGTCTCTTTGCCAAAAAGATAGTGGTTTTGCCAATAGTCAGACGGCTCGCACATAAAGAGTGCAAGCAGTGTTTTGTAGTCGCGAATTTCTATGATTTTTGAGAATAATTTTGACGAAAGATGCATCAATGAGGCGAATTGTGCGATGCGGATTGTCGGAAAATTTGTCGGGCGCAGGCGGAGAAATTTCCAAAGGCTTTTGTCAATATTTTTCAACTCAAATTTGTGTTTAAAATATTGATATTCAGTTAATAAATTTTGCGAATAGAGGTCTTTCGGCTCAAAATTTTTCAAAAATCCTGCCGTTCCGAACAGCATCGCCTCAATTTGCAAAAGATTATCCTTGTGCTTTGCAGGGATTTTTTGCGGTAAAGTTCGTGCCAACTGCTCAAAAGCGTCAGCATTTGTGCCGAACCCAAAACTCCGTGCGGTAGTGATGTAAAACGCTTCTTCCCAATCGCCCGCAGTCTGCTCCAAAAGTTTTTCGATTGCCGAAAGCCGTTGTAAAAGCCGCTCATTTACAAGCGTTTCAAAAGTTTTTTCGAGGTTTTTAGGAGGAATTTCTATCAATTCTGATGCACATTTTATAAATGGCAGCGAAACCGCCTCAAACTCCTCTTCGACGCTTTTTGGAAAATTCAAAACCATTTGCGGAATAATTTGTCCGTTGGTGCGCGCTGCATTTTTGCCTGCCCTTAGCACAACGTGCAGAATTACAGAGTCATATTCCCGATTTCCGTTGTGGTTATGCTGCTGCCAATCGTTTGCAGAGGCGTGAAATTCCACGTTTCCCGCCCAAACTGTATCATCTATTTTTACTTTGGCGTTAAAAACATCGGGACCTGCATCGGTATTCCTTTGCCCAATGTCAATTATCTCAACTATCTGTCCATCAGTGGTTTGCTGCTGCACAGAAAACAATCTTTTAAACCAAATATATTGCAAAAACTGTTCGGACATGATATTATTATAATTTTTTAATTTTCCAAAACCTCAACTCTCAGCACTCTTCTTGTTTGAGAGTCAATTTTAAATCTTTCGTCAATTCTGTGATTGACCACCCACGCAATTTTTTCGTTAGAAAACAATAGCCAAGTTTGCTCTTTTTCTATTAAGTTAAAGTGCTGATTGATAAAGAAATCGCTGATTTTTTTTGTACCTTTTGCGCCCAATGGTCGAAAACTGTCGCCCGCCTGCCAATGCCGCAAAACGAGCGGAAATTTCACTTTTTTACAGTCAAAAAACGCAACATTCGGCGGTGTTTTTATGGTTTCAATTTCGGATCGTTTGAAAATTGACAAACGCATTTTCAACGGTTTTTCTACCGAAAATGTATCTTTTTCTATTGTAAAAGTCTGATTATCAACATTTTCCAAAGCCGAAAGAAACAAAAAATGTCGGTCTTTGATAATTTTATATTTGTCCGACAAAAATATTTTTCCTGAACGAGATTTGATATTTCGGTAAATATTTTCAACATTATTAGCATTGAAACCGTAATTTTTTAAGATTTCGTAAAGTGTGGTTTTGGGTGCAGGCGACTTTAAAAGATACGGAATATCAATGTGCATAATATCGTTTTTGTCAAAAAAAACATCTCTTACAATCTGCTTTAAACCGCTGTTATACAGCGCAATAGCATCGATAATGATGTCCGAAAACTGACTAAATTTTTCAATCGCGGCGGGATTAATTTTTTCCATTTCGGGCAAAATATTGTGGCGAATGCGGTTGCGGACAATATTCACGTCTGAATTAGTTTTGTCGGTGCAGTAAAGCAACATCGTTTCTTGTGCGTAACTTTCTATCTCTAAGCGATTTACGCAGAGTAAAGGACGAATGATTTTGTCCCGTTTTGGTTTCAGCGCAGCCAGTCCGCGAATGCCTGTGCCGCGAACAAGATTCAGCAAAATGGTTTCCGCCAAGTCGTTTTTGTGGTGCGCCACAGCAACTGCCTGAAAATCAAACTTTTGCACCAATTCATCGAACCACTCGTAACGCAGTTTACGCGCCGTCATTTCGATAGACTCCCGACTTTCGCGCGCCTGCCCAGCGGTATCAAAACTTTTTAGAAAAAAGGGAATATTGTATTTCCGCGCCAGATTTTCCACAAAAAAAGCGTCATTGTCGGAGTCCTCGCCGCGCAGGTGAAAATTGCAGTGCGCCGCTGAACAATTATAGCCAAGCCGTATCAGCGTATCAAGCAATACAACCGAGTCTGCGCCGCCGCTAACTGCCACTAATACAGGCAGTTGCGGTTTCAAAAGCCGATTATTTATGATAAAATGCCCTATTTTTTTGATAAAAAACATAATTTTTTTTGCGAAAATTTATGCAAAGATACTTTTTTTTGCCGATATTTTTTTAATTTTGCAAAATTTTTTAAGAAAAAAATCAGCAAATAACACAAATTTACACGAAATTATTTATGGAAATTTGTGGAAAAAAATCAAAAATTAAACGCACAATAAAATGATTGGATATTGACGAGGCAATGGCAACAATGCAAGGTACAGTTGTTTTCGATGAAAACGGTTATCACGAGGATAACGCTACATTGGCTTTTACTTTTTTTGACGAAGAAGGCGAAAGTTATAACCTGACTTTGCAATGCATAGGGAAAGGCAAATACAGTATCCAAAATTCAGTTATCAGTTATGATTTTCAACTGCAAGATGTTGATATTCAGGTTGTGAATTATGATAATTACGATGTTGCACAATACTTCCAACGACACGGCGTTTCAGAATTGCGACACGAACTTTGCGTTGATAATAACGAAAAAATTCTTGAATTGACTGATAAATATCTAAAAACAGAAAGTGTCTATGATGACGGCGAAAAAATCGTAATCGCTTATTTGCGAACAAAGTGATATTTTTGAAATTTTGCTGTCCGCTAAACATTTTTTTGAGTAAAAAAATGTTTAGCGGACAGCAAAAAAAATAACATCAACACACATTCCGTAAGTAATGTAACAGTTATAAGCCGTTTATCTTTTATCCCTTATTCTAAAAAATTTGGTTGTTTTTAGAATAAGTGTTACCTTTGCAGACAAATTAAGGGTAACGCAAAATATAATTATGAAGAAACTTTTACTTACAACAACTTTTTTTCTGATTTTTTGTGAAATTTTTTCACAAAATTCGTATTATGTGCAGTTTAAAGACAAAAACGGCACAGAGTTTTCGTTGTTGCAACCGCAAGATTTTTTGTCCGAAAGAGCATTGCAACGGCGTGAAAATCAGGGAATTGCACTTGACAGCACGGATTTGCCCGTTTCGCAAACCTATTTAAGCGCGCTCGTTGCAAATCAGGCGAAAATTCTTTATCAAATAAAATGGCTCAATGGCGCAGAAATTTTGCTAAATCCTGCGAAAGTGGCTGATATTCAAGCACTTCCGTTTGTGAAATTTGTAGAAAAAACAAAAGAAAATGTGCAAAATCCATTACCGACAAAAAATGTTGCGCGTAAAGACGTTGTGCGCAACGCCACTATCGATTTGCCCGAAAATTTTGTACAAAACTCAATGCTCGGCGTTGATTTACTGCACAATGCGGGCTTTCGCGGCGCGGGGAAACTAATCGCTGTGCTTGACGCGGGCTTTCCGCAGGTCAATGCAATGTCGGCGTTTGACACCATTCAATCGCGGATTGTGGATACTTACAATTTTGTTGATATGAACGCCAATGTTTATCAGCACAATTCGCACGGAACGCTGGTACTTTCCACAATCGGCGCGTATGTGGAAAATCAGATTTACGGTGCTGCACCCGAAGCCTCGTTTGCGCTCTACATCAGCGAGGAAGACGGCAGCGAAACCCGCCGAGAACCTGATAATTGGATTGCGGCGGCAGAAAGAGCCGACTCAATCGGCGCAGACATTATTACTTCCTCACTCGGTTACTTCAATTTTGACGACGGCAACAATCTGACTTACAACGATTTAGACGGCAAAACCGCGCGCATTTCCCGCGCAGCAACCATTGCCGCGAGAAAGGGAATTGTTGTAGTAAATTCCGCAGGCAACGAGGCAAAAAGAACTTGGCATTATATTATCGCGCCCGCCGATGCCGACAGCATTTTGGCGGTTGGCAGCGTTACAGGCGGCAGGCAACACAGCAGTTTCAGTTCTTTTGGCTACTCGGCTGACGGCAGAGTAAAGCCCGATGTTTGTGCGCAGGGTACAGCGGCGTTTGTTGTAGATACCTACAATGTGATTACGACAGCCGATGGCACATCTTTTTCCGCGCCGATTATAGCAGGAATGACGGCATCTCTTTGGAGTGCGCTGCCGCAACTCGCTAATATTCAACTGCTTAACAAAATCCGCGAGAGCGCAACCCTTTATGAAAATCCCAACGATTCGCTTGGCTACGGCATTCCAAACGCTTGGACGGTGTATCAAAATAATCTTTCCTCTACGAAAAATATTTTTTCCGACAATCAACAATATTCCGCCTCAATCCACGACAATATTTTAACCATAAAAACCTTAAATTCAGACAATTATACTGTTTCACTGGTTAATATTTGTGGTAGAATTATTTTTGAAAAAAATTCAAGAGGAAATTCGGAGTTTTTTATTCAAAATATTACAAAAGGAATCTATATTTTAGCAATAAAAAATAAAAATAGCGTTTTTGTAGAAAAATTATTTTATTAAAAATCATTAAAAATTATCACTGTTCTCTAAACATTTTTTACTGACTTCGCCACAGTGACACCCTACGAATTTTTCCAAAAATTTGGTTAAAAAAAATAATACAAAGATTTTTATACCTGACTTTCGATGTTGTGCCCTGTCATTGCGGGCTTTGCCCCGCAATCTCAATATTATAAAAATGAGATTGCGGGTCAAAGCCCGCAAGGACAGGGTGCTGCAATGAAAGTCAGGTATAAAAATCATTTGTGTTTTTTTTGCCACTGATTACACAGATAAACACGGAGAAATTATTAATTGTAAAGTTTCACAACGTTGTTGATAGCAGCAGCCCTTCGGACTTCGCGGAGGCGTAGCCGAAGCGAAGTCCGAAGGGCTGCTGCTATCAACAACGTTG
>JAISYF010000047.1 GCA_031270065.1 Prevotellaceae bacterium | reverse complement strand
ATCAGACATTCAAAATGCTTCAAAAGTCCGTTCTAAAAACGGTTTATGGCTGCATGCATTCGGAAAACTTGCTATCGCTTTTATGTCTTTTTTATTTTAACCCGTGATTCGCATTATTAATTCAAATTGCATTTTTGCATTTTCAAATCTTCAAATTTTCAAATTCTCAAATTGAATTGCATTTTGCATTTTCAAATCTTCAAATCTTCAAATCTTCAAATTGTATTTTCAAATCCTCAAATCCTCAAAGGTATGAAAAATTGCCCGCATTTTTTCGTCAAGATTTTAGTTTTCCCTTATATCTGCGCCCCACATCAACTTTGTTCTGAGCGTGTTGAAAAAAGAGTGGTTGGCGGGCTGAATACTTTTGATTGTGTAATGCGCTTTTTGTACGAAAATTTTGGTTTTGTCTGAAATTTGAAACGACCTGCCGTCAAGCGAAATTTGATAAACACCTGTGCGCGAAGCGGTTTGCAGTCTGATTTTGCAGTTGTCGCCGATAACGAGCGGGCGCACAGTCAAAGAGTGCGAGGCGACAGGCAGAATAATAAAGTTGCTCGAATTTGGCGCAAGTATCGCCCCGCCGACACTCATTGAATATGCGGTAGAACCTGTCGGCGTAGCAATTAGCAAACCGTCTGATTTGTAGGCATTTACAAAGTCGTCATCAACCCACGCATTGATGTTTAGCATTGCAGAAGTGTCTTGTTTCAGCACTGCGATTTCGTTGAGGGCAAAGGGCGAAGTTGGTATTTCGCCGTCAGAGAGCGACATTTGCAGCACAGCACGTTGCTCTATTCTGAATTTTTTGTCTAAAATATCTTGCAGCACCGCCTCAATTTCCGTTTCCGACACATCAGCCAAAAATCCCAAACGCCCTGCGTTTATGCCCAAAACAGGAATATTTTTGCCGCCGATTTTCGATGCCGTATCTAAAAAAGTGCCATCTCCGCCGAGCGAAATCGCCATATCGGCAGAGAAATTTATGCAGTCAATCGGCTTTATTTTTTCAAGATAAGTTTTATTTTTAATTTGCTCAAAAAAAGAACGTTCTACAAAAAAATCAACACTGTTTTTTTGTAAAATATTAAAGATTTTTTCAATAAAAACATCAAAAAAATCTTTATACTGCGTTCCAAACAAAATTATTTTCATTTACGAACCTTTTTTCACTGCAACTCGCGTAGTACCTTTGCCTGCTGCCGCTTTTGACGAGGCTTTCGGTGCAGTCTGCTGAACGGCTTTCGGCTTGTTTTCAGGCTTTTTTTCGGGCTGTTCTGATGCGGTTTTCTCCTCGTCTTTCGGCACTTCAAAAGTGGTGTAACCCGTCTCAATCAAAATATTATACCACTGTATAAATTTTTTGATGTGTGCTACATAAATTTTTTCCCTGTCAAAATCTGGCAGCACTTTTGCAAAATATTCGCGCAAAACTTCGTCATTAGATTTTACATCAACAGCGATTTTTCCGCCGTTTTCCAACTCAAACGCCTTTGTGAGCAAATCGGCAAGCGGTTTGTCGCCCGACTCTGAGAACATTGTAATATCTTTGAGCATACTCACTTTTTCGTGCGGGTACGAGGGCGAGCGTTTTTTATCTGCAAGCGACTCCACAACGAGCATTTTTGGCGTTTGCGAGATAAGTTTATACAGCCCCGACCTGCCCGAAATTGATAAAATTTCTTTAAACATACTTTCTTTTAATTATAAATTATGAATTTTAAATTTGGTGCAAAGATAGTAATTAATTTTTATTCCGACAATAGTTGGAAAAATTATAAATAAGGATTCAATTTGAAAAATTCAATTTGAAAATTTGAGGATTTGAAAATTTGAAAATGCAAAAATGCAATTTGAGGATTATCATTTATAAATTATCACTATTAACCAACTAATCTCCCCCCCCCAAAAAAAACAGTCGGTTAATAGTGATTAAAAATATCATTTTAAACATCAGATAAAAGCCTAAAAATTTTTTGCACTTTTTTTGTGTAAAAAAAAATGCGTACCTTTGCATTTTTGATTTTTTGATAAATTTAATAACAAAACTTAACGCAGTACAAAAAAAAATTATATACAGATGAAAAAATCTATAAAAATAGCACTTTTTATCGCACTGCTTTTGATTATTGACCAAACTATAAAAATTTTGGTAAAAACCAATATGCCTTTTGGCAAAGAGATTCCGTTTTTAGGACTTGGTTGGTTTCAGTTGGTTTTTGTAGAAAACAACGGAATGGCTTTTGGAATGGAGTTCGGCAGCAAAACAATTTTGACGCTTTTCAGGTTGATAATCAGCGGTTTAATGCTGTATTATATAATTCGTTTAATAAAAAACAATTATGGAACGGCGTATATTTTATGTGTTTCGCTTATTTTTGCAGGCGCAATCGGCAATATTATCGACTGTGTTTTTTACGGATTGATTTTCGGCGAAAGCAGTTTTTTGAACGGGAGAGTGGTCGATATGTTCCAATTTCAAGTAACCTACCCAAGTTGGCTGCCGTATTTGAGCGGGAAACAAATTTTTGACCCCGTTTTCAACTTTGCAGACAGTTGCATTACAATCGGCATTTTCGTTCTGATTTTGTTTTTCAGAAAAGATTTTAACCAAACTTTTGACGAAATTTTTAGCAAGAAAAAAGCGGAAAAATAGGGTATTGCAGATTTTATAAAAATTTTGTACCTTTGCACCCCGAAAATTTTAAGCAAAAATTAACAAAAAAAACAAATAAATAAAGGAATTTATTATGGCAGTAACAATGGCGGAAATTCAGAAACTCCGCACAATGACAGGCGCAGGAATGATGGACTGTAAGAACGCTCTTACAGAATCAAACGGCGACATGGAAAAAGCAATAGAACTGATACGCAAACGCGGGCAGGCAATCGCAGCAAAACGCAGCGACAGAGAGGCTTCCGAAGGTTGCGTTTTGGCTGGAATTACAGACGGATTTGCAGCAGCGGTTGCTGTAAAATGCGAAACCGACTTTGTGGCTAAAAACGCTGATTTTGTGGCTCTTACAAAGAAAATTCTTGATGCAGCCCTTGAACAAAAACCTGAAAGCCTTGATGCTCTTTTGGCATTGACGATTGACGGCAGAACGATTGCCGACCTCGTTACAGAACGCTCTGGAGTTACAGGCGAAAAAATGGAACTCGGCTACTACGAACTTGTAAAAGGCGGTACTGTAACCTCTTACATTCACCCCGGCAACAAGTTAGCGACTATTGTTGCTTTTGCAGAAAAAGATGCTGAATATGAAACAATACACGGCGTAGCAATGCACATCGCTGCAATGTCGCCTGTGGCAATCGACGAAAGTGCTGTGCCTCAGAAAGTTAAAGATAGCGAATTGTCGGTGGCTATCGAAAAAACCAAGGCGGAACTTGTTGCAAAAGAGGTTGAGGTTGCGCTGAAAAAAGCGGGCATAAATCCTGCTCACGTTGATAGCGAAGACCATATCGAATCGAATATGACAAAGGGTTGGATTACAGCAGAAGTTGCTGCAAAAGCACGCGAAATAAAGAAAATTGTTGCTGAGGAAAAATCTGCAAATCTGCCAGAACAGAAAGTTAATGCTATTGCCGCAGGTCGTATGGCTAAATTCTACAAAGAATATACGCTTTTAGAACAAAAATACGAAGGCGGAGGCGAAGAGGCAGGTAAAATTACAGTAAAAGAACTCATTGCTAAAAAGCATTTAACCTGCACCGCTTTCAAACGTGTTACGTTAAATCAAGATTGATTGTTTTCGCAATTTAACCTAAACTCAATGTGAGAAAGTTCTGAAAATGAACGAGTTTTAATCCCGCCTTTATTGCACACGTGAGGAAATTTATTTGCGTACGTGTGCAATAAAGTTTCCTCACGTGTGCAAATAAAATTACATACGGACAAAGATAAATTTCTGTCCGTATGTAATTTTTGGTGGTGTGGGCGAATATCTGTGTTTGTCCTTTTTCATCGGCGTGTTCGCCCATACCCCTGTCTTTCCATAGCAGGTAATAAATGAGTTTTAATTTTAATGTAATTAACAGTGTATCAAATAATTACGTAAATATTTTTTCTCATTTAATTACAGAATGCAGTATATATTCAATCAGTTACAGCGAATTTAGGTATATATGCGGATTCATATTTTATTTAATGCAAATGTCAATGTATCAGCCATTTTGTCAATTCCTTGCTGCAACTTATTTCCAATCATCGACTTTAAAAAAAACGGAATTTCAGCCTTAATTGTGAGTTTCATTTTGGTGTCCAACGGCGAAATTTCTTTTAGTTGCACCCAAATATTTGCCTGAATTGGCAGATTTTCAACGGCAAACTTGATTGTTTTGTCAGCCTCGCGTTCAATAATCCGCAACGTTACATTGCCGAATTGCGGAGTTTTTGTACTCGCAAAGTTCTCTCCACACACAAAATCGCTAAGGTATTGCTCTGGAATTGCTTGTTTAAATTTTTCTAAATTTCTCAAATCCGACAGTTGCACAAAAGCCTGATTTTGAGAAAGTTGAATGGTCGTAACTTTACTTTCGTATGTAGTCATTTTTTATAATTAAAAATTAAAAATTTGGTTTATTAAAATTTCTGGGCGGTTTTCTGTCATTAAATTTTCTATCGCTTTTTTCAAAATTTCTATCTTTTCTATCAAATTTTTTCTCTCCTCTTTTTTCAAATTTTCTTTCCGCTATTCGCCCATTTTCATTTTCTTGCTTTCGTGCATTGTCGTCGTCTTTTTTCCAAAAAATCTTTTCATTTTTTTGGAAACGCGGTTTTCTTTCCTCTCGGTCGTTGTCGTGGTGGAAACGACTACGCGAGGCGACAAAATCGTTACGTTTGCCGTCAAAAATTTCAAATTTCCAATATTCGCAAGGCAAATCGCCGTTCATAAGTTTTATTTTGAATGATGGTTTTAAGCCGATTTTTTGCAGGCAATCAATATTTGACGAAATCACCCAAGCGTTAATTCCCGCGCAACGGTGTTTGAGCGTTGCGCCGAGTTGCTGGTAAATTTCCTCTAAATTTTCAGATTTTAAACGCTCTCCGTAGGGTGGATTTGCCACAATCATAGCCGCGCCCTGAGGCAATTCAAAATCGGCGACAGAGGCTTTTTTTAACTCAATATAACGGCTCAAACCCGCAGCCCTAATATTTTCCTGCGCCACCTCAACCGCCTTTTCTACAATATCGAAACCGTAGATTTTAAACGGAAAAGCGCGCTCAAAACTGTCGTCATTATAAATTTCGTCAAAAAGTTCTCGGTCAAAATCTTTCCACTGCTCAAACTGAAAATGTTTTCTAAAAATTCCTGGCGGAATATTCAGTGCAATCAACGCCGCCTCAATAAGCAGCGTGCCAGAGCCGCACATCGGGTCAATCAGGTTAAACTGCCCATTCCAGCCGGCAAGCAGCAACATTCCCGCAGCCAAAGCCTCGTTAATTGGAGCGCGCATCTGAGTAATGCGGTAACCGCGCTTGTGCAGGCTTTCGCCCGAACTGTCAAGCGAAATAGAACAAGTGTTGTGCGAAATATGCACGTCAATAATCACATCGGGGTTAGTCAGGCGCACAGAGGGGCGGCGATTGTCGTATTTGTCGGCAAAAAAGTCCGCAATAGCATCTTTTACCCTATACGCAACGAATTGCGAATGCTTAAAAGTTTCGGAATAGACTGTTGAATTTATCAGAAAAGTCTGATTTACAGACATATAGTCCTCCCAATTCATTTTTTTTACTTCTCGGTAAATTTCGTCTGCATCTTTTGCATCGAAAACTTTTATTGTTTTCAAAATTCTCGATGCCGTTCTCAAACAGAGGTTTGCGCGGTACATAAGAGCCAAATCTCCGCTGAAAGTTACCGCTCTGCGTTCCAGCATAATGTTCTGTGCGCCAAGATTTTGTAATTCCTGCGCCAATACTTCTTCAAGTCCTAAAAATGTTTTTGCTACGAAATTCATTAATGTTAGTTATGTAGGGGCGAGGCTTGCCCTCGTTTTTGCCCAAAATTAAAATGCAAAGGTAGTTAAAATTTTTGGATTTTTTATTGATAGAAAAAAAGCAGCCTCATTTCTGAAAGCCGCTTTTCTGAAAAAACTTTACTGTGAAACAAAATTTAGTATTCTGTATTTTGTGGGTCAAAGTTTGTCCAACCATTTGCCCAATTATCATTTTCGTCTGCAAATGCGCCTGCATAGGTTACTTGAGTAAAGAAACTGTCGTTGAGGAATGCGTCTGTAAAGTCTGCGCCGTTCAAAAGCGGGCTGCCTGCTGTGGGAGCATATTTTGCGTTAAGGTGCAGGTCGGAAATATTTGCGTAACTGTGATTATTCAAATCCGATTTGTTGAAATAATTTATCGAAATATCGCCGCTCCATTGAGTTGGGTCTTTTTTGTCGGCATCTGCGCCAAGCAAGTCCATTCCTGCAAAATAGAGGTTTTTGAGTTTTAATAAGCCCTGTTCCGCCGCCTCTTGCGTGTTGCCTCTGCCGTCATTTGAGAGCATAAGACCAATGGGGTAACCTGTTGCAACAGAATTAAAGCAGTTCAGTCGCGAATTTCTGCGTATCTGCATTGCCGCTTGAAAAATGCCTGTGCGTATGCCCGAACTTGCGCCCCAGTCGAAGCCTGTGATGTAACTTGTGCTATTCACAAAGTTGGGGTCTTGTCCAATCGCGCCGATAATTGTAACGTTGCTGAACACCGCTTGCGTGTATGGCTCTGACGTTGAACCGCTTGAATTGTTGTCGCTCTCAAAACTGTTTGAGTTCGACTGGTCGGCAATTTTTGGGTCGCGCACTGCAAGAAGGAACTGCAATTTGCCCGAAAATCCGTTGTCGGTGTCAAAATCATCGTCCCACCCGCGATAAGCGATAAGGTGTTTGGCATTAACCACGCCGCCAAACCACTCATAAGAGTCGTCGCCCGAATAAGATACTTGAACGTGGTCAATAGTTGTGCCTTTGCCCACCGAGCCGAGCGTTAAGCCGTTAATTTCGTTGTCAACAGCATAAGGGTAACCGCCGAATTCGATGCGGACATACTGCAATACGCCCGAATTGTCGTTGTCGTCGCTGCCGCCGTGGTTGGCAAAAACGCCGCCTTCAACAGTCATTCCGCCTGTATTATTTTTTGCTTTTCCGCAAAGAATAATACCGCCCCAATCAGCCGCTTTTCGCTCGCCTGCGGGTTTTGCCGAAGTAAATACTATCGGCTCTTGCGCCGTACCTTGCGCCATAATTTTTGCCCCGCGCATAACGATAAGCGAAGTGCCTTTTGCGGTGCGCCCGTTGAAACTTTCGTCAGAACATTTAATAATTGTTCCCGCCTCAATTGTCAGGGTTGCGCCTTCCTCCACGTAAATCCAGCCCACCATTGTATAAACGCCTTTTTTGATGGTGTGCGATTTTTTAATTGAAAATTCTTTTGTTCCATCACCGATTTGAGTGCTGTCGGGACCGAAGAGGATTTGTTCCTCGTCTGTTATTATTTGTGTAACAGGTTTTTCGCAAGATGCGAACAATACTACTGACAAGCAAGTTGCCAAAACTACGCTAATTTTTTGAAATGTTTTCATTTGTTGTAGAATTTTTTTTTTAAATAATATAAACTTTTAAATTTGCTGCAAAAGTACATTACAGATATTAAAATTTTATAACAAAAATGAGAACAAACAATGTCAAGTGAATGAATATTTTATAAAGAAAAAGCATACGGATAATACGGATTAAACAGATAAGCGCGGATTTTTTTTAATTCGCGCTTAATTTTATCTGTGGAAATTTGTAAAATCGGTGTTATCTGTTTGCTATTGATTTTGCTAAATCAATAAAAATTTCGCTTAAAATTGAATTTTCGTTTAACACAATCGGCGCGCCGTTGTCGCCGCTGTCGCAAAGCGATTGCACAAGAGGAATTTGCGCCAAAAGCGGAATATGTTTTTGTTCGGCAAGGTTTTTTCCTCCGTCTTTGCCAAAAATATAGTAGCGGTTTTGAGGAAGTTCTGCGGGTGAAAACCACGACATATTTTCTACCAATCCCAAAATTTTTACGTTGATTTTCTCGGTTTCAAACATTTGAATGCCCTTTACAGCATCAGCCAACGCTACTTTTTGCGGTGTTGTAACAACGATTGCACCAGAAAAATCAATATTTTGCACCATTGTCAAATGAATATCACTTGTGCCGGGCGGCAAATCCACGATAAAATAATCTAACTCACCCCACGCAGCCTCTTCGAGCAACTGTTTTATTGCGTTGCTTGCCATTGCTCCGCGCCAGATTATTGCGTTTTCAGGCTCAACAAAAAAGCCGATAGAGAGCAGTTTTACACCGTATTTTTCGGCTGGCTCAATCAATGTTTTGCCGTTAATCACAGTAGAAACGGGCTGAAAATTTTCGAGTGCAAACATTTTCGGCATCGAAGGACCAAAAATATCTGCGTCAAGCAAGCCAACTTTGTAGCCGAGTTTTGCAAGCGCAACCGCCAAGTTTGCCGACACAGTAGATTTTCCTACGCCGCCTTTGCCCGAAAAAACAGCGATTTTTTTTACATTAGCCAACGGTTTTTCTTTTGAAATTTCTGCGAATGGATATTTTACAAAAATATTGCCCCTTACTTCGCAATCGGGTGAAACATACTGTAAAATTGCTGATTCACAAGCCTTTACAAGCGATTTTATAAATGGGTCGTTGCGCCTTTTGGCAATCAACGAAAACGACACTTTATTGCCGTCTATTCTGATGTCGTCAGCCACCATTCCCGCCTCCACGATATTCGTTTTATCATTCGGGTAGCGCACATTTTGCAACGCCTCTAAAATTTGTTTTGGGTACATATCTTATTTTTCCGTAAGTTGCACATACGGTTATTAACATTCTGTCCTACGGACAGGTCGGGTATTGCATTGATAGTATGACCACTATTAATAGTGGAACTACCCACAAGCCCGTTAGGGCATTATGTAAATTACCACAGATGTAATCTGGGGTAAATAGAACTCTCTCCCCCCAACCCGTAGGGTTGAATTTGTTTTTTTATGCAAAGTTACTATTTTTTTTCATATTTTCATTTTTCCTACCTAAATTTGTTATTAATTTCCATACAAAAACTATAACAGAAAGCGTAATTGCCCCTACAATATGACCAGCCAATGATTCGCTAACAGCCAAATCAAACACAACCTGCACAATAACCCATAACGCAAAAATGGCTATACAAGCCAAAAATGCGACAAAATACGATGTTGTTTTATTCATAATTTTATTTTTTTGTTGTAAAACTAAATGTATCTATAATTTTTTCAAAATCTTCTTCCCATAAATTACTTTCTGGAACCCTATAACTGATTGTTAATTCAACTTCTTCATCATAATTAAAAAATCTGTATCCAAAAACTTTAACTGATGGATTATTGCCAATTTGCCGTATAAAAGACATTTTTATGTATGAAAAACCATTTACAGAGCCAAACACAACAGAATCAAAATCTATTGGGGACTTCTAAAATTTGATTTTTTATTATAATTTTTTCAACAAAGCCAAAGTCCGTTTAAACTCTGTCTAAAAATTTCTGCAAAGTTATAACAAAATTTTTGATAATTTGTACTTTTTTTGTAAAAAATTTCTATCTATTTACCTGTCTATCAGTATTTTAGCATTTAATGTTTAACTTTTTTTAACTTTAATTGGTTGTAATTGCAAGCGGACAATTTGCTCGTAGCGATACATATTGTAAGTCAAATTTATCAATCCAACAACGCCTTTAATTCTCTTAAATTTTGTGCAAGCGAATGTTCATCGCTCAAATTGTAGTAGCGTTTTATTAGCAGAATTTTGAACATCATTACCACATCAATCGGCTTTGCTCCCGCTTCATTTTTTTTGCTATGGTTAAGCATTTTTTTCTTCTAACTCTGTCCTAAACATCTCAAAATCAATCACTTTGTGTAATTTTTCGAGTGGATTGCCCAAGTTTGAAAGTTTTTCAATGCGGTTTTCGCGGTCAAATAAACTGATTTTGCCTGTTTGGCGATATTGCTTGTTTTTTGTCATTTTTTGCAATCTATTCACATTCACTTTTTTTATGAAAAACCCGCTTAAACCATTTATCAAACGAAACATCTTTATAAACAAAACGGTGGTACATTGTATAATTCCAAAAAAAGCCGACAAGCAACGACACCGAAAGTTTAACAAAAATAAAAACGTCATCTGCGTGGTAACCAAAAATATGCTCTATAATTCTGCGCCCTTTAAGCCATTCCGTAAGCAAAAACGTGAAATATGTGTTTAAAAACAGACTTCCAAGCCAAACTAAAACAAATTTGGAGAGAATATATTTGAATTTTATATCTCGGCTCTTGAAAGACCATCTCCAATTCATAATGCAGACGAAAAATCCTCCGCAAATTTGCCCGATAACAGTTGCAAAAACGTAACTTTCTATTCCTTGTGAGAAAAAATAAAGCACTTTTATTTTGAAAATATCAAGCACTTTTTTTAAGCCGAATGCCATCAGATTATCAACCCAAGATGCCATTTGAGATGAGGCTTGCGCTTTGAGAAATGTAAAAATTTCTTTTTTTGACGGGAAAAAACCGCGTTTTTTTCTAATTTTTTCACTCATTATTTTTAGATATAAGGTTGCTTGTTTATTAATGATTTTAAATATTTATTACAATATAATTAAAAATAATTAACGCTTTTTATAAAAATCGAACTGAATTTTTTGCAAAGGTAAAAAAAATTGTTTAAAAAGCGTTCTTTTCGTAAAAAAAACGTACCTTTGCATTTTTAATTACCAAAAAAGTTACGAGAAACTTAACCGTATTTTATGTTTAATAACAAGACAATAGTTTTTACTTCTGGGACATTCGACCTGTTTCATTACAACCATTTGCGAATGATAAATTATGCCCGCTCTTTGGGCGATATTCTCATTGTCGGTGTTAGCACTGACGAGTTGGTGCAGTCGTACAAGGCGAAACCTGCAATTCCGTTTCAGGAACGGCTGCAAATTATCGAGGCTCTCAAAACGCCCGACATCGTTATTCCGCAGCACACGCTCGACCATAGCGAAATTGTGAAAAAACTCAATATTGACGCTTTTGTGGTGGGCGATGACTGGTTTGGAAAATATGAGTATCTTAAAGAACTCGGCGTGCAAGTGTTCTATTTTCCGTATGGCATTGGCGCATCGACCACGAATATTAAAAAGTCTATACACGACTCTTATGAGGAAACTTTGCGGCAGCAGCAAAAAGAAAAACCGATATTGAAATAGACCGCTGCGCTGAAAGAACAAAGACAGGCGCAAGAAATTTTTATTCTTTGTTCTAAAAAAAAAATTAAAAATATCTAACAACAAATCGAACAAAAACAGAATAATCAAAAAAACTTGCACAAGTCTTTATTCTTTGCTCTTTGTTCTAAAATATTATGAACGCATTAATCACAGGTGGCACAAAAGGCATTGGCAGGGCAGTAGCGGATTGTTTGGCGCAATCGGGCTGGGATTTGATATTGACTTACTCGGCTGACGCGGCTGTTGCAGAACAGACTTCGGCGGAAATTTCGCAAAAATACGGTGTAAAAGTTTTTGCACTGAAAGCCGATGTTTCTGACGAAAATTCTATTGAAATAATTTATAAACACCTGATAGACAATAATTTAAAACTTGACGTGCTGATTTTTAATGCAGGATTAACCCTGCGCAGCAGTTTTGAGGAAACAAAAATGAACGATTGGCAAAAGGTGTTTTTTGCAAATGTTCATTTTCCTGTTTTTTTATTGCAAAAGATTGTAAATCTGATAGTTGAAAACGGCTCGGTGATTTTTACAGGCTCGCTTATGGGCATTGAGCCGCATGCAACATCGCTTGCATACGGCGTTACCAAAATCGCAACGCACGGTTTGGTGAAAAATCTTGTGAAATTTCTTGCGCCGTACAAAATTCGCGTCAATGGTGTTGCGCCCGGCTTTGTTGATACCGAATGGCAAAAAAACAAGCCTGCGGAAATTAGAAAAAACATTGAAAACAAAATTTCTTTGCAGAGGTTTTGTTTGCCTGAGGAAGTGGCGCAAGTTTATAAAATGTTAATAGAAAACGGCTATTTCAACGGTGAGATTATTGTCATTGACGGCGGTTACAGTTTCAAATAACACCACATCTAACCCTCCCAAAAGGGGAGGACTAATGTGTAAAAATATTAAAAAAATACAAATAATAAAAAATCTTTCCCCTAACTCCCTCTCTCTTTTGGAGAGGAGGCTGAGGGGTGAGGCGTTAAAAAAAATGAACGAAAAACCAAAATTTGAAGACTCTTTAAAATCAATCGAAACGGAAAATTTTTTTGACAGAACTTTTTACCGACAAATTGGTTACAGAATTGCTTTACTACTAAAAAACACAGGCATAACGCCAAATCAGATAACGATAGTTTCTATCTTTGTCGGCGTATTTGCAGGAATTTTATTTTATCCCGAAAACCTTTTGCTTAATCTTTTCGGAATACTTTTGCTGATTTTTGCCAATATTTTAGACTGTGTTGATGGGCAACTTGCGCGATTGACAGGCATAAAATCGCAGGTCGGCAGAATATTAGACGGTTTGGCTGGCGATTTGTGGTTTGTGGCAATCTATATCGCTATCGCGATGCGCCTCGAACATTATATTTCGCCCGCTTGGGCTTGGACTTTGGTATCGCTGGCTGGCGCGTCAAATCTGGTGCAGGCGAACATTACCGACTACTATAAAACTTTGCACTTGTACTTTATTTCGCTCAAAAAAGGCGCGGAGTTCGACACCGTTGAGCGCGTAAAAGTGAAATATGCGCAAATGCCGCGCGGTATCAACAAAGTGCTTTCGTGGCTCTACATCTATTATACCATTCTGCAAAGCAAAATCACGCCTCAGTTGCAAAAAATGCTAAGCCGTTTAATCGAAAAATACGGAGAAGATTTTCCCGAAGACGTGCGCTTGCGTTTGAGAGAGAAAAATCTCAAAATTATTCCAATTATCAACCGAACCACATTCAACGGTCGTTCTATTGTGCTGTTTTTGTCGCTGATTATCAGTTCGTTTTGGAGTCCTGCGTTGATAATTTATCTGCTTTACGAAATAATTTTCTTGAATTTCTGCCTGATTTTAGCAAAAATTATTCATGAAAATATGTGTAAAAAATTTACAGTTTAAACAGATGAAAATACAAATTGAAAAAATTATTGAAAAAAATATTACAATAGACTACGATTTTTTTGAAACTGTTTTTGGTAAAATAATGATTGCTTCAACTCCAAAAGGTGTTTGTTATTTGGGCTTTGAAAGTAAGGAAAAATCTGTGTTAGAGGATTTGAAAAGCCGTTTTCCGCAATCCGTTTTTACACAAAAAAGCACTGATTTTCAACAGATTGCATTAAATATTGCACAAAATATAGTTGACAACAATAAAATTTTAAAACTTCATATCAAAGGTACTGATTTTCAATTTAAGGTATGGGACAATTTGCTGAAAATACCTTTCGGCGAGTTATCGACTTACGGCAAAATTGCAACGGAAATCGGGTTACCGAAAGCCTGTCGTGCTGTTGGAACGGCGGTCGGCAGCAATCCCGTTTCAATAATTATTCCCTGTCACCGTGTTGTACAAACTTCGGGCAAACTCGGCGGATATTATTGGGGAATTGAGCGCAAAAAGCAAATTTTGGCGCATGAAAACACAAAGGCGCAAAAGCACAAATTTTAGTTTTTTCTGACTTACAACTAACAGACTTATGACTAACTACTTACGATTTTTTTTAATTTTTTTTGGAATAATCTCTCTTGGATTAGGAATTTTTGGAATTTTTTTGCCGATTTTGCCGACAACTCCGTTTTTGCTGTTGTCGGCTGTGCTGTTCGCCAAAAGTTCCGATAAACTCTATATTTGGCTGCTCAATCACAAGATTCTCGGTGAATATATACGCAGTTTTTTGGAGGACAAATCTATTCCGTTGCGGGTAAAAATTCTTTCTGTAACGTTGCTTTGGGCAACAATGCTTTGCACAATTTTTTTTGCTGTAAAAGTAATTTGGTTAAAAATTCTGCTGATTGCAATCGCAATCGGCGTTACAGTTCATATTTTATCATACAAAACAAGAAAGCGTTAGTCCCGCTTCAACATTCCATTCAGCAGAAAATCCATAATTTGCCCGCGCCTGTCGCGAATATTGTTGCCGATAGTGGTGTTAAGGTACGGAGCCTCAATGCCTTTTAGCGCGTAGAGCATTATCATTGCAGTCCATTGCGCAGACGATACGCGGAACGACCCGTCTGCAATGCCCGATTCTATAATCTGTTTTAGCATTCGGATTTCTTTTACGTCAATCGGACGGCGCGATTTTTCCACTTCATAAATATCTCGAAAAAAATCGGCTTTCAGCGAGCCGTTTCGGGTAATAGCCTCTTTTATTATCTCAAAACGGGTAAAAATATATGCTTCGAGTTTTTTTACTGGCGAAATATTGCGGGCGCAAATTTCACTGAGCCGTTCCACGAGAATATCAAGTTCGTTTTCGATTACGGCTAAATAAATTTCGTTTTTATTATTAAAATATCGGTATAAAATACGCCGACTTTTGCCCGATTTTTGTGCAATATCGTTCATAATAACATTTTCTTTGCCCTTTTGTGCAAAAAGCTCCCGCGCCACATTCACAAGCAAAGACCTTGTTTTTTGTGCTGTTGTCAATAAATCAATCATATATTTTTTAATAAGTTTTCCAATGCAAAAGTAAGAAATAATTTTATATTTTACAAAAAAAACTTGCAAAAAATTTTTGAGTGTGGAAAAATTTTTATACCTTTGACAAATTTTTAAAAAGGGAATTATTGTTTTTTTTTGATTTTTTAAATGCTCAAACAGAAATTAACCATAAAACAGCAGCAACGGCTTTCGCCTTTGCAATATCAGGTAATCAGAATGCTTGAATATCCGACTGTGGATATGGAGGAAATGATTACGCGCGAAATGGAGGAAAATCCTGCATTAGAGGAGGGAAATGACGATGACCAAACTTCGGATTCTCCTGATAATGAGTCTTTGGAAAATGACGGGAATTTTGCAGACGATGAGAAAAACAATGACGATTTTTCAGACGATTTAGATATAATGGAACAGGATTTTTCGGGTTCGGAATATGATTATATTTCACAAAAATACTCTGCAAACGACATTCGTTCCGAGCCGACAGAAATGCCTTTTTCCTACGAACAGACTTTTGGCGAGTATCTTTTAACCCAACTCGCACTGCTAAAAGAAGACGAAAAAATTGTCCGCTGCGCAAAATTTATTATTGGAAATATCAATGATGACGGATATTTGATGCGCGAAGTAGAAAATCTCGTTGATGATTTTCTTTTTAAAATGAATGAGGAAGTTTCTGACACAGATATGCAAAAGGCTCTTGAAATTGTACAGTCGCTTGACCCCGCAGGCGTTGGCGCGCAAAATTTACAGAACTGTCTTTTGCTGCAATTAAAACGGTTTAAGCAGACTCAAAGCGTGCAAATTGCAGAGAAAATCATTGAAAATTATTTTGATTTTTTTTCAAAAAAACGTTATACGGCAATTATTAACAGCCTCTGTATCAGTGAGAAAGAGTTGCAAGAGGCGAAAGAGAAAATTCTGAAATTAAATCCGAAACCCGGTAGCGCGTTTGTGCGCCATTCAGAAATTGTGCAGTCGAGTATTGTACCAGATTTTATTGTTGAGCAAGACAATAATAACCTTTATGTTTCGCTCAACAACAGCAATCTGCCTCCTTTGCGTGTAAGCGGCGTTTATAAAAAAATGGCGGATTTGCCTGTAAAAAACAGCGATAAAAAAAATCGTCAGGCTGTTGATTTTGCAAAGCAAAAAATTGATTCTGCGCGGGCGTTTATTGAGGCGATAAAGCAGCGGAACGTAACGCTACTCAAGACTATGACGGCAATTACTCGCGGACAGCGCATTTTTTTTCTCACAGGAGACGAATCTACGCTTAAACCTATGAGGCTCAAAGACATATCTGACGTTGTCGACTACGATATTTCGACCATTTCGCGCGTGAGCAACAGCAAATACGTTCAAACTCAATACGGCGTTTTCCCGCTAAAATTTTTCTTTTCCGAGTCAATGAAAACCGAATCGGGAGAGATTGTTTCCAATAAAAAAATTCAGCATATTATCAAGGAAATTGTTGATAATGAGAACAAAACCGAACCTGTTACAGACAATATTCTTACAGATATGCTCAAAGAAAAAGGCTACGTTATTGCCCGCCGAACCGTTGCCAAATACCGCGAACAACTCGGTATTCCATCAACTCATAAACGGATTGAGAGTTATTAGAAATTTAAAGTATAAAATATTAAAGAGTAAATGTTAGGAATTTTATTTAAATTTTAGACAGATATTGTATACACTGTTTGGGGCTTTGACTTATAATCTCATTGTTTTATTTTTAGAAAAAACAGACTTTAAACCAATGATTTATGACTAAAATATCAAAAATAATTTCAATAATTTTTCACCCGACAACGATGCCGTTGCTGTGCGTGTTGATTTTTGCGTTTTCTACGCCATATTCGGCTGCTGTGCGGAGTTTAATTATATCTACGGCAGCGTTTTTTACGTTTCTCTTGCCGATTTTGGCAATGCTTTTTCAATACAAAACAGGCTTAGTTTCAGACCTTTACATCTCGGACCGCAAGCAACGAATGCCGTCTTACGTTATTTCGCTGCTGTCGTATATTGTGTGCGTTTGGTGTTTCAAAAATATGAATGTAGAACCGCTTTTTATTTTCATTTTCTCTTGCTCGCTATTGAGCGTTATAGTGCTGATAATCATTAATTTATGGTGGAAAATTAGCGCGCACGCTTGCGGAGTCGGCTCGCTCTGTGGAACGGTTTTTACACTCTCTTTTTTCTCGCAAAGCAACCCTGTAATGTTGTTTTGCTCTGTTATTTTGCTTGCAGGTTTGGTAACTGCTTCCCGCCTGATTCTCAAAGCGCACACTATCAGCCAAGTTGCAGCAGGCTTTTTCAACGGTCTTTTTTTCTCAATGCTGCCGATGTTTATCTTTATTTTGTTGCGGGAAAAAGTTATTGCACCGTGAGTTTTTTTTTAATGATTATAGTATTTGTTGCCAATTAGGTATTAGGTACGATATTCATAAATTTTTTTTAAAAAAAATTATATGTGAAATCTGTGGACAAAAAAAATGAAAGGAATACGATGCAGCACCCTGTTATCTGGTCAAAGCCTGCAATAACAGGGTATAAAAATCGTTTAACAGAATTATTAACATTCATAAAATCAGCAAATTATGATTATACTTTGGCAAATATACGGGGATACATTAAAAATTTTTGATTTTTTTTTGAAAAATGTTTGGCAGTTCAAAAACAAAGTTGTACCTTTGCAGTCCGATTTCTTAAAGGGCTAAAAAAAGCAGAATTGCCTGATAATCAGGCATCTCGCCCCCAGAACTAACTTAAAAAAATAATTTTTAATGTATGCTATTGTAGAAATCCTTGGACAGCAGTTCAAGGTAGAAGCGGGTAAAAGAGTATGTTCACACCGCATCAGCGAAGCGGAAAAAGGCTCGCAAATTGAATTTGACAAAGTGTTATTGCTTGATAACGAGGGAGTTATCACAGTAGGCGCGCCTGTGGTTGCAGGGGCGAAAGTTATTGCGGAAGTTGTTTCGCACGTTAGAGGAGATAAAGTTTTGGTGTTCCACAAAAAACGCCGTAAAGGTTACAGAAAACTCAACGGACACCGTCAGAACTTTACAGAATTGACAATCAAAGAAATAGTTGCTTAATTTTTAAAAAAACAGAATTATTATGGCACATAAGAAAGGAGTTGGTAGTTCCAAAAACGGTCGTGAATCAGAAAGTAAGCGGCTTGGAGTAAAAATATTCGGCGGACAATTTGCCAAAGCAGGCAATATTTTGGTTCGTCAGCGCGGCACAATGCATAATGCAGGCGAAAATGTGGGCATCGGAAAAGACCACACCCTCTTTGCATTGGAATCAGGAACGGTTGTTTTTCGCAAAAAACGCGAAAATAAATCGTATGTATCTATTATGCCGTTAGCAAAAGCATCATAAAATCCGTAAAAAAGATTTATTTTTTTTTCATAAAACGAAAGTTCTGTTTTGTTGAAAAACGGAACTTTTCTTTTTGTTTTTGCGCGATTTATATCGAAATTCTCTGCATAAGAGAGCGTAATTTATTTATAATCAGCATTTTATGAAATAATTATATTTTTTTTTGAAAAAATCTGTAAAAAAGTTTGGTTTTTTACAAAAATAATTTACTGCCTTTGTGCTTGACTTCTAACTCGAAACTTTTTTTTAGCAAAAATAAGTAAAATTGTAATGGATTGGCATAAATGTAGAAAGAACTTATAAAACAAATAACGAACTTATGCACTATAATTTTGGCTATAATGGTAGTGGCGATGGTTAGTTTTCAACATCTACAATATTAAACCAAATTAAACTTTTATGATACAAAAAATTTTAACATCATTTCTGATATTATCGTTATGTTTGTCTTGTAATAATTATGATTGTTTTGGCATTTATGAAGATGATTTATTTCCAATAGCAATCCAAGACAAAAATGGTAACAATCTGCTACATAGTAGATATATGGAGGATTCTATAAAAATATATTATCTTTTCCCTGATGGTTGTTCTGTTTTATGTGATATGCCCTATATGAACATTTCCAAAGGATTTAGAATGTACTCCGATGTTATAGAAATATCTACTACAGTATGGTTTTATCACACGCACAATGGTAAAGTTTATTCAATAGTATCTTCTAAAACAGAGCCTTGTACTATCTATCTTGAATGGAATTCGCAAGATACCGATACTATTCAAGCAACATCAGTTACTATTAAATCGACAAAAGATAAACCTTTGCCGGGAGGAATTTGTAAAGTTTTGGCTTATGATAAAATATATTACAACGGCAATCTAATAGTAGCGTCTTGGGAAAACAATCAAGAAAAGATGTCGCAGGGTATTTATCCAACTATTATCAAGGAGTAGTTTTATAAACCAACAATTATGGTACAACAAGAATGCTGCCTCAAAGAAATTTTGGGGCGGTTATTTTTGAACAGGATTAACAGAATTTACAGGATTTACAGATTTTTTTACCTGACAAATACTGCTTCTCCCTGTCATTGCGGGCTTCGACCCGCAATCTAAATGTGTTCTGACAAGTTGCGAATACATTGTGTTTTTTTGTTATAAGTAAAACAAAAAAACTCTTTTCTGTACCTGTACTTGATTTTATAAAAAAAAATGACGAAAAATTAATTTTTTTAGTATGATTTTATTGATTTTATGGGCTTAAAAATATATTTTATACAATAATATGTCAAATTTTATACATTTTGTATATCTTTTTATATTTATAAATTACTGATAATCAGTTTTTTACAAAATAATTTGATTTTTTTATAAAAAAGTTGTAAAAAAGTTTGGAAAGTCGAAAAAAAAGGCTTTACTTTGCAGCGTGAAAAGTTTTTCATAGATTTTGATTGTGTTATTTTGTAGAACGACTGCAGCGTATTATTTTTTAGAGCAAAAAAGTTGGTTTTAAATTATCAATCTCAAAAAAAAAATCAAACAAAATGAAAAAATTATTTTTATTCGCGGCAACAGTCGCAACATTCACGTTCTCACTTATTTCGTGTAATAAAAACGGAAATATTGTTGACCCTGTACCGACAATGCAAAAAGCCCATGTAAATGGCGACGAGCCTGAGGGAGAAATGATACTTGGCGCAAGACTTGAAAATTCGTATTCAGTTGCAAATATGCAGGCTGCATACGATTCACTGATTGCCAATGGAGATATAAAATTTTTACAACTATAGTTCTTTGGGTTTAGACCAAACAACAGCGTGGTATACACCTCTTATTATGAAAGATTTAGCCACAATTATAGGTTTAACTCCCAAGCAAATCTATGATTGTTTAACATATAATGTTACTTCTTTTGCTCTGTTTAAAAGTGCCTTGATAAACAGATATGGTTATGCAACACAAATTAATCAAATATTTTCAAATTATGGATACTAAAAAAATCGCGCTATGTATAATTGTTTGTGTATTTAATTCTTGTATTTTTTTTAGCATTTTTCCGCCGGAGCCAGATGTTCATTACGATAAAATATTTTTTGAAAATGCAACCTCGCAAGACATTATTATACATATTCCAATTTATTCTGACGGTACTGGAGAAGAAAGTTCTCATTGGCAAAATGGTTATTGGATTGAAACAATTCAACCGGGAACGGCTTATAAGTATTACGATATTCCTGAATTTATGCAGGGGGAAGATTGCTTTAAGCGGTATATTGTGGGTAACACAGTAAAAGTTTTTTCGCTGTCGGGAGAATTGTTAAAAGAATGGTATGGACCTTTCAGAGAAGATGATGCCGAAAATCACGATTTTTTTAACACAAACTCGTGGTTGGAAGAAATTAAAAATTTAAAAAGTGGTAAAAAAAATACAACTCACTACTATTATTATTTTACAATCTTTAACTCTGATTTTCAATAACTTAATTAATCACTCCAACTGACAGATTAAAATTTGTCTGTCAGTTGGTAAAAAAAATATTTTTTTATTAACAATTATTTAAAAACAATGAAAAAAAAACAAACAGATGAAAAAATTTTTTAATTTATCGGCAATTATTGCCATTGTATCGTGTGGTATCTTTATCACTTCTTTAACTTCTTGTAACGGCACACAGCCAACTCCTCCCGGTGGCAATGGCGACACCGCGAAATACAACCTTTCTATTAGATTGGAAGAGGGCAGTAGTTTTTCGTCTAAAATTGACGAAGTGAAAGCCTATATCCAAAACCCGTCAACAATCCTCGCAACAGCCCCCTACAACAACGGCGTTTTGAATTTTGAACTGCCTGCAACTTTGGCAAGCAACAATCTTATTCCAATATCGGAGGAGTTTAGCGATTTGGGCAATAGCGTAACTATCAGCGATACAAGCGTTAAAGGTGCATTTCTTGATTTCAGGCTTTTCAAATCCGGGGTACAGGTCGATGGCAATATCGAGTATTATTTAGAAGCCCCGTTGTCAATGGCGTATGCTTATTACATTTATGTAGATAAGGATTTGACGGTATCAGGCACAGGCAACGTTGACGGTGATGTTGTTACTCTTGACCTAAAATACAAAAAAGGTTGGAATTTATCTTGCGAAATTGAAAGTTATAACATTATAACACAGCAATTTGCATACTCTTTCACAACCACACTACCCTCTGGACTAAAATGGTATATCTATTCAGAGGATTAAATTTTTTTCTTAAAAAATCAACTGCCCCGAAAAACTTTTCGCGGGCATTTTTTTTTGAACAGGATTTACAGGTTTTACAGTTTTTTTTTACCTGACAAATACTGCTTCTCCCTGTCATTGCGGGCTTCGACCCGCAATCTAAATGTATTCTGACAGGTTGCGAAGACAGGGTGTTTTTTTGTTATAAGTAAAACAGAAAACCTCTTTTCTGTACCTGTACTTGATTTTATAAAAAAAATGACTGAAAATTAATTTTTCAAGTATGATTTTATTGATTTTATGGGCTTAAAAATATATTTTATACAATAAAATGTCAATTTTTTCGCATTTTGTAGATTTTTTATATTTATAAATTTCTGATAATCAGTTTCTTATAAAATAATTTGAATTATTTTATAAAAAAGTTATAAAAACGTTTGTTTTTTACAAAAATAATTCACTACCTTTGCACTTGACTTCTAACCCGAAACTTTTTTTTAGCAAAAATGAGTAAAATTGCGCAATTATTAGCAATTATTTCAAATTTTATTTTTGAAAAATTTGAAATAAAGCACCTGACAAAAGCATATTTTGAGCGGGTAAGGGGATTTATTTGTAAAAATTCTAATAAAAAGCCCGCAAAATTTTGCCATGTATATTTTGTGCAATGTGCAATGTGCGCCGGTTATGCACTTTTCTTAAATAACATATCATTCATTATATACAGAGGCAGGCTTGGCATAATGCTTGGTCCCCTGCCGATTTTTTAATTGAAACGCCGAAAACGATTGTTTTTTTGTATATCAATCAAGTAGGTTTAGGGGGGCGAAATAGGGAAAATATACAAAAAAACTGTTTATTAACGATTTTAAGCAAAAAAAAAAATAAAAAAATGTGCTTAAAATCATAAAATTAATTTTTTAAAAAAAAATATATAAAATTATGAAAAAATACATAATAGTTGCTATTGCAGCAACATTCGCACTTATAAGTTGCGATAAAAAAAGTGATGCTATTGATGCAGAAGTATCAAGGCAGAAAGCAAACGGCAAAATTACTTACGTTGATAATGTAAATGTAGAAATCGCCCAAGCGGTAGCGGAAGGAATTTATACTGATATAAAAGGTAATCTTTCAAGTGTACAGATTCTATCAATAGATTCTATGATTGATTGGAATGGCAAAACAGCAATTTATGTTTTTAATTTTAGTCCAAAGGGATTTGTGCTGACTTCGGCAGATATTAGAAATGAGCCGATTATTGGCTATTCAAAAGACGGCACATTCAATGCTAACACAGATGAAATGCCCGAAGGACTGCTTTATTTGCTTACTGAAACAATGATTGTTAATTATTGGTTACAAGATACCTCTGACAATTATGAAACACAATACATTATTAGCAGTAATGCTAATCAATGGGCAAATGAAATTCAGACATTTCCTACTGACAAATTTGTAATGAATTGGCATAAATGGATAATATTTCCTTGGAATCCTTGTGTTAACGAACCGAGGACAAGAGTAGATACATACGAAAATACATATGGTTACTATTGTCAAACACAATGGAATCAAGGCGCACCATATAATTATTATTGTCCGCATAAATATCCGGTTGGTTGTGTTGCCGTTGCCTTGGGACAAATAATGAGATTTTATGAACACCCAAATAGAAATTGGTCGGCTATGCCCAATACAACTTCCCGTTCTTACGATTATATGACTTCTGGCGACCATACTCTTGCACATTTTCTTAGAGAAGCAGGAAATAATGTTAATATGGATTACGGCGCAGATGGTTCAGGTGCGACAGATTGGATGGCTGCGTGGGCATTGGAATACAAATATGATTACGATAAAGATTTGTACAAAGGTAATTGGAATTACAGCAAAATCAAAAACGATATAGTCAGCGGAAAACCTGTTTATGTAAGTGGTTGGGCAAATGTTAAACACCCTTGGTATATTTTGGGTATTCCTGTTCATTCAGATGGGCACGCTTACGTTATTGATGGAGTACAAAATCTCGTTAGAACATACAAATATATGTGCGAGGGAGTAGAAAAAACTTATAAAACAAATAACGAACTTATGCACTATAATTTTGGCTATAATGGTTCTGGTGATGGTTGGTTTTCAAGAAGTATTATTGATGACCCCGCATATAATAGTGACCCTGATCGTTATTTTTTTGATAGAGATGCGATAAGGAACGAAACATTTCGTAATTTTCAATATTATGGGCACTTCTAAAATTTAACTCTTTGATAATCAATGAATAAACTCGCATGGTTAAAATTGGTTAAATATTAGTATTTATTTAAAAAAAAGAGATGTAACATTTTGATATTCAAATAATTATGTGTATCTTTGCAACATAATTTTAAAATATCAAAAAAATGACAAACAAACAATATCGCCAAACAGGCAAAATCAGTTTATTTGACCGCGAAAACCGCATTGAAAAACTTTCAAAACTTGGTAACCCACTCGAAAAATTACACAAAGTAATTGATTTTGAGATGTTTAGACCTGAATTAGAAGAACATTTGCTCAACCACGACAAAAAAAACAATGCAGGTGCAAAGCCGATTGATGTTGTGATGATGTTCAAAATTCTGCTAATAAAACGCTACTACAATTTGAGCGATGAACAGGCTGAATATCAGATAATTGACCGATTGAGTTTCAAAGAATTTCTTGGTTTATCGAGCGGAGATAAAGTGCCAGATGCACGTAAAATTTGGTTATTTCAGGAAGAATTCATTAATAAAGGTCTTGATACACAGTTGTTTGAACAGTTTCGGCAACATTT
>JAISYF010000042.1 GCA_031270065.1 Prevotellaceae bacterium | reverse complement strand
ATCAGACATTCAAAATGCTTCAAAAGTCCGTTCTAAAAACGGTTTATGGCTGCATGCATTCGGAAAACTTGCTATCGCTTTTATGTCTTTTTTATTTTAACCCGTGATTCGCATTATTAGTTATTAGTTATTTTAAGTTTTACACACAAAAAAATCCCTTTCTAACCGTAAAAAAACGGTTAAAAAGAGAATACACAAAACCACCACCTCTGCTAACTTATATAAAGTTTTTTTAATATTTATTAACGAAATGTTGCTAACTGCCTGATAATCAAGCAGTTGGGGGGGGGGGAGGGTAACTGCTTGATACACAACGAGTTACAGCGTTTTTCGCTGTATCTTGCAATATATTGAGTTCAAGCAGTAACATATAGTTATTTTTTTGTTATTTTTTATTTTTTAATTCGGCTGCAAAGGTAATACTTTTTTTTGAAATAAAAAAATTATTGAAAAAAAATAAAAAAAAATTGCAGCACTTCAAAAAAAAAAAATCAACCAAGTTTTCCAAAATTTGTCGGAATTAAATTTATTTAATATTACTGTCCGCTAAACATTTCCTTACTTCGCCACAGGGACACCCTACGGATTTTCCCAAAAATTTGGTTTAAAAAAAGAACACAAAGATTTTTATACCTGACTTTCATTGCAGCACCCTGTCATTGCGGGCTTTGACCCACAATCTCATTTTTATAATATTAAGATTGCGGGTCAAAGCCCGCAATGACAGGGCACAACATCGAAAGTTGGGTATAACAATTAACAATTAATTTAACACTTTTCTTTCTTTAAATCCTCAAATCTTCAAATCTTCAAATTTTCAAATTGTATTTTTGTATTTTCAAATCTTTCTAATTAGCACACAAAGCACTCATTGCATTTTGCCACATTATTTTTCAGCCGTTTTTCTACCATTAGCGTTAATCTTTCGCGCAGCACGTCAAGGTTGATGTGTTCCAAAACATCTTGCACAAAGGCTGCAAGCAGCATTAGACGCGCCTCGTCTTTGGAAATGCCGCGCTGCTGCATATAAAAAAGCGCGTCATTGTCGAGTTGCCCTGTGGTTGCGCCGTGTCCGCATTTTACGTCATCGGCGTAGATTTCAAGTTGCGGACGCGAGTGCATAACCGCCTCTTTTGTGAGGCAAATATTTTTGTTTGTTTGACGGCTGGCGGTTTTTTGCGCGTCTTTTTCAACTATAATTGTCCCCGAAAAAATACCTTTTGATTTTTCGTTTAAAATGTATTTAAAAAGTTCATTTGAGGTGCTATTCGGCTGATTATGACGTATTTGCGTGTAATTTTCCGTTTCCTGCACTCCATCTGAAATCAACATTCCGCCGAGAAAAAGTTCGGCGTTTTGTCCGTCAATATCTACAAAAACAGAATTTCGGCTAATGGCATTGTTCAACCCAATCGAATTTATTGTAACGTTTGAGTTATTCTGTTGATTTATAAATAATTGTGAAAAAATATTTGTTTTTCTGCTTGTATTTTCCAACGAATAATATTCAAATTTTGCGTTGTTTTCCACAAAAATTTCGGTTATTCTGCTTGCAAAAAAATCAACGTTATCGGCAGCGTGTTCGCAAAGCAGCATTTTCGCTTCTGCGCCGCTTTCAACAACGATTAAATTGTGCGCAAAAGTCATCAGCGGATTTTGAGAACGCAACAAATTTATCAACTGCAAAGGGTGTTCCAAAATCGTATCTTGCTGAATATAAAGAAAATAGCCGTTTTGTGCAAAAGCGGAATTGAAGTTGGTAAAACTGTCCGCCTTTTTTTTTGATTGCGAAAAAAGATATTTTTTTATGATTTTTGGGTAAATTTTTTCCGCCTCTGAAAGCGAACAGAAAACAACGCCTTTCGGCAGCGTAAATTTCTGATTTTCAGGCAGATAAAAATTATCATTAACCATAAAAGCAAGCACTGAATTTATTGACGGAATTTTGCAATGATACAGCGAATTTCTATCAATCTGAAACTTTAACCGATTTATATTCAGACCAAAATCAATGCTAAGTGCATCAGTGATTTTGCTGTAACGGTACGCCTCGCTTTTGGTTGTGGGAAAGCCTTTTTTTTCAAACTCCGCAAAAGTAAAATCCCTGCCTGCATTCAAACATTCTGCCGAATTTTTCTTTATTTTTTCAGCAAATTCTTTATAAAAATCTATATAAATTTTTTCTTTCATCTGTTTAAATTTTTTTTTAGCCACTAACCACACTAACCACACAGTTTAAAGTTTAAAGATTAAAGTTTTGGTTTCCTGTACTTTTCAATTTTTTAATTCGTGTGAGGTTTGTGATTTTATAATCAATCATTTTATTTTTCATTTTTTTTTTATACACAAAAATCAATTTGCAAAAGTAATAAAAAACTTTCTTATAAAATATTTTTGCCGTATGAAAATATTTTTTTAATTTTGCATAATATTTTTATTTAAAATAAAACATTGTATATCAACCCTTTAACAAAAAAATAGTTATTAAAAATGAAAAAGTGGATTTTAACCGAAACCGAATTTAAAGCCAACACAGCTTTGGCTTATGAGGGGCTTTTTACGCTTGGCAGCGGATATCTGCATACGCGCGGCTCGCTCGAAGAGAATGCGGGCAACGACCCGCAAAATATCACTGCGCCCAAACAGCCCATCGCCAATGCGTCAAACTTTGACCACGCGGCACAAGTGGTGGTGTCGAAATGGGGAACGTATGTACCTGGCGTATTTGCGCGCCACCCGTATATGAACGAGGAAATTGTCAACCTGCCCTACTTTTTGAGTATTGAGCCGCGCGTGTCAGGCGAAAAACTTGACGCACTTACAGGCAAAATCTCCGACTACTCGCGAGTTCTGAATATGAAAACCGCCTCTGTCGAGCGAAACCTGACTTGGAAAACCGCAGAGGGAAATTTGCAAGTGAAATTTGAGCGTTTTATCAGTGGCGCACGTCCGCATTTGAGCGTTCAAAAAGCAATTTTCAAAAATATTTCGGAAAAACCAATTAAAATTTCAATAAAATCGGGTATTGATGCAGATATTCGTACAAATGGAGAAGACCATTTTATTGAAGGCGGATTTTTAAATCCTGATATAAATAAAAAATTGCAATGCGATGTTTCGCAAATATCTGTAAATCAGATTAAAAGCGTTGTTACAACCAATATTTTTGAATATAAAGAAAACGGAAAAACGGTTGAAACCACAGGCGGAGATACAGTTTATACCATTGCGCAGGTTAGCGCAAATTTAAAAACCGACTGGAATTATTTACCCGAAAATCGCAGAGGATTTTTTGTTGCAGAATTTGAAATTCCTGTGGGCGAGGAATTGATTATAGAAAAACGCGCTGCGGTTACTACCTCGCGCGATGTAGGGGCAACCCTTGCGGTGTCCCAATCTGCGCTTGCCCAACAGGAAGGGCAAGCCCTGCCCATACAGAAATCCCCTGAACAAATTTTGTCTGATGCGCAATCATTTTCTTACGAGCAACTTTTTGAGGAACATAAGCAATATTGGGCAGAACGCTGGGCAAAATCTGACGTTGAAATTGAGGGAGATGACAACTCTTTGCAGGCAATCCGCGCCTCGATTTTTCATCTTTTGCGTTGCCACGTTACGGGAGACAGCCGCGTGGCGATTGACGCGAAAGGTACGGCAGGCGATATTTATTACGGCAGATTTTTTTGGGATACCGAGATTTATCTTGTGCCGTTTTTTCTCTACACCGACCCCGAAAGGGCAGAAACGCTTGTCAATTTCCGAGTTCAGACGCTCGAAGGCGCAAAACGCAACGCGGCGAAACTCGGTTATCGCGGAGCGCGTTTCCCCTGGGAAAGCGACCACAAAGGCAACGACTGCTGCCCCGCAATGAATTGGCAGTACCGCGACCACGAGGTGCATATCACAGCCGATGTGGTATATGCTTTCGCGCATTTTGCGGCGAACACAAGCAATGAATATTTGAAAAATCCGAAAACCGCCGAGGTGATTGTGGAAACAGCACGCTATTGGATTGACCGCGTGGATTGGCGCAAGGGTGACAACTATCCAAGTTTGCTCGGCGTGATGGGACCTGACGAATATACTGCACTTACGTCAAACAACGCTTATACAAATTATATGGTAAAATTTGCGTTGAATATTGCTGCGAAATACGGCGAATTTGGCGGCGCAACAGACAAGGAAATCGCTCAATTTCAGGAAGTTGCCGATAAATTGCCGATAGTACGTTCAAAAAATAACCATAATTTGATAATGCAGTGTGAGGAATTTGATTCTTTTGCAGAACCCAATTTTGAAAAATGGTGGAAAGACCGTACAAAACATTTTGCAATTTTTGCTCCGCAAGAGCGTTTATACCGTACAAAATGTTTGAAACAGGCAGACGTTTTGATGTTGATTTACCTGTTTTTAAATAAATTTACAGACGAGGAAATTCGTGCCGCGTGGGATTATTATTTGCAATACACCACGCACGATTCTTCGCTTTCGCGTGGCGCGCACGCTGTTTTGGCGAGCCGAATCGGGCTTGACGAAGAAGCGTTTGCAATGTTCAACGGCTGCAAAGGACAGGATTTGAACGTTGAGAACGGCGGCGCGGCAGAGGGCATTCACATTGCGGGCTGCGGAATGAACTGGCAAATGGTAGTGTTTGGCGTGGCAGGCATCTTAAACGCCTTGCAGTCAGACACTTTCACAATGCAACCGCGTTTGCCAAAACAATGGACAAAAGTGTCGTTTCCATTCGTTTGGAAAGGACAATGTCTGTACATTTCGTTTGACAAACACAGCGTTTCGATAGAAAACCGCAGTGAAAAAGCGATTGAAGTTATTGTATCAGGCAAAAAAAGAACGATTGATGCAAAACAAATTCTTAGTTTTTATTTATAAGTTTCACATACGGTTATTAATATTATTGTTTTACGGACAAAAATATTGAATTTTTAACTTTTATCTTTTAATTCAAAAAAAATGTTGCCATTAGCAGAGAGATTGCGACCCAAAACGCTTGACGGATTTTTTGGACAGAAACACCTTTTGGGAAAAGGTGCGGTGTTGCGTTCTATGATTGAAAGCGGCAATATTTCGTCTTTTATCCTGTGGGGACCGCCCGGCGTGGGCAAAACTACCCTTGCGAAAATTATCGCTAACCGAATGGAACGCCCTTTTTACACGCTTTCCGCTGTAACTTCGGGCGTAAAAGACGTGCGCGATGTGATTGAAAAAGCCAAACAGAGCCGTTTTTTCAACAACGCTCCGCCTGTGCTTTTTATTGATGAAATACACCGTTTCAACAAGTCGCAACAGGATTCGCTGCTCGGCGCAGTAGAGGAAGGCACGTTTATTCTTATCGGCGCAACTACCGAAAATCCATCGTTTGAGGTTATAACGCCGCTGCTCTCTCGCTGTCAGGTTTATACGTTTAAATCGTTAGATAAAAGCGATTTAACCTGTCTTTTGGATTTTGCTTTGAAAAATGATTTTGAACTCAAAGAACGCGATATTGAAGTGATTGAAAATGAGGCTCTTTTGCGGTTTTCAGGCGGCGATGCGCGGAAATTATTAAACATAATCGAATTGATTTGCAATGCGCACCATGAAGGCAAAATTATTATTGATAATCAGACAGTTACAGCGCATTTGCAGCAAAATCCGCTTGCATACGACAAAGACGGCGAAATGCACTACGATATTATTTCGGCGTTTATAAAAAGTATGCGCGGCAGCGATGCCGATGCTGCGGTTTATTGGCTTGCGCGAATGATTGAAGGTGGCGAAGATGCGAAATTTATTGCTCGCCGAATGCTTATCCTCGCGGCAGAGGACATCGGTTTGGCTAATCCCAATGCGCTTTTGTTAGCGAATGCTTGCTTTGACGTGGTGCATAAAATCGGTTTCCCTGAGGCTCGGATTCCGCTTGCAGAAACGGCGGTTTATCTTGCCGCGTCTCCCAAAAGCAATTCCGCCTATATGGCAATCGGCGCGGCGCAGGAAATAGTGCAAAAAACGGGCAACTTGCCTGTACCGCTGCACCTGCGCAACGCCCCGACAAAGTTGATGAAAGAGTTGAATTACGGCAAAAATTACAAATATGCGCATGATTTTGCAAATAATTTTGTGGAACAGCAATTTTTGCCTGACGAAATAAAAAATGCTCAACTTTGGCAACCGCAAAACAATCCTGCCGAAACCAAAACCAAAGAACATTTGAAAAACCTTTGGAAAGGACGGAAAAATTATTGATTTTATCAATAACCGCACAGAACACAGAAATTTTTAAATGAGAGTTTGAAAATTTGAAAAATATATTTCCAAAACTTAGGTTTTTAAGACTTTTATACCGCTCTCAACGCCGCCTCGTAATTCGGTTCAGTAGTGATTTCCTCAACTAACTGGGCGTGTTTCACAATGCCGTTTTCGTCAATTACAACCACTGCACGGGCAAGCAATCCCGCCAAAACGCCGTTTGTTTGCAGTACGCCGTATTTGTCTGTAAATTCACTGTCGCGAAAATCCGACAGCGTTACCACATTCTCAATTCCCTCCGCACCGCAAAAACGCCCTTGGGCAAAAGGCAAATCCTTTGAAATGCAGAGTACAACAGTATTGTCAAGCCCCGCCGCCTCTTTGTTGAAACGGCGTACTGACATTGCGCAAACGCCAGTGTCAATGCTTGGAAAAATATTAAGAATTACTCTTTTGCCATTCAAATCGCTTAACGAAAGGGAAGTTAAATCAGTTTTTACCAGAGTAAAATTAGGCGCAACCGAACCAATTTTCGGCAAAACGCCGTTTGTATGCACTTCTGTGCCTTTAAAATGTGTAGTCATAATCGTTTTTTATTTGATGATTTGAAAATGCAAAAATGCTATTTGAAGATTTGAAAATTTGAAGATTTGAAAATGCAAAATACGAAATATAATTAACAATTAATAATTAACATTTTTTTTAAAAATTGAATTTTCAAATTGAATTGAAAAAGAATCAAAAGAAAAACGGTAATTTTTAGAAATCCCCTTATAAATTTCTGCAAAGGTACAAAAAAAACGCAGAAATTTTAATTGCTACGTTCTATGCTGTTATTGATAAATTCAATATTTTTTCTGAGTTTGACACTTTATCTTTCTTTCTGGGCAAACATTGTTTATTCCCTGTCATTGCGAGTTTAAGCCCGCAACCTGTTGAATATCAAATAAAAAAACATTAAATTTTCAGATAGCACAACAAATGTTTCTGTACATATCTATTCAAAATTGCAGGATTTAGAATGTCGGAAACTTCGGCGATGTCGCGGATTGCGCCGTTGGTAAATTGAATAAAAATTTTGTCATCTTTTACCTCGTATGTGTTGCTGCTAAGGGTTTGCTCACTAAAAAAAAAGACCGTTTCATCGAGATTTATTCCAAGTATTTCGGAATATTTTTTTTGCAAATCCTGTTTTTGTTTTTCAGTCATCGGTGCCTGTTCGAGCGTTTTAAACAAAACTCTATTGACAAAATTTTTGCACAGGATTGACAAAACTTTGTCGGAATGATTTGTCCAAACTTTTATCGCAGAAATAATATCCGAGTCGTCAATATTTACAAAATGCTCCAAAACATCAGGGTTTTCGCAAAAATTTTCCGCATTTATATTATTTGAAAGAAAAAAAGATAACGAAGGCGTTGCAAACACCGCTCTTCCCTGCTCCCTCCACTTATGGGGAGAGGGAGTGTGGGAGATTGCAATGTTTTCCCTAACATTGTTTGTTTCCGTTTCCTCCCCTTTGGTGAGGGGTAGACTGGAATGCAAAAATTTTGCCCTTTCCAATATTTTTATCAGCATAATCTCTGTGGCAATCGAGGTTTTGTGCAGATACACCTGCCAATACATAAACCGCCTCGCCATCAGATAATTCTCAATCGAATGCACGCCTTTTTGTTCAATAACAAGGTTGTCGTCAGCCACGTCAAGCATTTTTATAATACGCGCCGAACCGATATTTCCCTCAACTACGCCTGTAAAAAAACTGTCGCGCCTCAGATAATCAAGCCTGTCCATATCAAGTTGGCTGCTGACAAGTTGATGTAGAAATTTTTTATGATAACGGTTTTGAAAAATTTTTATAGCCAAATCTAATTTTCCACCCATTTCATTATTAATTTTCTGCATCAACAAAAGCGAAATCTGCTCGTGGCTAACTCCTTGAATTATAGTGTTTTCCAAAACGTGCGAATAAGGACCGTGTCCAATATCGTGCAATAAAATCGCCGCCATAACGCCGTTAGCCTCCTCCTCTGTAATTTCGTGTCCTTTTGAGCGCAATTCTTTCACTGCCTCAGAGGTCAGATACAACGCGCCGAGCGAGTGTTGCATTCGCGTATGCTGTGCGCCGGGATACACATACCCTGTTACGCCCAACTGCTTTATTCTATGCAGCCGTTGAAAAAAACGGTGCTGAATAATATCGTACAAAAATTCGTTTGGAATATTTATAAAACCAAAAACAGGGTCGTTTATTATTTTCCGCTTATTTTTCATAATTTGTTAGTACGCTGCCAATATTTTTTCTATTTCCGCATTAATTTTTTGTACGAAGTCAGAAACAGACATTGCGCCTTTGTCGCCCTCGCCTTGACGGCGGACTGCAACGTACTGATTTTCAACCTCTTTTTCTCCAACAATCAACAAATACGGAATTCGTTTAAGTTCGTTGTCGCGGATTTTGCGCCCAATTTTTTCATCTCTGTCATCAACAATAGTACGGACACCCTGCGCATTTAGAGCCTTTGCCGTTTCGTAAGCGTAGTCGTTGAAACGCTCGGAAATTGGCAGCACAACGGCTTGGTCTGGCATCAGCCACAGCGGAAATTTGCCTGCTGTATGCTCAATCAGCACAGCCACAAAGCGTTCCATTGAGCCAAACGGTGCCCGATGAAGCATCACAGGGCGGTGCTTTTGATTGTCTTCGCCCGTAAATTCCAATCCAAAACGCTCAGGCAGATTATAATCCACCTGAATTGTGCCGAGTTGCCAACGCCTGCCGAGCGCGTCTTTTACCATAAAATCAAGTTTAGGACCATAAAACGCCGCCTCACCATACTCAACCCTTGCGGGCAAGCCTTTTTCGGCGCAAGCCTCAATAATTGCGTTTTCGGCTTTTTCCCAATTTTCATCTAAACCGATATATTTTTCGCGGTTTTCTTTATCTCTCAAAGAAATTTGCGCTTCAAAATTTTCAAAATTCAACGCTTTAAAAATAATAAAAATAATGTCCATTACTTTGCAAAATTCCTCTTTTATTTGGTCTGGGCGGCAGAAAATATGCGCATCATCTTGCGTAAATGAACGCACGCGGGTCAATCCGTGCAATTCACCACTCTGCTCATAACGATACACTGTACCGAACTCCGCCAAACGCAACGGCAAATCTTTGTAAGAGCGAGGTTTGAACTTGTAAATTTCGCAGTGATGCGGGCAGTTCATTGGTTTAAGTAAATATTCCTCGCCCTCCTCAGGCGTTGTGATTGGACGGAACGAGTCTTTGCCATATTTTGCCCAGTGCCCTGATGTGAGGTAAAGTTGCTTGTTGCCGATATGAGGAGTTATAACTTGCTCATAATCAAATCGTTTCTGAATTTTTTTAAGAAAATTCTCTAACCTCCATCTCAACTGTGTTCCTCTCGGCAGCCAAATAGGCAAGCCTTTTCCAACCATTTCGGAAAACATAAACAGTTCGAGTTCTCGTCCGATTTTGCGGTGGTCGCGTTTTTTTGCTTCTTCCAAAAGCAACAAATATTCGTCAAGCATTTTTTTCTTTGGAAAAGTAATGCCGTAAATTCGGGTAAGCATTTTCCGCGTTTCATCGCCGCGCCAATATGCACCCGCTATGCTAAGCAGTTTGACAGCCTTGATTTCGCCTGTGTTTGTCAAATGAGGACCTCTACACAAATCGGTAAAATTGCCTTGCGTGTAGAGCGTAATTGTGCCATCTGTGAGTTCTGAAATCAACTCGGTTTTATACTTCTCGCCTCTTTGTCCGAAAAGCGTGAGTGCATCGTTTTTGCTAATGTCGGCGCGGACAATCGGCTCTTTTTGGGCAGTGAGTTCCATCATTTTCGCCTCAATCGCGAGCAAATCGCTCTCTTTGAGTTGAATATCACCCAAATCCACGTCATAGTAAAAACCGTTTTCAATCGCAGGACCGATGCCGAATTTCACATTAGGGTACAATTCCTGCAACGCCTCAGCCATCAAGTGCGCCGAAGAGTGCCAATAAGCGTGTTTGCCTTCGGGGTCGTCAAATTTATAAAGTTTTACAGCGGAGTCGCTCGTAACAGGGCGGGACAAATCCCAAGTTTCGCCATTTACACCCGCCGCCACAACCTCCTGCGCAAGCCTTTGGCTAATACTTTCTGCAATTTGCAAACCTGTTACGCCGCTCTCATATTCGCGCACCGAATTATCGGGAAAAGTTATTTTTATCATAATTTTTTTTAGATATTAGATTTTAGACACAGGACACAGAATTAAACTTTTGTGTTATATGTCTAATAATCAATTATTTACGCTATTTATTTTTAATAATAAACAGTGTCGGCAAAGTTACATTTTTTTTTTGTAAAAAATAAAAATAAAAATGAAAAATGAATTTCGTATATTTGCCTGAAAATCAATAAAGTTTCTTATAAAAGATACAAATACACAAAATACCCGCATTTTCAGAAATTTTATACTGATTAATAAAGTTTTTAATGATAATCCGCAAAGCGACTACCATATAATTCAATTTGAAAATTTGAAGATTTGAAAATGCAAAAATGCAATTTGAGAAGCCAATTTGAAAAATTAAAATTAAAATTTTCAAATTTATAATTATCTGATTATTCCATATAAAAGTTGTTTATTTCCTGTCATTGCAGGCTACAATCTGCAACCACAAAAGGCATAAACAATATTTGTCTAAAATTTAAACAAAGTCTAATATTTTTCTGAAAAATTTTTTATAAATTTGCACACAAAAATTTTAAACATTTTTTATCTGTAATTTTTTGTTGTTAATGCTTGATTAACAATATTTTAGCGTAAAAATAATTTTTTTCTTAAAGGAAGAAAAATGTTGAATAGACAAAACATCAGAGCTGATTTTCCGATTCTCTCGCAAAAGATTTTCGGAAAAGATTTGATTTATTTCGACAACGCAGCCACAACGCAAAAACCAATTTGCGTAATTAACAGAATATCAGAACTTTACAGCACTCAAAACGCAAATATTCACAGAGGCATACATTTTCTCAGCCAGCAGGCAACGGCAGCTCACGAGCAAGCGCGGAAAACCGTTGCCGCCTTTATTAATGCGCCCTCGCACGAAGAAATCATTTTTACGCGAGGCACAACCGAAAGCATAAATCTTGTGGCGGAATGTTTTGCACGAACTTGCCAAAAAGGAGACGAAATTATACTTTCCACAATAGAACACCACTCGAATATCGTTTCGTGGCAACTCGCAGCGCAGCGTTATGGGCTGAAAATCAAGGTTATTCCGATAGATTTTGAGGGAAACCTGCGAATTGACGAATACGAAAAACTTTTTACAGAAAAGACGAAAATTGTGGCTGTGGCGCACGTTTCTAACGTTTTGGGAACTATAAACGATGTTAAAAAAATCACGCAAATTGCTCATAATCACAACGTTGCTGTGTTGATAGACGGAGCGCAGGCGGTTGCCCATCAAAAAATTGACATTCAGGAGATTAACGCGGATTTTTACGCATTTTCTGGACATAAAATTTACGCACCCACAGGCATCGGCGTTCTGTACGGAAAACGCTGTTGGCTCGACAAATTTGAGCCGTATCAGGGTGGCGGCGAAATGATTGAGAGTGTTAGTTTTGAACGGACAACTTACAATGTTTTGCCCTACAAATTTGAGGCAGGCACACCCGATTTTATTTCGTCTGTTGCATTGGAAACCGCGTTGAATTATATGCAAAGCCTTGATTTTAAGCAAATTATAGAGTATGAAAAAAATTTATTAGATTACGCCACACAACAACTTTTGCAAATCCCAAACCTGACAATTTACGGACAGGCAAAAGAAAAATGCGGCGTAATTTCGTTTAATATCACGGGCATTCACCATTTTGATTTGGGAACGCTGCTCGACAAAACGGGCGTTGCAATCCGCACAGGGCATCACTGCGCACAGCCGCTTGTGGAGTTTTTCGGGCAAAGCGGAATGTGCAGAATTTCGTTTGCGATGTACAATACAAAGGAGGAGGTTGATGTGTTTATGGGTAATTTGAGAAGATGCGCGAAAATTTTGAGTTGATTATTAGAACGCAGATGACGCAGATAAGACGGATTTATGCAGATTTTAAAAAAAAAAAATAGAATTAACAGAATTTGCAGAATTAACAAATTAAATGACAATATAATATAAAAAAAATATTAGAAAATGAAAAATTCAATTTTTAACAAATTCACGCCAAAGGAGCCGAAATTTTTTCCGCTACTTAAAGAATTGGCTGAGATTTCGGACAAAGCAGCCGAACAATTAATCCTTTGCGTTGAAAGCAACAACAGTGCTGGCGCAGATGCTATTCATCAGGAAATCAAAGACTTAGAGCATCAGGGCGATGCTCTGGCGCACAAGATTTTCGATGAACTGAACTCAACTTTTATCACGCCTTTCGACCGCGAGGACATTAACAGTCTTGCAAATCGCCTTGATGACGTTACCGACCAAATTTACAGTTGTGCAAAGAGAATTTCGTTTTACAAGGCGAAACGTTTGCCCGAAGAGGCGGCGGAATTGGCAAAACAGGTCAAAAGCGCAACCGAAATTATGCAAAAAGCCGTTGCAGAACTTGATGTGTTAAAGAAAAATCCGAGAGCGATTGCGCAATATTGTTCAGAGTTGCACAAACTCGAAAATCAGGCTGACGAGGTTTTCCAAAAGTTTATTATCAAACTTTTTGAAACCGAAAAAGATGCTGTTGAGTTGATAAAACTCAAAGAAATAGTCAATGTCCTTGAAGGCATCACAGACGAAACCGACCACGTTGGAAAAATTATTAAAACAATTATTGTAAAATATGCTTAAATAGACACGAGTAATTAGACGCAAGACACAAGTTTGGCGCAAGTAATTGACAAATTTGTGTATAAGAAACCAAAAAACCAACTTATATCTTGTGTCTGGCAACTAAATACTAAAAATTATGAATAATCCAAAAAGTTTACTTGTTTGGCAAAAATCAATATATTTTGTAAAAGAAATTTATTTGATTACAGCAGAATTTCCTAAAGAGGAATCATTTGCTTTATCGCAACAACTTCGCAGAGCGGCAATTTCTATTTCATCAAACATTGCTGAAGGCTCTGGCAGAGGAACAAATAGCGAGTTTGCGCATTTTCTTGATATTGCGCAAGGCTCTGCATACGAGATTGAAACTCAGTTAATTATAGCAAATTTATTGAATTATATTGATAAAAATGAATTTGATAAATTAAATGCTTTTATTATTGAAATTCAAAAAATGTTAAACGGATTAATTCATAAAGTTAGACACGAGTAATTAGACACAAGACGCAAGTTCAGCGCAAACAATTGACAAACTTGTGCCTTGTGTCCAATTACTTGTGTCTACCTACTTGTGTCTTGTGTCTAATTACTAAATACTAAAAAAATATGATTATACTCATTTCTATCATTGTGCTGGCGTTGCTGTTTGATTTTATAAACGGCTTTCACGATGCTGCAAATTCGATTGCTACAATCGTTTCGACAAAGGTGCTTACGCCGTTTCAGGCGGTGCTTTGGGCTGCGTTTTTTAATTTCGTGGCGTTTTTTATTTCAAAATACATAATTGGCGAGTTCGGCATCGCAAACACCGTTTCAAAAACGGTTGTAGAGAATTATCTGACAGGGCATATCGCGCTGATGGTAATTTTTTCGGGCATTATTGCTGCTATTATCTGGAATTTGGCGACTTGGTGGCTGGGCATTCCTTCTTCGAGTTCGCACACATTGATAGGCGGTTTTGCAGGCGCGGCTATTGCGGCGTGGGGTTTTGACGCAGTTCATGGCGCGGTGGTGCTTAAAATCGCAGCGTTTATTTTTGTTGCGCCTTTTGTGGGAATGATTATTGCGATGGTGATTTCTATTTTGATTGAGCATATTTGCAAAAAAGCCAATCCGCACAAGGCAAATCACTGGTTTAAGCGGCTGCAACTTGTGTCGTCTGCGCTTTTCAGTGTGGGACACGGTATGAACGACTCGCAAAAAGTTATGGGAATTATCGCGGCGGCAATGATAGCAGCACATTCGCTCGGTTTGAAAGAGGGAATTCAGTCTATAAACGACCTGCCGAATTGGGTACCTGTTGCCTGTTTTACGGCAATTTCACTCGGCACAATGAGCGGAGGTTGGAAAATTGTTAAAACAATGGGAACGCGCATCACAAAAGTTACGCCTTTTGAGGGAGTTGTTGCGGAAACAGCGGGCGCATTAACGCTTTATATGACCGAAATTGTGAAAATTCCCGTTTCCACTACTCACACCATCACAGGAGCAATTATCGGAGTAGGAGCAACAAAACGGCTTTCGGCGGTACGTTGGGGAGTTACCAAAAATCTGCTTGTGGCGTGGATTTTGACAATCCCTGTAAGTGCAGCGTTGGCAGCAGGAGTATATTTTGTTGTAAGGCTGTTTTAAAAATAAGGTAAGGGCGTGATTAACGCGCCACTGCAATTTTGTCAGAATTTCCTTTTTGGCAAGATATTTGATAAAAAAGGAAAAATGTTTTTTGTTTTTAAATTAATAATTTTAGTTTAATATGAATATCTATTGGATTTTATTTATCGGAACGGCTCTTGCGAGTTGGATTGTGTCGGCAGTTTTTAAAAGCAGAATGAAAAAATTTTCGCAGGTAGAACTGCCCAACCGTATGACAGGCGCAGATATTGCGCGTAAAATGTTGGCTGACAACGGCATACACGATGTTCAGGTAATTTCTACAAGCGGACATCTTACCGACCATTATAATCCGCTCAATAAAACTGTCAATTTGTCAGAGAGCGTTTATAATTTGGACACCATTGCGGCTGCTGCCATTGCGGCGCACGAATGCGGACACGCTGTTCAGCACGCGCACGCTTATGCGCCGTTGAAAATGCGTTCGGCTCTTGTGCCTGCGGTTAATTTTTCGTCAAAATGGGTAATGTGGATTTTGCTCGGCGGAATGTTGCTAATTGGAGCAAATCCCAAAGTTGGCTCGCCGCTTTTGCTCGGCGGAATAATACTTTTTGCGGTTACAACGCTGTTTAGTTTTATCACGCTGCCTGTGGAAATAAATGCATCAGCGCGCGCTTTGGCTTGGCTCAGAAACGCGGGCGTTACCAATAATTCGCTGCAGCCGATGGCGGAAAGCGCTCTGCGCTCTGCGGCTTACACATACGTTGTGGCTGCGTTGAGTTCGCTTGCAACATTGGTGTATTACATTATGATTTTTATTGGCAGAAGAGATTGATTTTCAATTAGAAAATTTAAGTTAAAAAAATATTTATAAATTTTGTTTTTTAAAAAATAAATATTTGAAAATAATTTATTACCTTTGCAGCCGAATTAAAAAATGAAAAATAAATAAAAACCATTATGTTACTGCTTCAACTCAATATATTGCAAAAGACAGCGAAAAACGCTGCAATTTGCTGTGTGTCAAGCAGTTTTGGCCCCCCCCCCCCCCCCCCCACGAATAAAAAAAGTAGTAAAAAAATTGTATAATAAAAAAAATAAAAAAAATAATAAAATATTATATGAGGGGTG
>JAISYF010000040.1 GCA_031270065.1 Prevotellaceae bacterium | reverse complement strand
AGTTTAAAAATATTTTCCTGACTTTGACAATGCGACACCCAAGTGTCAAAGTCAGGAAAATAATTTTGTATTTTTGCACCATATCCTGACTTTGACACTTGGGTGTCCCTGTGGCGAAGTAAGGAAATGTTTAGCGGACAGTAATAATTTTTTTTATTCCTTTCTAATTTTCTAATTTTCTACTTCCTGTCTTTATTCTTTCAGCGTAGCGGTCTTTGTTCTTTGTTCTAAAAAGAATAAAACACAATAAATGCTCAAAGCGCGGGAGGAAAAAATATTTTTTAAAAAATTGTTTGTTATAAGAAAAAAATATAGTAATTTTGTGTCGCTTTTTAGTAATAATAAAAATACATAAAAATCTAACAAATATGAAAGCACATAATTTTAATGCAGGACCTTGCGTTCTGCCAAAGCCTGTAATCGAATCAGCAATTGAGGCAATCAAAAATTTTGACAATACAGGCATCGGTGTTTTGGAAATATCGCACCGCTCGCCAGGGTGGGAACGCATAATGGAGGAAACAGAGGCATTGTGGCGCGAACTGCTGCAAATTCCTGATAACTACCGAGTTATCTTTCTCGGCGGCGGCGCATCAACGCAGTTTTATACCATTGCCGCTAATCTTTTAGGCAAAAAAGCCGCATATTTGCAAACAGGCGTTTGGGCAAAAAAAGCCATAAAAGAGGCAAAACTCTACGGCGAAGTAGAAATAGTTGCCTCTTCGGAAGAGAAAAATTATACCTATATTCCGAAAGGTTATAATGTGCCGTTAGATGCTGATTATCTGCATATTACAACAAACAATACTATCTACGGTACGGAGATTAAAGAGGATTTCGACTGCCCGATAATGTTGGTTGCCGATATGTCGTCAGATATTATGAGCCGCCCTATTGATGTGGCGAAATACGGCTTGATTTATGGCGGAGCGCAAAAAAATGTCGGTCCCGCTGGCGTTACTTTTGTGATAATCCGCGAGGATATTTTGGGAAAAGTTGATAGAACATTGCCCACGATGGTGGATTACCGCACGCATATCAAAGAAAGTTCGATGTTCAACACGCCACCCGTTTTCCCAATTTTCGTAATGCACGAAACTTTGAAATGGATTAAAGAACTCGGCGGATTGAAAGAAATGAACCGCATAAACAGCGAAAAGGCGGAATTGCTTTACAGCGAAATCGACCGCAACCCAATGTTCACAGGCACAGCCGAAAAAGCCGACCGCTCAATAATGAATATTTGCTTTGTAATGAGCGAAAGTTACAAAGAAAAAGAGGCGGATTTTATGGCATTTGCAAAATCTCGCGGAATGATTGGAATTAAAGGACACCGTTCTGTCGGCGGTTTCCGAGCATCTTTATATAATGCCTGTCCGCTCGAAAGCGTGCAAGCATTAGTAGATTGTATGCGCACTTTTGAACAAGAAAATATTTAGCACACAAATCAACACGGATTTTTTTTATTTAGAAAGTCCGTGTTTTTGTATTTAATAATAAAAAATTAATAATTATAAGTTGTTTATTTTTTCTCCCTTAATTTGTGTAAATTCGTCAAATTTGTGTTATATGTTTTTTATTTATTTGATAAAAAATGTTTTTCAAATAAAAAAACTGTATAAATAATGTTGTTTCTTATTAATAATATGTATCTTTGCAGGCATTTTCTTAATATATAAGTATTGTGTAAAAATCTAAATATCTGATTATGGGCTTATTACAAACAAAATTGTCAAGATATACTGCGCCGCAAGAGGCTAAAGCGGCAGGTATTTATCCATATTTTAGAACCATTTCGAGCGAACAAAGCACCGAAGTTATTATCAACGGAAAAAAAGTTTTGATGTTCGGCTCAAATGCTTATCTTGGTCTAACCGACCACCCCAAAGTGAAAGAGGCAGCCATTGAAGCCACAAAAAAATATGGCACAGGAATGGCTGGAAGCCGCTTTTTAAACGGTACGCTTGATATTCACGAGCAACTTGAAAAACGCCTTGCAAAATTTCTCGGTAAAGAGGATGTGTTGATTTATTCAACAGGATTTCAGGTTAATGTCGGCGTGGTGTCTGCACTTACAGGCAAAGACGACTACATTCTTTGGGACGAACTTGACCACGCCTCAATTATTGAGGGAAAACGGCTTTCGTTTTCGTCCGATTATAAATTCAAACACAACGATATGGAAGCACTTGAAAAGAAACTTCAAGTGTGCAATCCCGATAAGGTGAAACTTATCGTTGTTGATGGAGTTTTTTCGATGGAAGGCGATGTTGCTAATTTGCCTGAAATTGTTAAACTTGCGAAAAAATACAACGCAAGCATTATGGTTGATGAGGCGCATTCAATCGGCGTTTTTGGCAAAAAAGGACAAGGCATTTGCCACGAAATGGGCTTAACTGACGATATTGATTTAATCGGCGGCACTTTCAGCAAATCGTTTGCCTCGCTCGGCGGTTTTATCGCTACCGATGCAGTAACGGCAAATTGGCTGAGGCACAATTCGCGCTCGTATATTTTCAGTGCAAGTGCAACGCCTGCCGCTATCGGCGCAGCAAACGCGGCTTTGGACATTATGGAAAGTGAACCCGAAAGGTTTGATTATCTGTGGAAAATTACCAACTACGCTTTAGATGGTTTCCGCTCGCGCGGGTTTGAAATTGGGCATACTTCTACGCCGATTATTCCACTGTTCATTAGAAACGACCTGAAAACATTTACAGTTACGCGCGAACTGTTTGACGCTGGCATTTTTGTTAATCCTGTAATTTCGCCCGCCGTTGCACCGCAAGACACGTTAATTCGTTTCTCGCTTATGGCAACGCACACAATCGAACAGGTGGATTACGCACTGGAAAAAATTACAGAAATTTTCAAAAAACATAACATAATTTAGTCAAAAACTAAAAATTGAAAGGTGCAAACTTTTTGATTTTTAGTTTTTTTTTATGGAAAATAAAAAGAGGTTACGCCATTGTTTCCTGACTTTGACCTCACGAGATTTGTAAGATTTTAGGAAGTTCCTCTCCTTTTATTTTTTATTTAAAATTTCTTTAACTTTTTCGATTGAAATTTTTGCAATTTTTGCAATCTGTTCCATACAGAAACCTTCCTTGTCCATATTCAAAATAAATTCCGTTTGTGTTTCTTGTACGCCTTCTGCCTTGCCCTCTGCCTTGCCTTCTGCAAATTTTCCTTCTATCAGCAAATTTTCGCAGCGAATTTCGTCCCAATATTTGTCGTAAGCAAGCCGTTCTTCGTCTGTGTATGCTGCCTCTTCGCAAAGTTCGAGTGCTTCTTTGATAAGTTCATTTTCTTTCAATTCAGATGAAATTTCGCAAGCAGTTTCGTCAATTTCTTTCAGAAAACGCAACCACAAAACTGCCAACTCTTTTTCGGGTTTGGTTTTTGGTACAAACTTTTCGAGTTCGATAAACACAATATTCATTCCCGCAATTTTCTCTTTGGGATTTTTGGGGTTCATCATCTCAAAAGAGTGATAATACTCGTCAGTTTCCTTATCAAAATTATCATTCAAAATTGCAAGTCCATACACAGGCTGCAACTGCAAATGTTTGTTGCCTCGTTTAAGTTGTCTGCTATAAATTGCAGCGGTATTAAACAACATTCTTTCAAAAAACGCATCGACCCATTCCATCTGCATTTCAACAATAAACTCCCGCTTAAAATTATCCGTACAACGCACATCAACAATCGAACGCTTTTTAAACGGATTGTCGGGTATCAACTCGTCTTTCAGATATTTTATGCTCTCTATTACGCTACCGTTCTCAAAAGTCAGTTGCGAATTGAGAAAACTTATAAGCAAATGCGGATTTTGTCCAAAAACTTTTTTGAACACCACATCATTTTTCGGGTCTAAATATCGTGCCATAATGATAAAATTTTTGTAATTGAAAATTTTATGCAAAATTAGCATAAAATTTTCAATTACACACAAACTTATAAAAATTTTTTGTGGAAAATTACAAATTATTTTCAAATAAAAAAAGAGTGTGGTAAATTTTCATACCCCACACTCTTTTTCAATCCCTTGCACCCGTCTTTGCTCTTTGTTCTTTGTTCTAAAAGCGCAGCGGTCTAATTTTACATCATTCCTCCCATTCCGCCACCCATTGGCATTTGCGGAGCGGGGTGTTCCTCTTTTTTATCTACAACCACACACTCGGTTGTGAGGAACATTCCTGCGATTGAGGCGGCGTTTTCCAAAGCAACTCGGGCAACTTTCGCGGGGTCAACTACGCCTGCTGCAAACAGGTTTTCGTATTTTTCCAAACGTGCGTTGTAACCAAAATCGCCCTTGCCTTCTAACACTTTTTGCACAACAACCGCACCCTCTTTGCCTGCATTGAGGACAATTTGTCGCAACGGCTCTTCTATGGCGCGGCGGATAATCAGAATGCCGATTTTTTCGTCTTCGTTGTCGCCATTGATTTTTTCCAAATCCTCAATAGCGCGGATATAAGCCACGCCGCCGCCGGGAACAATGCCCTCTTCGATAGCAGCGCGGGTTGCCGAAAGAGCGTCATCAACGCGGTCTTTTTTCTCCTTCATCTCAACTTCCGAACCTGCGCCGACATACAAAACTGCCACGCCGCCTGACAATTTGGCAAGGCGTTCCTGCAATTTTTCTTTGTCGTAACTCGAAGTTGTAGCCTCAATTTGCGCTTTGATTTGGTTTATCCTGTCGGCTATATTTTGCTTTTCGCCTGCGCCATTTACGATTGTGGTATTGTCTTTATTAACCGTAATTTTTTCGGCAGTGCCAAGCATATCAAGCGTTGCGCTTTCGAGTTTGATGCCTTTTTCCTCCGAAAGAACAATGCCGCCTGTGAGGATTGCAATGTCTTCCAGCATCTCTTTTCTTCGGTCGCCGAATCCGGGTGCTTTTACCGCGCAGATTTTAAGGCTTGAACGCAGGCGATTCACAATTAATGTTGTAAGTGCCTCACTTTCAACGTCTTCTGCAATAATCAAAAGTGGTCTGCCCGATTGAACGGCTGGCTCAAGTATTGGCAACAATTCTTTTAATGACGAGATTTTTTTGTCATAAATCAAAATGTAAGGATTTTCCATTTCGGTTTCCATTTTTTCCGTATTTGTTACGAAATATGGCGAAATGTAACCTCTGTCGAACTGCATTCCCTCAACCACGTCAATGGTTGTGTCGGCGGTTTTCGCCTCCTCGATAGTGATAACGCCGTCTTTTGACACTTTGCGCATTGCATCGGCAATAAGTTTGCCGATTGCCGCATCGTTGTTTGCCGAAACGGCAGCCACCTGTTCGATTTTGTCGTAATCATCGCCAACCGTCTGCGACTGCTTTTTGATGTTTGCCACCACGGCGGCAACCGCTTTGTCGATACCGCGTTTCAAATCCATCGGATTTGCGCCTGCGGTAACGTTTTTCAAGCCGACCGACACGATTGACTGTGCAAGTACGGTAGCCGTTGTTGTGCCGTCTCCTGCGTCATCGCCCGTTTTTGTTGCCACTTCCTTAACCAACTGCGCGCCAAGATTTTGCATCGAGTCGTCAAGTTCTATCTCTTTTGCTACGGTAACGCCGTCTTTTGTGATTTGCGGAGCACCGTATTTTTTTTCGATAATAACGTTTCTGCCTTTGGGTCCCAAAGTAACTTTAACCGCATTAGCCAACGCATCTACGCCCTGCTTCAACTGTTCGCGGGCATCAATGTTAAATAAAATTTCTTTTGCCATTTTTATTTTTAATATTAAAGTTTAAAGAATAAAGTCTAAAAGCGCAAAGTTCAAAGTTTTAATATTTAATCTTTACACTTTAAATCTTTTTAAATTACCGCCAAAATGTCCGATTGACGCATAATTAAATATTTCTCGTTTTCGAGTTCAATTTCTGTGCCTGCGTATTTGCCGTAAAGCACATTGTCATTTACTTTAACGAGCATTTCCTCGTCTTTTGTGCCGTTGCCTGTTGCAACAACCGTACCGCGTTGCGGTTTTTCTTTTGCGGTATCGGGAATAATAATTCCGCTTGCCGTTTTTGTTTCTGCTTCAGCGGGTTTAACCAAAACCCTGTCTGCTAATGGTTTGATATTCATAATGTTAAATGTTTAATTATTAATATTTTTGTTAATTTCTAATTTTACATAATTACAAAATTCGCAGAATTTACAGATTTTTTTTGTTAATTTTGATAATTCTGTTCGTTTCGCATTTATCAAATTTTATGCCAAAATAAAATAAATGTCATTTTGTCATTTTTTTTATTTGAATATCGTATGTATTAATATTTTTATGATAATCCGCAAAGCGACCTATTGACTTTTTCAAGTCAATACGCTTTGCGGATTATCATATTAATTATTAATTTGAAAATTTGAAAATTTGAGGATTTGAAATTAAAATCCCAAAATTTTCAAATTTTCAAATTGAATCCTCAATTAGAAAGGGATTTTTTTGTTAAGTAAGTTTGTGGAAACAAATTTGAAAGTTCCGATTTTTCTTTTAATGAATATCCGTATATATGCCCAATTATAATCATAATTTGCTGATTTTATGGATTTTACCACAAAGTAAAAATGGCAATAGGTATCTATATTCCATCAATTTACACGCCTTTTCGGGCATTTATACGGGTATTCATAAAAGTTTTTTTTATAACAGTTGAAATTTTTAAATAATTGATAATTAAGTATTTATATTTTTAATTTAAAAAATAGACATTCCATATTAATGCGAATCACGGGTTAAAATAAAAAAGACATAAAAGCGATAGCAAGTTTACCGAATGCATGCAGCCATAAACCGTTTTTAGAACGGACTTTTGAAGCATTTTGAATGTCTGAT
>JAISYF010000038.1 GCA_031270065.1 Prevotellaceae bacterium | reverse complement strand
AATCGCGGACAACTTTGTCCCGATATTCCGTTTTCGTGCTTTCTATCGGAATGTATTGCGGGGTTTTGCAGGAACTGCAAAAACAAAGCAATAGAACTGTGAAAATACCTGTCTTTTTCCTGACTTTGACAATGCGACACCCTACGGCATTTTCCAAAAATTTTGGTCAAAAAGCACCGCAATAGACTTGTGTTTTGGAGTAATCAGCATTGTCTTAGCTATCGTTTCTTTGCTCTCTTGCAATTTCACTTTTACAGTTGTGATTGTTTTTGCAATGTCCAAAACTTTATCAACACTCATATTTATCTTATTTATTTTCAGCAGCCTTTCGAGTTCTTTATACACTTTGTATGCCACAAAACAAATGCAGACGTGGGCTTCAATTTGAATTATATTTTCCTGATTATCAGATAAATTATCTAAATAACGATAATTTTCGTGCAACTCAACATCTTCATCAAAATACAATTTCAGATAATCCATAGTCGCCACTTTGCTGCGCGGATGGCAAATCATGGGAATACTTCCAACTATCTCTAATTTCTTGGGAATTCTTAATATTCTTTATTTTTAATTTCTATGCCCATTTCAACCAAACGAAGGCTGTCCTCAGGCAAAATTCCACCAGTTTGGCATGTCATTGTTCCGTCGGCTCTAACTTTCGGAGAGATGGCTAGTTTATTTTCCAAATGGCCCACAACTACTGAAAACACTACCTTAGAAACACGGTCCCAGCCAGAATCTAGTGCTTCTAAAATTACTTCTACTACTTCTATGGAATCCACGCTTTGTTTAACACGCGGATCTGTTGGGTTTATTGCATAACCATCATCTGCGTGGAAAGTATAAGTTGTCGTATGTTGCTGCACTGGCGGCACTACTGGTGGCTGGACATAACAATCGCTTTTAGGGTCGTTCACATCACAGGGCTTTTCACAGCTGGCCGCCATAAGCAGCGACGTGACCAGCAGTATGGCACCGACCTTGGGCGCGACTTTGCTATTAGCAATCAGATTTCTGAAATAATTCTTTATTATCCATAACTTAATCTCCTTAAAGACTTCTAAAAAAATTTTTTTTTATTATGATTTTTTTTCAGAGCCGAAGTCCAATAAAACTCTGTCAAAAAATCGGTGCAAAGTTACAATAAATTTTTGTTATAAATACTTTTTTTTATAAAATTTTTCTTTGCGACACCCAAAATGATGCCGCAAATTTTGTAAAACATTGATATACACGCTTTTATATAATAATGCTAAATAAAGTGTCAAAGTCAGGAGTTTTTTTATTTAAAAACATAAAAAAACTTGCATTAAAATATGTATTTTATTGTTTTCGGCTTTTTCGATTTCATATTATCAAAAAAGAAAAGATAAACGCCGTTAGTCATTCCAAGTTGAGCGCAGTTTAGTGTAAGTTCAGTTTCGTTTTCAGAAATAAAGCGGTGCAAAATTTGCTTTCCGCCTATATCGGTTATTGTAAGCCAGTTTTTACCTGCGTTTAATATAGTAAAATCCTTATTATCAGCGGAATATATACGTAATTTATTATCTGGAATATTAGGCACAAGCGTATCGGCGTAAGTTCCTAAATTGAGTGTAACCACCACTGCGTCGTGGTCGGAACAGCGGTACATATTGTTCTGCGCCTTGTCTGCCCAATAGTCGAACATTGACGGCTCGTCTACGTTGATATGGAACACGCCCGCACTTGTAACTTGCTGAGCCATAGTGTTGTTCGCTAATGCGTGGTCAAGGCAACCAACTTGCGAGCGGTAGGAATAAGAATAAACATTATTATTAAAAAGTGTTAAAAGATTAAAATAATCGTTTTCATAAAATTTGCGCAACGGGTCTTCCTGCCTGTAAGCGTTTAAATCGCCCATAATTAGCACATCATTTTCTTTGTAATCTGTTTTGTATGAAGGAATTGCGCTGATAATAGCATTTGCCTCCGCCACTCTGTCGGCGTTATATGAGCCTTGTCCATCGCCTTTGTCAGCATTATCGCCAGAGCCGTAGCCCGATTTTGCTTTAAAATGATTTATTGAAAAAATAAAATTTTCATCATTTGCAAACAACTTGAAACACTGCGCTTTTTTGCGGTTTTTTACACCCGTTTGATTGCTCTGCAACATGCCCACAGGAGCAATTTTATCATTTCGGTAAATAAAACCAGCCTTTGTGAAAGTGCCGTTTGTAGAACTGCCGTCATTGATAAACGAGTAGATATTTGCGCCCGATTCGACATTCATTGCGTTGCAAAGTTTCTGAATTGCAGTTTGTCCATCTTGAATTTCCACCAAGCCATAAATATCGGCGTCAATTGCCATTACAGCGCGTAAAATCTTGTTGTGCTGCATTGCAGCCTGCTGCTCGTCGTCTGCGCCGTAGCCCTCGCCATAATTCGATGCAAGATAATATTCAAGGTTAAAACTGCACACCTTAACATTGTAGTTTTCAGGCATTTGCGGTGAAGTCGGACGGTCGTTTCCATAAAAAACGGGTGCAGTTTGCGGATACAGCGTCCATTGCCCATTAACACGGTTCAAAACGGCGGTAAGATTATTCACTCTACTGCCTGTCCTGCGCGTTCCGTTCGCGTCTGCAAAGGGCAACGGATTGGGGTATTGCGCGGTAGAGCCGTCATCAAGCAAAATTTGATTTTTCGCATTTTCACTCACAAGTGCCTGATAATCAGCACTTGCGGGCAGCGCAACATCAGTCGGCGAGGCAAGCCTGAGCGATGAGAGCAGAAGTTCGCCGTACCGCTGCCAATTAGCATTCGAGGTTACAACCAACGTCTGCGCAAAAATCAGAGTCATTCCCTCTTTGCTTTGAAAGGCTGATGAGTTTTGAAAATCGTCAGGGAAAACCACGTTTGTTGCCTCAACTTGATGGTTAATTTGCTGATAATCAACTATTTGTGCGCTGTCTAAAAACGCTGTAAATTCGTCAGATTTTAATTTTCCGCGCAGGGTAATTTCTGCGCCCTGTTCCAAAAATAATTGCGGAAAAACTTTTACAAAAATTGCGTCAGAAGTTTCAGGATTGTTGTCGCCGTCTTTGTCTTGAATAAAAATTTTAGCCAAACCCTCCTCTTGCGGAAGCACAAGCGTAATAATTCCTTTGGTAATAATTTGCTCGTTTTTTTGTGCTAATGATTTGATTTTCAAAGAATTATCATTTCGAGGAATATCAAAAATTTTAATAAATTCCTGCGAAAAAATATTTATAAAAAAAACCGAAAAAACTAAAATTAAAGTGTATTTTTTCATCTGTTTAAATTTATTTTTTAATCACACTAATAAGAATTGAAAAATGAAAAATGAAAAATTTGGGTTTCCCGTATTTTCTACCTGCCTACTTCCCTCCGTTTTACCTCCATTCTAACTCCTTTACCTCCTTATTTTTTTTCAATTCCTGTGTGTTTGTGAGGTTTGTGGTTTTACAATTAATCATTTTATTGTCAATAACAATATTATTTTGCGAAAATTTTTTTTTTTGCAAAAATACAAAAAAAATTGTAATTTTGCAACCCTAAAAAAACAACTCATAAATTTTCAAAAAAAAATGGTTACAACCGAACAGATAAAAGCGGCGGCGGAACGAAAGGATTTGCTCAAAAAATATCTGGATATTGATAATAAAAAAATTCAACTTGAAGAGGAGGAAATTCGCACGCAAGTGCCTGATTTTTGGGAAAATCAAGCAAATGCGGAGGAACAAATGAAAAAAGTTAAATCACTCAAACTTTGGATTGAACTTTACAAAAATGTGGAAAATACAATTGAAGAACTTAATATTTCAATGGATTTTTTCCGCGAGGAAATGCTCTCTGAAACGGAATTGGAAAACGCTTATAATCACGCAATTACGCTTCTCGAAAACCTTGAAATGAAAAATATGTTGCGTAACGAGGAGGACAAACTTGGCGCGGTATTAAAAATTGTTGCGGGCGCGGGCGGCACAGAGGCGCAGGATTGGGCATCGATGCTGATGCGAATGTATTTGCGGTGGACGGAGGCAAACTCGTACAAAGCCGAAGTTACCAACATTCTTGATGGTGATGGGGCAGGCATTAAGCAGGTTACAATTCAGATTGAGGGCGAGTATGCTTATGGTTACCTGAAAAGCGAAAACGGTGTTCACAGGCTTGTGCGCGTGTCGCCGTTCAATGCGCAAGGCAAGCGAATGACGAGTTTTACTTCGGTTTTTGTGGTGCCGCTGGTGGATAATTCGATTGAAATTGAGGTAAATCCTGCAAATCTTTCGTGGGACACTTTTCGCTCGTCTGGCGCGGGCGGACAGAACGTAAATAAGGTGGAAACAGGCGTGAGGCTGCATTATAAATTCAAAAATCCTGTTACCGAGCAGCAAGACGAAATTGTGATAGAAAACACCGAAAGTCGCTCGCAGTTGGGCAACAAAGAAAATGCGTTGCGCCTGCTCAAATCGCAACTTTACGAACTCGAACTTGAAAAACGGCGCACCGAAAGCGCGAAGATTGAAGAGGGCAAAAAGAAAATTGAATGGGGCAGTCAAATACGGTCTTATGTGTTTGACGACCGCCGCGTAAAAGACCACCGTACCAACTGTCAAACATCTAACGTTCAAGCAGTTATGGATGGGGACTTGGAACAATTTATCAAAGCGTATTTAATGGAATTTGGAGGGGAATGAAAAAAATTATTGCTGTCCGCTAAACATTTCCTTCCTTCGCCACAGGGACACCCTGCGAATTTTCCCAAAAATTTGGTTTAAAAAAGAACACAAAGATTTAATTCAATTTGAAAATTTGAAAATTTGAAGATTTGAAAATGCAAAAATACAATTTGAATATTTGAGCAATTTAAAGAAAGAAAAGCGTTAAATTAATTAGTTATACCTGACTTTCGATGTTGTGCCCTGTCATTGCGGGTCAAAGCCTGCAATGACAGGGAATAAACAACGTTTGTGCCTTTATGTGAAAATTTTTTGTTTCTGCTTTTTTATTCTCAAAAAAAATTGTAATTTTGCAGAAATTTTGTGAAATGAAAAAATGACAAACAAAAATAATTTAAAATTTGCGGTTCTTGGCGGCGGCAGTTGGGCGACTGCAATCGCTAAAATGTTGCTTATAAACGAGCCGCAAATTAATTGGTATATGCGCCGTGAGGAACAGATTCACGAGTTCAAAACGCTTAAACGCAACCCCGCGTATCTTTCGAGTGTAGAGTTTGATATTGACAAAATTAATTTTACCTCAAAAATCAATCAGGTTGTGCAAAACTCTGATATTCTGATAATTGCAACGCCATCGCCGTTTTTGAAAAATCACTTAAAACAACTGCGCAGGCGGCTCGACAGCAAGATAATTGTGTCGGCTGTAAAGGGTATTATTCCTGATGAAAACCTTATTGTGTCGGAATATTTCCACCAATATTTTAATGTACCGATGGAACAAATCGCCGTATTGAGCGGTCCCTGCCACGCCGAAGAGGTGGCTTTGGAACGCACCTCGTACCTCACTATCGGCTGCAAAGACCGCAATTTGGCGCGTATGCTGGCGGCGAAAATGACGAACTCGTTTGTGCAAACGTATATCAGCAATGACGTGTATGGCATTGAGTTTTCGTCTGTTATGAAAAATATTTACGCTATCGCAACAGGCATTTGCCACGGATTAAAATACGGCGACAATTTTCAGGCGGTTTTGGTGTCGAATGCAATACAGGAAATAAACCGCTTTTGCAACGCTGTAAATCCCTGCCACCGCAACCTGCAAGAGAGCGTTTATCTCGGCGACCTGCTCGTAACCTGCTACTCAACTTTCAGTCGCAACCGCACTTTCGGCACAATGGTTGGCAAAGGTTATTCAGTAAAAACAGCGCAAATCGAAATGGAAATGATTGCCGAAGGTTACTACGGCACAAAGTGCATTCACGAAATTAACGAGCATTTTCAGGTAAATATGCCGATTTTAGAGGCTGTGTATTCGATTTTATATCAACGCAAATCGCCCGCGAATATGATGAAAAGTTTGACGCTGAAATTGGCGTAGTGTTTGATTGAAATTTAAAAAAAACTTAATTTATGGCGAAAATTTTAGTAAAAGAAACCGAAGTAACCATTTTGCAAATCAAAAATGAGGATTATATTTCGCTAACCGATATGCTGAAAGCAAAACAGGGTGAATTTTTGGTATCAAGTTGGTTGCGAAATCGTAATACGCTTGAATTTATTCGTATATGGGAAAGTGTTCATAACCCAAATTTTAATTATATCGAATTCGATATAATTAAAAGTCAGGCAGGACTTAATCGTTTCATTATCAGCGTAAAAGAACTCAACGAAAAGGCAAATGTTATCTGCTTGCAGGCAAATATGCCGATTTTAGAGGCTGTGTATTCGATTTTATATCAACGCAAATCGCCCGCGAATATGATGAAAAGTTTGACGCTGAAATTGGCGTAGTGTTATTGAAATTTAAAAAAAACTTAATATTATGGCGAAAATAAATGTACAAAGCACAGAAATTACAATCATTAAAATAGACGATAATGATTATATTTCGCTTACAGATATGGCTCACAGCCAAATGGAAGAGCATATTATCATTAAATGGTTGAGTTTAAAAAGTACCATTGAATACATTGGCGAATGGGAGATGTTGTTTAATCCGAATTTTAATTGTACCGAATTCGGTACAATTAAAAATATTGCAGGTAGCAATAATTTTGTTTTGTCGGCAAAGCAATGGGTTGAACGCACCAATGCTATTGGCATTACAGCAAAAGCGGGGCGTTACGGCGGAACTTATGCACACAAAGATATTGCTTTTCATTTTGGAATGTGGATTAGTCCGCGTTTTCAGTTGCTTTTGGTTAAAGAATTTCAACGCCTCAAAGAAAACGAACAAAAACTGCTCGGTTGGTCTGCCAAACGTGAACTTGCAAAAATTAACTACCATATTCACACTGACGCGATTAAGCAAAACCTTATACCTCAGGAACTTACACCTTTGCAAATTTCTCACGTTTATGCAAACGAGGCAGATGTGTTGAATGTTGCGCTGTTTGGAATAACGGCGAAAGAATGGCGCGATGCAAACCCCGATTTGAAAGGAAATATACGCGACTACGCCACGATAAACGAACTGATTTGCCTCTCGAATATGGAAAACTTGAACGCTGTTTTTATTAATGACTCGTTTCCGCAACGCGAGCGGTTAATTCGTCTAAATAAAATTGCAATTCAACAAATGAGTGTATTGCAGCAAGTTGAGGATAGAAAAATGTTGAAATAGATTGATTGTTAATAATTTAATAAAAAAATAAACCCAATGAAAAAAATTTTAAACTGCTTTTTATTGCTAATTACAGCAACATTGCTGTTTTCTTGCAAAAACGACAAATTAAAAACCATAACCATAGAAAACAGATACAGTTTTTCTGTGCCAGCCCTTTCTATTCCCTACCAACAGGCGAATGCCGAAGCCTCTGCTGTGTATGCCGACATTCTGAAAAATTTGTTTGTAATGGTAATTGAGGAAACAAAAGACGAAATTAACGCCGTTTTTTCCGATAACGGCGAGGTGTATGTTGCCACATTAGACGATTATACAGAATTATTGGCTTCCGTTTATGATGTACAGGAGAGCAGCGGCTTTCTTCTCAGCAGCGATTTTGAATTTCTTGTTGATACCGCAATCAACTCTTTGCCCGCATATTATTTGCAAAATACGCGACCAATAGACGGCTATGAGATGTTTTATAATATGGCGGTTATTGAAGGCAATGACAGATTTTATCAATTTATTGTTTGGACTCTTGGCGAAAATAAAGCAGAAAACGAAAATTTGATAAAAAATATAATTTATTCTTTTTCAGAAAAAAAAACTTTTAAATAAAAAAAATAAAAATGAATTCTATTAAAATTGATTTAAAAAATGCGGGAATTGTTTTTTCGCAGGAAACGAAAAAACAGGCGGAAAACGCTTGCGGACTTTTGCACAGCGAGAAAGGTGCAGGCAACGATTTTCTCGGTTGGTTGAACCTGCCGTCTGAAATAACTGACGAGCATCTCTTGGACATTGAAAATACGGCGCAGATTTTGCAGAAAGAGTGCGAAATTGTCGTTGTAGCAGGCATCGGCGGCAGTTACCTCGGCGCAAGGGCGGTGATTGATGCGCTTAACAATTCTTTCGATTTGTTGCAAAAAGAGCGTGTATTTCCTGTGATTTTGTACGCAGGGCAGAATATCGGCGAAGACTATCTTTTTGAGTTGCAGCAACTTCTAAAAAATCGCAAATTCGGCATTATTTCCATTTCAAAGTCAGGCACGACTACCGAACCCGCGCTCGCGTTCCGTCTTTTGCGCGAACAACTTGAGCAGCAGCAGGGCAAAGAGGCGGCGAAACGTTTGACTGTTGCCGTTACCGATAAGGCGCGGGGCGCGTTGAAGTCGCTTGCCGACAAAGAGGGTTACAAATCATACATTATTGAGGACAATATCGGGGGCAGATTTTCGGTGCTCTCGCCTGTGGGTTTGCTGCCGATTGCGGTTGCAGGCTTGAATATCAGAGAGTTAGTGCAGGGCGCAAGAGTTATGCAGGCGCAAACGTCTAACGAAATTTCTTTTGACGAAAATATTGCCGAGCAGTATGCCGCTGTTAGAAATGAACTTTACAAAAGCGGAAAAACGATTGAGGTTTTGGCGAATTTTCACCCAAAATTGCACTATGTTTCGGAATGGTGGAAACAACTTTATGGCGAGAGCGAGGGCAAAGAAAACAAAGGGATTTTTCCTGCGGCAGTAGATTTCACTACCGATTTGCACTCAATGGGGCAGTATCTGCAAGAGGGGCAACGCACTCTGTTTGAGAGCGTTATCTCGGTAGAAAAACCGAATTACACCACCATTTTCCCCATAGACGAGGCAAACCTTGACGGCTTGAATTTCCTTGCGGGCAAGCGTGTTGATGAGGTCAATAAGATGGCGGAACTCGGCACAATGCTCGCCCACGTTGATGGAGGCGTGCCGAACATAAAAATCACGTTGCCCGCGCTCAACGAGTATTATCTTGGGCAGTTGCTCTATTTCTTTGAAAAAGCGTGCGGAATAAGCGGCTACATTCTCGGCGTAAATCCGTTTAACCAACCCGGCGTAGAGGCGTACAAGAAAAATATGTTCGCGCTGCTGGACAAACCTGGATATGAAAAAGAAAGTGAGGAAATCAGAAAACGGATTAAATAAATGAAACACACAATAAAATAATTATATATGGGACTTATAAAATTAAATTTGAAGATTTGAAGATTTGAAAATTTGAAAATTTGAAAATGCAAAATACAAAATATAATTAATAATTATTAATATTTTTTTTAAATTGAATTTTCAAATTGTATTTTTGTATTTTCAAATTTTCAAATCCTCAAATTGAATTTTAGAACTCCCCTATATAACCAGAAACGAATGAAAAACAAATGCCGAAATTTTCACTTATAGTGCCTGTTTATAATCGACCTGACGAGGTTGCTGAACTGCTGCAATCGCTTGAAAATCAGACAAATAAAGATTTTGAGGCGGTCATTGTGGAAGATGGTTCTACTTTGCCCTGCCAAGAAATTTGCAACTTTTTTCAGGGCAAAATTGATATTGTCTATTTTTCAAAACCGAACACAGGGCGCAGCGACACGCGCAATGTCGGTATGCAAAAAGCGGGAGGCGAATACTTTGTTTTTACCGATTCCGACTGTATTTTGCCGCCGAATTATTTTGAAAATCTCGAAAAAAATCTGTGCGAAAATCCTGCCGACACTTTCGGCGGACGCGACACTGCGCACGAAAGTTTTACAGATGTTCAAAAAGCGATAAATTACGCTATGACTTCGTTTTTTACCACAGGCGGCATTCGCGGCGGCAAAAATCAGATGGAAAAATTTAAACCGCGCACCTTTAATATGGGCTTTTCGCGGAAAGTTTTTGAAAAAGTCGGCGGGTTTAAAAATATGTTCGGCGAGGACATTGACTTGTCATTAAGGATTGATAATGAGGGATTTAGCATAAAATTTTACCACGATGTGTTTGTTTATCACAAGCGGCGGGTTAGTTTCAAAAAGTTTTTCAGGCAAATACACAATTTTGGCATTGCACGGGTAAATCTTGGAATTTTGCACAAAGGTTCTTTGAAAATTGTGCATACCGCACCTGCGATTTTGCTTGCAGGTTTGTTTGTAATTATCTTGTTATCAATATTTTGCACTCCGCTTTGGTTGATTTTGCCTGCGCTTTATGCGATGTTAATTTTTATTGACGCATTGTTTAAAACAAAAAAGATAAAGACTGCATTTTTGTCGCTTTGGGCATCCTTTATTCAAATTTCGGCTTACGGCACAGGCTTTATAAAATCCTTTTTTCTAAAAATAATTTTGAAAAAAGGATTTGAAAGCGATGAGAAATTGAAAAAAGTGTATAAATAAAAGCACAAAAGCGTGAATTTTGAGAGGTCTATTACAAAAACGAGGCTGTTTCAAAAGTGTTTTTATCTCACGCAAAGTTCGCAAAGTATTTTACGCAGAGAACACAAAACATTGATAAGTCATTGCGGGTCAAAGCCCGCAATGACAGGGTGCTGCAATGAAAGCAGGGTATAAAAAACTTTGTGTTTTTTTAAGCCAAATTTTGGGGAAAATTCGCAGGATGTCCCTGTGGCGAAGTTAGGTGTGATTGGGATTGTAGGGGCGAACCTGTGTGTTCGCCCTTCGTTTTTTAGAACACAGATAACACCGATTTAACCGATAAATGCCAAAATTTATGCCGTAGGCATTTAATATCGGTAGAAAATGCCAATTCCCCCCACGCTGCACGCCGTAGGTGTGCAACAAGAGGAGGAATAATTTTGAATTATAAATTATAATTTATGATTGGGATT
>JAISYF010000003.1 GCA_031270065.1 Prevotellaceae bacterium | reverse complement strand
AGGTTGCGAAAGTAGTTAAAAAGTGATATATATCAAAAATATATATAAAAAAGATTAAATTGTTTTTTTTAACAAGCAGGTTGCAGAGTATGTGAATACTTTGCAATTCGTGTTTTTTTAGGGGTCATAATACAATTTGAAAATTTGAGGATTTGAAGATTTGAAAATGCAAAAAATACAATTTGAAGATTTGAGCAATTTAAAGAAAGAAAAGTGTTAAATTAATTGTTAATTTGAAAATTTGAAATTTAAATCCCCAATCCTCAAATCCTCAAATTGAATTTTGTATTTTTGCATTTTCAAATTCTCATTCGTCATATTTCTTTCACATTTTTGTAAAATATTTGTGAAAATGCTAATATAATTTTGCAATAGAAAATTTAATTGTCAAAATTAGCGATGAAGATTAGCAAAAAAACAAATCAAGCGATAGCCTTTGCAACATTCAGAGTTTTGAGTCTGTTTGTTGTGGGTATTTTGTTTTGGATTTTGGGTTTTATAATTTACAAAGGCGCAGGTGTGCTGAGTTGGGAATTTTTGACTGCTGCGCCCACAAATGGAATGACCTCAGGTGGTATTTTTCCTGCAATTATTGGCACTTTTTGCCTTATTGCAGGCAGTGCAACAGTGGCGTTTCCGTTGGGTATTTGTTCTGCAATATATACTTCGGAATATGCAGGTAACGGATTGATAATCAGATTTATACGGGTAATGACAAATAATCTTGCAGGCATTCCGTCAATAGTTTTTGGACTGTTTGGCATGTCGCTGTTTGTTAATACGTTAGGTTTCGGCGACAGCATTATTGCAGGCTCATTGACGTTGGGTTTGCTCACACTGCCTCTTGTAATCCGCACAACTGAGGAGGCGTTAAAAGCGATTCCCGACTCGTTTCGCACGGGCAGTTTGGCTTTGGGAGCAAGCAAATTGCAGACTACAACCAAAATTGTGTTGCCGATGGCGTTTCCGAATATCATTACAGGATTAATTTTATCAATCGGGCGTGTGTCTGGCGAAACCGCGCCGATATTGTTCACTGTGGCGGCGTATTTTTTGCCACATTTGCCGCACTCAATCTACGACCAGGTAATGGCGTTGCCGTATCATTTGTACGTTATCGCCGTAAGCGGAACTGATTTAGAGGCAACCAGACCAATGGCTTACGGCACGGCTTTGGTGCTGATAATCATTGTATTAGCGATAAATTTAACTGCATCATTTATTAGAAAAAAAATTAAAAAGAATTATGCTTGAAACAAAAAATATTAATTTCTACTACGGCACTTTTCTCGCATTGAAAAATATTTCAATGACAATGAATGATAATACCGTTACCGCTTTTATTGGACCTTCGGGCTGTGGAAAATCAACTTTTTTAAGACTTTTTAACAGAATGAATGACCTTATTCCCGATACGCATCTGCAAGGCGAGTGTTTGATTGACGGCGAAAATATTTACGGAAAAAATATTGATGTTACAGCCTTGCGGAAAAAAGTCGGTATGGTGTTTCAAAAACCGAACCCTTTTCCGAAGTCAATTTTTGAAAATGCTGCCTACGGTTTGCGGGTAGATGGAATAAAGGACAAAAAATTTATAGCCGAAAGGGTAGAGCAGTCGCTAAAAAGCGCAGCCCTTTTCGACGAAGTGAAAGATAAATTAAAAAAATCGGCGTTTGAACTTTCTGGCGGGCAGCAGCAGCGACTTTGCATTGCGCGGGCGTTGGCGATTGCACCCAAAGTTATTTTGATGGACGAGCCTGCATCGGCTCTTGACCCTATTTCGACTTCAAAAATCGAGGACTTAATCCACACATTAAAAGAACAATACACAATCGTAATTGTAACTCACAATATGCAGCAGGCGGCGCGCGTCAGCGACAAAACGGGCTTTTTTATGCTCGGAGAATTAGTTGAATTCAACGACACAAAAACAATGTTTCTCAGCCCCAAAAAAGAAGAAACGCAGAACTATATTACAGGGCGGTTTGGGTAGATTTTAGGCGCAAGTTTTTTATGCAAAAAGGTAAAATTAAAAATAATTTATAATTCATAATTCATAATTAAAAAAAAAATCGTACCTTTGCAGTCAATTTTTTTCAAAGGAAAAAATTTAGAGAAATAATGAGGCAATTAAAAATTACACCATCTATTACTAATCGTGATAGCGCGTCTTTGGACAAATACTTGCAAGAGATTGGGCGTGAGGAACTTATCACTATTGAGCAGGAAGTAGAACTTGCGCAAAGAATTCGCAAAGGCGACCGTGTTGCCTTGAATAGACTTGTGCAGGCAAATTTGCGTTTCGTGGTTTCTGTGGCAAAACAGTACCAAAATCAGGGCTTATCATTGCCCGATTTGATTGACGAAGGTAATTTAGGCTTAATAAAAGCCGCCGAGAAATTCGACGAAACAAGAGGTTTCAAGTTTATTTCCTACGCAGTTTGGTGGATTCGGCAATCTATTCTGCAAGCGTTGGCAGAGCAATCAAGGATTGTTCGCTTGCCGCTAAATCAGGTTGGTTCGCTCAACAAAATCAACAAGGCTTTTTCAAAATTTGAGCAGGAAAATGAACGCCTGCCCTCTGCTGAGGAATTGGCTGAGGAGTTGGAAATTCCCGTTGATAAAATTTCCGATACAATAAAAGTGTCGGGAAGGCATATCTCGGTTGATGCGCCGTTTGTTGAGGGCGAGGACAATTCGCTGCTTGACGTTTTGATGAATGACGATTCGCCAAATGCAGACCATGGATTAATGAATGAGTCGCTTTTAAATGAAATCGACCGTGCATTAGATTCTTTGCTTGCAGAGCGCGAAAGGGACATTGTCAAAATGTTTTTCGGCATCGGCGGACAGGAAAGAACACTCGAAGAGATTGGCGACGAATTTGGTTTGACGCGCGAAAGAGTGCGCCAAATCAAAGAAAAAGCGATTAGAAGGTTACGGAACAATTCAAAAAACAAACTTCTGAAAGCGTATCTTGGATAAGATATTTTTTTAGAAAAATGAACTGGGGGTGCAGAAATGCGCCTCTTTTTTTTAACTTTTGGCACATAAATTTTACATTGATAAAAAACAAAACACGAATTTCTAAGTACATGACAAAAATTTAAATATATCCACTTTTATGATAGCGAGAGGGTTGTTAAGGTAATAAGCGATAAATTCTAAACCGTACTTAAACAGGCTTTTAACACGTTTTCCGTCGTTTTTGACTCTTATCGGCTTGACGTTGTCATTCACATATATTCCCACGACGTAAGCCCGGGCAAAGGCGACCATTACGATAGAAAACAGTTTTTCGATACGGTCAATGTCCGCCAAATGAGTATCTTCGATGTTGAATCCGCTTGACTTCATCGCCCTGAATGCCGTTTCAATTTGCCAACGCTGTTTGTAA
>JAISYF010000002.1 GCA_031270065.1 Prevotellaceae bacterium | reverse complement strand
AGGTTGCGAAAGTAGTTAAAAAGTGATATATATCAAAAATATATATAAAAAAGATTAAATTGTTTTTTTTAACAAGCAGGTTGCAGAGTATGTGAATACTTTGCAATTCGTGTTTTTTTGGGGTATAAGCAGTCGGGTCGCAATAGAATTTGAAAATGCAAAAAATATAATTTGAAGATTTGAAAATTTGAAGATTTGAAAATGCAAAATGCAAAAATACAAAAATGCAATTTGAGGATTTGAGAATTTGAAAAGACAAAAATACAATTTGAGGATTTGGAAATTTTAATTTCAAATCCTCAAATCTTCAAATCCTCAAATCTTCAAATCTTCAAATTTATTACTGTCCGCTAAACATTTTTTTTGAGCAAAAAAATATTTATCTGATAGTAATAACTTTTTTTATTATAAATCAGCAAGTTAATGAACTTGCGAAAGTTGAATAATATAAAAACCATTCCATTTTTTTAAGAAATGGAATGGCTTTATATAAAAATCGGAATTTTACCTCAACAGTCCTGTTATAATGGTAGTTTTTGGTTGTTGTCCTTTGCCATATGCCACGCCGACTTCGCGGTAGGCATTGATGCGCTCGCGTTCCAAAGCACGCTCGTCGTAGTATTTAAACTCGTACTTCCAATCCTCTTTTACGCTTGCTTTTATTTCGTTATAAAGGGCAAGAGCCTCATTGTAACATTTTGCGTCTGGTTCGATAAACGAAAGATATTGTCCTGCCTCATTTGCTCCGTCATAGTTTGGTGCAGCAGCCCAAGAAGTGCGGGCAAGCATCAGATGCTTTTGACAGGTGTAATCTATGTACGCCTGATAAACTTTGCGGGTTTCCGCAAGGGCAGCGTCATAAGATTTGCAGCATTCAGGAATCGAGGCTAAATAAAACAACGCCTCCTCAAATTCTTTTGTATCAGCAAGTTTTTGCGCTTTTTTGATAATGTTTACTGCATTATCGTCATAATAACGCAACATTTTTTCTTTGCTTGATTTTATAAACTCCTGAATTTTCGGATTATTGGGGTTTAAACCGCGCAGTCCGTTGATGTAGGCTTTTGTGTCGTTTGTGCCTGTCGCCTGTAATTCGATATTTACGCTTGCAAACACTTTCTCGCCAAAATAATCAACGATAGACAAAGCCGCATTTACTTTTTGGGTAATCATTACAGGCGAGCCTGAAACAATGTCTTTGGAGAGCAAAGTAAATTTTGCAGCCAAATAAAACTGACCAACACCCTCGCCCGCAGAAATACCATTTTGGGTAATAATCTGCGTAAGTTTTGTTGTCAAATACGAGCGGCTTTCCTCAGGCAGCGGGTCGATATTGTCCTGTACAAAAGGTATCAAGAGAACATCGCAATTTTGCGCTTTAATTGGCGCGGTTGCAATAGAAATTGCACTAATTAATAAAATAATTAATTTTTTCATAATAAAATCCTCCTTATTTATCGCCAATGATTAAAAATGCCTGACCCAGACCTCGCTGGTCGACTTTTGATGTAATATTGTACGGAGCGGCTTTGAGAAATTTCTGCAAGCCTTGTACAAAAGATTTTGTGTCCTCAGGGCGTCCTTTTTCGTTGAAAAGAGGTATGCGCACCTGTTCAAAGAACATAAAATTTTCAGACGAGTTCATTTCGTTAAAACGGTGTTGAACAGTGTTTTGATACAACCATTCTGAAATAATTTCGTTGAGTTCATGTCCGTCAAACTCTGTTTCCAAATCCACAGCGGAATTGCTAAAAACCTGAATTCCGATTGTAACTTCGCGTCCGTTTGCAAAAAGGTCGTCAAAGTGCATTTGCAGTTGCGAATTGAAGTTGTCGATATTCGACAGCACAGCCTCTTGGAGCAGAGTAGGAGCGTCTGCCGAAAAAGACGGTGCGCCTGTATTGCTTGATGCAGCAACCTGTTTGTTTGAATAAGAATCCAATCCGCGAATATTGTAGGAAACCGATTTTTTGGGACCTTGTTGATTGATTGTGTAATCAAGTTCTAAAATAATGTCGGGGTTTGCCTGGCGTTTCAACATATCAAGCGACGATTCTACAATGTCCGAACCAGATGTTTTGCTGGTCATAGTGCGGTTCATTGCGTTGATACGCTCCATATTTTTGATTTCCAAGTTCATGTCTTTCAATGGAAATCCGCGTTCTGTCATCAATTCGCCAATTTTAGAAATTACCAGATTGAGTTCTGAATTTGTTTGGAAAGCAACCTTGTAGTTAGGTGTAATTACCTCTGTTCCTTGGTTGTCCATTTTTTCAGTGTAACCGTGATTGAAACACCAAGCCTCGCTCGGAATAACCATCAAAGTCGGTTTTTTCGCTCTCGCCTCTTGTGCCTGCGCCGCAAGGCATATTGCAACAGTTGCAAATATTAGAATTAATTTTTTCATAATCGTTTATTTTTTTAAAATACCGTCATTAATTAATTTTTCTCTTAATTCAGCACGTTTAACGCGAACAACAATGCGATAGGTTGTTTCGTCTTGGTTGCGTGAGTTGCGTTTGCGTAAAATTCGTTTTCCGATACGCTCGTCTTTAAGAGATACAAAATTTTTGTATTCGCCGCCGTCTTTAAAGAAGGCATTGAAATAGTCCTCGTATTTTTCACGAGCATTTACTTCAAGCAACAAAGGTTTTTCGTTGCAGCCGTTTTTGTCCGCTCCGATAAGAAGTCCTTTGAAAATCACATCGCGAACAGCGTTCTTTTTGGCTTGGTCGGCACCGTCTTGCCAATACCTGCCTTTGCCCCAAGCAACTAATGTTTGCGAGCCGTCCATTTCTACGCCCAAGCATTGCGTTTCGTTTTGATAGAATGAAGGCGTTGTCGTTCTGCACGACATCAATAAGAACAAAGTTCCTACGATTACAAAACTAAATTTTTTCATTGTTACATTAAAATTAAATTGTTAAAAAAATCAAAAACCACCAGACAAACCGCGAATAATGCCTGCTGCCTCCAAGTCTTTGCGGAGCAAATCCTTAGATACGGAAACCACTGCGCCGTATTTGTATTCTTTACCTACTTTGATGCGCTCGGTTGAGCCTTGCACTTCGGTAGCATATTTAGAATACGCCTTGTCGATGTTGAAAAAAGCATTGAAAAAATCTGCTCTTTCACTTTCTAAAACAGGGGATTGGGCAAGCGGTTTCTGCTGAGCGCAGTTCGTTTTTCCTGCATAACCCTTGAAAATTACACCGTGAACGGCATATTTTTTCAATACCTCTGATGTCAATTTGCTTGACTTAGTATAAACCCACACTTTTACAAGGTAAGTCCCTTGCGAGCCGTTGCCCGCGCACTCAATATCATAGCGGATATTTTCCTGTTTCGGCTTTTTTGCCGAAGTTGTTCCCGCTATGAAAACCATCATTATTGCTAAAATTAAAAATTTTTTCATTTGTGTTTAGATTTTAATTAGTAATTATTTTTTTGGAATATTTTTTTTTTTGCAAAAGTAATTATTTTTTCTGACAAACAACGAAAACATTTATTTTATTTCTCTAATCAACATTCCGACTTGAAAATCGCTGCCGCTAATTTTTTTAAATTCTGTGCCGTCTAAATTTGCATTTTCGGCTTTTTCTTCTATTGCCATATAGCGGTTGTCCCAAATTTTATTAGGGATTGGTTTTATAATGCCGACTCGCTTGTACTCAGTTTTTTCGTTGCCGTTTTTGATGTTTATAACTTGCTGCAAAACTTCGTACTTAGAATTGGCGGTTACCCCTTCTTTTAGACCTATTTTTGCTTCGATGGTTTGTTCAGTGGAATATAAAGGCGTTTTTACTTTAAATTCATCGTAGGTTCTTTGCAAATAAACGATAGATTTGTCGATAGACCGCTCGCAAGCCTTGCGTATCATTGCGGAGGGAGTGTCGAGGTTTACGCCCATTACAGAAGTTGTGCCGCTATTTACAACCTGTTTTCCGACATATTTCATTTTAAAAAGATTACTGTCGGCATCAAAAGCCTTTTTTTTGGCAGCATCAAAATCCTGCTCGGTTATATAATATGAGTCGTAGAGCGTGGCGGCAACCTCTTCGTTCCACTCCAACTGATAGAGGTACGAAGTTACCGTAACCTTAAAACCTTTGATAGATTCTACAATGCTTGCAGCCAAATCTGTTACGTTTGACAGTGCATCGCTGCCAGTTGCTGCGCCAAGAATTGCGCCGAATATTCTTAATGCTGTGCCTCCCGCCGCTGCTCCCTCACTTTTGTCAATATATTTAATATCATTAACCAGCATAAAAGTATTGCCGATTAACTCCTCGCCCGCATCTTCCAACTGAGCGATGCCGCGAGCCGACATTTTTGCAATATTTACGTCTGTAACCGTTGCGTCATATAGACCTCTGTCTTTGATTAAATCAAGAAAAAAATAACCGAGTTCTGGGTCGCGCTCAAACCAGCGCGCAACCAAACGGCGCGCAATCTGATTTCTGTCTATAAATTGCTTTATAATCTCCTCTTTTTCCTGCCTTTTTTGGTCAGATGACACTATTTTTACGCTCAAATCGTGATTGTTGTATTTTTCAGGAATAGGAATTTTTAGAAAAACGCTGTCAATCTCTTCATGAAATTTTTGAAACGGGTGCGAAATCAAAACTGAATAAAGCGAACTGCGCCTGTATTTGATTTCTTCTTGCTGCGCATTAATATTGCTGCTTATTACCGAAAATATTAATGCTATAATTATTGTATATTTTTTCATAGTTAATTTGATGATTTGATAATTTGAATATTTGATTAACCGTTAATTAATAGTCCCACATATCTTGCGGAATAGTATCGACAATTTTAAATTTGTTCATTTCTTTGCTCTCATAAAGTTTGTAAAGTTTTACATCTCTTTGCGTGAGAGGTTTCTGTTTTCTGATGTAAAACTGTTCGATAATATTTCTTACCTCAGTTGCGTTTTCTGCAAAGAAAGGCACGATAGTTTTGCCTTTAATATCAATTCCGCCCCATTTTTCCTCGCTGTTTTTTACGCGGGAAACTCCGTTTTCAAATGTTGTCGCATCAATGTAGTCGGTTTTGAGCAGTATTTTATTTAGCGAGTCAATATAATTGATTTTTCCGTTATTAAGCACAATCGCGATGCCGTCTTGAAAATCTATTGCGCCGCTGTGTTTCAATGGAATAACCTCCTTGCCTTTTTTATTAATCCAGCCCCAGTATTCGCCATTGGAAACCATTGCAAGATTTACCTTATTAAAAGGCTTAATATCAGTGTATTTCAACGGAGTAAGCATTTCGCCTTTGTTGTTCATTAAGCCCCACGTGCCGTTTTTAATTTTGAAACTTTCCGCTTTACCGTCTTTGGTAACATAAACAAACGGAATATCTGTATATTGTATCAAATCTGAATAAACGAAATCTGTCAAATTTTTTCCTGTGTTGTCGATAAAAGCCCATTTTCCGCTCTGTTTTATTGCTGCAATTCCATTGTAGAACAAATAAAGATGTTCGTAGGAAACAGGCACAACCTCGTTTCCGTCAGTATCAATAAATCCCCAATTATATGTGTTTTTGGAATTTCTTACAGCAACAGCAGCCAAAAGGTCTGTAAAACTATAAGCCACATCATATTTCAACGGCACAACTTCTTGTCCTTGCTCGTTGATGTAGCCTTTTTTGTCTTTCATTTCCACCATCGCTCTGCCGTAAGTAAAATTGGTTTGCACCATATCATACTGAATTTTTGTCAGCAGCACGCCGTCTTTGTTGATAAAGCCTTTTTTCTTGCCAACAGTGCGCTGAACAGACTCTCCATTGACGTAGTTGTAAGTAGTTTTTGTGCCGACAGCAACATAAGTAATGCCGTTTTCGCCGAACTCGCCAGCAACAGAATACTTCGGCGGAATAACCTCAATCGCGCTGCGGTTTATAAAACCCCACTTTGCACCGTCTAATTCGCCTGTTTGCGAATTATTCTTACCACCGACCGACACTTTTGCCAAGCCAAATTCATTATAGATGCCCACAGACGAATACTTCGGCTTAACAACATACTCGCCAATTTCATTGATAAATCCGTATTTGCTGCCTTTTTGCACTCGGGCAATTCCGTTATCAAAATTTCCCGCATCATCAAATTGCGCTTTGATGACATACTGCCCAGCCTCATTTACAAAGCCGACTTTTTCATTTGAATCTTCCTGTGGGACAAGTTGTGCAAATGCTTGCAAACTTGTAAAAAGAATGAAAATTAATAAAATTGTAAATTTTTGCATAATTATAATTATTTGTGTGTTTTAATTTTAGGGGACTTCTAAAAATTACCGTTTTTCTTTTGATTTTTTTTTCAGAGCCGAAGTCCAATAAAAACTCTGTTAAAAAATCGCTGCAAAATTACAACAAATTTTTGTAAAATTATATGTTTTTCACAAAAAAACTCTATCTATCTATCTATCTATCTATCTATCTATCTATCTATCTATCAGTATTTTAATTCTAAATATTTAACCTCTATTAACACTTGATTGGCAATAATTGCAGACAAAAAAATTTGCTCATAACGGCACATATTATAAGTCAAATTTATCAAGCCAACAACTCTCCATACTATTGTGTGTTTGAAATTTTTTTTAATACAACTAAAAAAATTATTAATGTTAGATAGGGCTAACTATATTATAATCAACGACTTGCGCAAAAATAGCATACTAATTAGCACGCAAAATATCAGGTTTATAAAGATAATATTCTGTGGATTGATTAACATTTAGAATACTGTTTTTTTATTGACATTAAATTTAAGACTGCAAAGTTACAAATAATTTTGATATTGACAATATTATTCAAAAAAGGTTAATTTTTTCAGTAAAAAAACGTGGTCTTGTTAATCTTGTATAGTTTTTTTCTATATTAATTTAACAATGCCGAAAAATTTTTAATAATCAATATTTTTGTGCTGTAAAATAGCCCTGTTTTCTGCCTCGCGCATCATTTTTTCGTCTTGGGGCAATTTGTCTTTTAGCCCGCAAAGATGCAAAATACCGTGAATCATTACGCGGCGCAATTCATTGTCGTAGAGTGTATTAAACTGTTCAGAATTGGATTTTACAGTGTCGAGCGAAATAAAAATATCGCCCGAAATCATCTCTTTTTCCGAATAATCGAAAGTAATAATATCTGTAAAATAATCGTGCTGCAAATATTGCCGATTGACTTCAAGAATTTTGTCGTCATTGCAAAAAATGTACGCAATTTCACCTGTTTTTTTGCCGTATTCCGCAGCCGTAGCCTTAATCCATACCGTAGTTGCACGGCGGTTGATTTTCGGTATTTTTACATTTTCACAATGATAACTAACCATTTTTTTTGAGTTAAAAGTTAAAAGTTTAGAACTGCAAAGATATAATTTTTTTAGTAAAAAAACGCATAAATTCAAATTATTTATTACCTGTCAACAACGTTGTGAAAGTTGACAGATAATAAATCAAGAGTTGAAATTTTATTGAGATTGATTCCTAATATAATTTTTCAACTTTAAATTCTCCATTTGCTTACGCGCTTTTTTTACTTTTTTTCAAGCATACTTTTTAAAAAAGCGATTTGTTCGTCTTTTATTACGAGCATTTTTTCGTAAGCCTGTTTCAACTCTTCAACCATAGTTTTATAGTCGTTGTTGATTGTTTCCACATAACCATTACCCTGATTCGTTTGATTATTGAAAATGTTTTTTTGCCAATATCAAGCAAATTCGTAATATCGGCATCCAAAACTTCGGCAATTTTGTACAGTCTGTCTACCGTAACACCTGACGCATCGCGTTCAATTCTGCCATAAGAGCTTTGATTTATGCCTAATTCTTGGGCAACGTATTCCTGCGAAAAGCCGCGTTTCTCACGTTCTTTTCTAATATTTGAACCTAAATTATTCATAATTTGACTTTTTTTATGCAAAGGTACAATAATTTAGTCATATAACAACTAATATTATAAAGAAATATTTTATAATTTTGCACCAACAATTAAAACACTGTCTTTTTCTTTTGTTATGTTTCTTATTTATTATTAAATAAGGTTAAATATATATAAATATTTTGTCAGTCCAAAACTTTGTTGTACTTTTGTCCGACCGTTCAGTCAAAACAAAATAAACAATAAAATTGTAAGTAATTGAAAAACAAATATATTATGCCACGAACACAAGTGCAATACGAAAAAATCCGCAATGAAAAGCGTCAACTGATTAAACAGACAGCCCTTTCACTTTTTGCCGAAAATGGCTACGAGACTACCTCTATTAGCGAGATTGCAAAGAAAGCGGGAATTAGCAAGGGGCTGATGTACAACTATTTCACGTCAAAAGAGGAGTTGCTGCAAATCATTTGGGATGATTTAGTAAGAGAATTTAC
>JAISYF010000153.1 GCA_031270065.1 Prevotellaceae bacterium | reverse complement strand
TCGCCGTATCTTGCAATATATTGAGTTTGAGCAGTAACATATATAATTTTTTTTATTTTTCATTTTTTAATTCGGCTGCAAAGGTAATAATTTTTTGCGGAATAAAAAAATATTTTTTTCTCCATATATTTCACAAATTAACACAAATAAATTTCAAAACGCATTTATGCTTATGTATAGCGGGTATTTATTAAAAATTTTTTGCTTATACATTTTTTACGTTTGCCAAATTTTATACGATTTTATAGCCTGTCCATAAAACATTTTCAATCCGTTTTCGATATTTGCGCCCATTTTTTCACCTTTTTGCAAAAAAAGCGTTTTTTGAGGCTTGCAAATCAGGTCGAATAAAAGGTGGTTTTGCGTGAGAAATTGATACGGAATATTCGGACAATTTTCCACATTCGGCACTGCGCCGACAGGCGTTGTATTAATTATAACTGTATTATTTTCAAGTATTTGAGCGTTTAAATCTTCATAGCAAAGATTATTTTCAGACTTTTTGCGGGAAACAAATTTCGAGTTAATCCCCAATTTTTTGAGTGTAAATTTTACCGCTTTCGCTGCTCCGCCTGCGCCAAGAATTAAGGCGTTTCTATGTTCTGATTTGAGCAATGGTAAAATTGCTTTTTCAAAACCGTAAGCATCTGTGTTATAGCCGATTAACTTACCGTTTTTTGTTTTTACTGCATTTACTGCGCCGATTTTTTCCGCTGTTTTATCTAAAAAATCCAAAAAAGGAATAATTTTTTCTTTGTAAGGAATTGTTATGTTAAAACCCGAAAAAATGCCGCTTTCCGCAATTCTTGGAAAATGGTTAATCTCCTCTAATTCAAGCAGTTCGTATTGAGCATTAATGTTTTTTTTTGCAAAATATTCGTCAAAAAACTCTTTTGACATCGCTTGCGCAAGCGGATTTCCTATTAAAGCATACTTTTTAATCATATTGCTGCTAACGCCTGCTCAATATCATTAATAATATCGCTGATATGCTCAATTCCGACCGACACGCGAATCATTCCTTCGGTAATGAAACCTTCGGCAAGTGCCTCCGCTGAAAGTTTGCTGTGCGTGGTGGAGGCTGGGTGAACGATAATTGTGCGGGTGTCGCCGAGATTTGACGTTAAAGAACACATTTTCAGTGTGTTAAGAAATTTTTTGCCCGCCTCTCTGCCTCCTTTTACCTCAAAAGCAACCATATTTCCGCCTGTTTTCATTTGCTTTTTGGCGAGTTCATATTGCGGGTGTGAAGGCAAAAACGGGTATTTTACCGACAGTACATTTTTGTTTTTTTCCAAAAATTCCGCCAATTTCAGCGCGTTTTCGCTTGCGCGTTCTACCCTGATTGCAAGCGTTTCCAAACTTTTCGACAAAATCCAAGCGTTAAACGGCGAGAGCGTTGCCCCGACACCGCGTGAAAAGAGGTAAATTTTGTCCATAAGTTCCTGATTTCCAACTGCTACACCGCCCAAAACACGTCCCTGTCCATCAATCAATTTTGTAGCGGAATGCAGCGAAATATCTGCGCCGAGCAGCATCGGCTGTTGAACGTAGGGCGTTGCAAAACAGTTATCTACGATAAAAATAAGGTTATGCCTGTGCGCTATTTCTGCCAAAAGCCGCAAGTCAATCAAGTCGCAAGCGGGGTTTGTAGGACTTTCAGCGTACAGAATTTTTGTGTTCGGCGTAATCAGTTTTTCGATTGTTTCGGGGTAGTGAATATCAAAAAATTTAGTGGTAATGCCCCATCGCGGCAGGGTTGCAGAAAATAGAACGTGCGTTGCGCCGTAGATGCTCGAACAGGATATAATTTCGTTTCCCGAATTGAGCAAAGCCATCATTGTAGAAAAAATTGCGCCCATACCCGATGCATAGGCGTAACCTGCCTCAGCACATTCAAGTTTAACCATTTTTTCTATAAATTCACTTACGTTAGGATTTGTATAGCGAGAATAAGAGTGTTTTTGCAGTTTATCGGCAAAAACTTCCGCCATTTCCTCACTGTCGTCAAAGACAAAACTTGATGTCAAAAACAGCGGCGTTGAGTGTTCTTGAAACTGCGTGCGCTCTGTCTGCGTGCGTACTGCTTGTGTTTCAAATTTAAAATTTTCGGGTATATTCATTTTGCTATGTTAAATTTTTGTTAAAAATTTGATTGCAAAGGTACAAAAAATGTATACATTCAACTCCAAAAGTTATAAAAAAATTTTGAGTTCGGGCAGTATTATATTTTTGAAATAATTATGAATAAAATAATTCATAATTATTTCGTACCTTTGCAGTTTAAAATTTAATGAAAAAATTTTTGAATGAAAGGACTTTTTACTTTGCTGAAACGCTTTGCGCCGCCGTATAAAAAATATGTGTGGTGGGTGTTTGTTTTCAACTTTTTTAGCACAATTTTTAACCTGTTTACCTTTGCAACGCTAATTCCGATACTGCAAATTCTGTTCGGAATACAAACCGAAAGGCACGAGTTTATCGGGTGGAATTATTCGTCAATCGCCGAATTTATGGTGTGCCTGCAAAGTAACGTAATGAATTTGATTGAAACCCTGATTAACAAAAGCGGCGCGTGGGTTGCGCTCTGTTGGCTCGCGGGCTTTTTGGTGGCGATGACGCTGCTCAAAACTGCAATGTCATATTTTTCGTCAATGGCTCTGGTGCCTGTGAGAACGGGTATTCAGCGCGATATTCGCAATAAAATTTACCGAAAAATCACCGAACTGCCAATCGGTTACTTCAACGCCGAGCGCAAGGGCGATATTATGTCGCGAATGACAGGCGATGTCAATGAAATTGAGGCTTCTATAATGAGTTCGCTCGAAGTGATTTTCAAAAATCCGGTAATGATTTTGGTCTATATTATCACGCTTTTTGTGTTGAGTTGGAAATTAACAGTTTTTGTGTTAATTTTGCTGCCGTTAAGCGGTTATGTGATTGGAAATGTGGGTAGAAATCTCAAAAAAAGTTCGCTTAACGGACAGCGGCAAATGGGCGAAATGTTGTCGCAAATTGAGGAAACATTGGGCGGAATTAGGGTTGTGAAAGCGTTTAATGCAGAAAAAAAACTGATAAATCGTTTTGCACAAATCAACGAAAAAATTAAACGAACTTTTACTAAAATTAATAATCGTTATCTTTTGGCGCACCCGCTCGGCGAATTTTTGGGAACGATGGTAATCTGCACGTTGCTTTTGTACGGCGGACACTTGATTTTGGACAATTCGAGCGGCATTTCCGCGCCCACGTTTATCTACTATTTGGTGATTTTTTACAACGTTGTGCCGCCTTTCAAAGACATTTCAAAAGCAATGTACAGCGTGCAAAAAGGTATGGCTTCGATGCAGCGTGTCGATGATATTTTGAGTACGAAAAATCCGCTTGTCGAGGGCAAAAATTTACCGATAAAAAATTTTGACAGCACAATAAATTTCAATAACGTTTCGTTTAAATATTCTGAAAAATGGATTTTAAAAAATATTAATTTAGAAATAAAAAAAGGAAAAACTATCGCGCTTGTCGGGCATTCGGGTTCGGGAAAATCGACTATGGTGGATTTAATTCCGCGTTTTTATGATGTGCAGGAGGGCGAAATTTTGATTGACAAAAAAAATGTTAAAACGCTGAATTTGAGGGATTTGCGCGAACTTATGGGTAACGTAAATCAGGAGGCGATTTTGTTTAACGACACATTTTACAACAACATAACTTTCGGCGTAGAAAACGCCACAGAGGAACAGGTAATTGCGGCGGCGAAAATTGCAAATGCGCACGATTTTATAATGGAAACAGAACTCGGTTATCAGACCAATATCGGAGACCGAGGCGGGCGTTTGTCGGGCGGACAGCGACAGAGAATCAGCATTGCGCGGGCAGTTTTGAAAAATCCGCCAATCCTAATTCTTGACGAGGCAACTTCCGCGCTTGATACGCAATCGGAACTTCTCGTGCAAAACGCGCTTGATAATTTAATGCAAAACCGCACTTCGATTGTTGTTGCGCACCGCCTAAGCACAATCCGCAACGCAGACGAAATTTGCGTGATAAATGACGGCGAAATCGTTGAACGCGGCTCGCACACCCAACTTCTCGCGCTCGGCGGACAATACAAAATGCTGTGCGATGTGCAAATGTTTAAGTAATTATGAATTAAAAAGAATATGGATTACATTGAAATAAAAGGTTTTAAATCAATCCGCGACCAAAAAATCGAATCGACCCCGATTAATATTCTCATTGGCGTAAACGGCAGCGGGAAAAGTATTTTTTCTGTTTTTAAAATTCTTTTTTAAAGATAATTTACAATATTTTTGTTGCAAAAAAATGGGTTTAAGGGTTTTTTACGTTGTTTTCTTGCGAAAATCAAACAGATAAACAACTGAAACAGAATGTTTTAATGTATGAAAATTACAAAAGTTACAGTGAAAATGGAGAACTTGTTGTAAAATTAAAAAAATATTATTGTTGCCATTATTTAACGAAAATGATACAGTAACTTTTACTTACGGCACAATAGTATAATTTGTGTGTAAAAGAAATATAACAATATGAATATCAAAGTTTTAGGTGCTTGTTGTGCGGCTTGCAACGCAACTTTTGAGAATGTAAAAAAAGCCGCTGCGGAAATTGACGGTGAAATATCGGTGGCGCAAATTGACAACGTGTTGGAAATTCTCAAATACCGCGTTATGCAAACACCCGCCGTTGTAATTGACGATATTATTGTCTGCGCAGGAAAAGATTTGAGCGTGGAAGAGGCAAAAAAATTGATTTTAGATAAAAAAGCAAATTTACAAAAACACGAATTTATTTTAGCAAAATAAATATTTTTAACCACAACGGACGCAAAAAAAACAAAATTTTGGAAAATTTATTTATAATTTTCTTTGTGTTCTTAAATATAAAAAATAGTTAAAGCATTGATAATAAATATTTTATAAATCAAAAAGGATATAAATCAAAAAATAAATTTTTTGTGTAACTTTGTGGTTTAAATAAAAATTTAAAAAAGTATGAAAAATTTAAAATTTTTGTCATTATTTATTCTTGTGATAATGATAAGCACGCCCATAAAAGCGCGTGCTATTGGCAGTTGGCGCACGCATTTGGCGTATAACAGCGTTACGAAAATCGCAGTCGGCAGCACCAAAGTGTATGCTGTGAGCGACGGCGCATTGTTTTCGGTTGATAAAACCAATTTGTCGAAAGAGCCTGAAACCTACTCGAAAATTCAGGGTCTGAGCGACAATAATGTTGCGAATATCGCCTATTCTGCCGAAAACGGCATTTTGCTGGTTGCCTACGAAAACGGCAACCTTGATATTATTATGGACAATGGGCAGATTATCAATTTCAACGACCTTTTGCGCAAGAATATCAACGCCGCGAAAAACGTCAATGACATACTTTTATACGGCGATTTTGCCTATCTTGCCCTGCCTTTTGGCATCGTGCAACTCAACCTCAAACGGCTTGAGTTTGGCGATACATACATTATCGGCGAAAACGCTACAATGGCAGAAGTTCGCTCGTTGAGTGTGTTTGACGACAATTTTTACGCCGTTTCCGCTGATAAAATCTACAAAGCCCCAACTTCTGGCAAAAATCTTGTGAATTATGTAAATTGGGAAACGCTTGATAATCTGCCTGATGGCGAAAATGTAAAGGCAATCTCCTATAATTCAAGGCTTTACCTTTTGAAAACAGATGGAAAAGTGTATGTTTTGGAAAATGATTTTTGGCAGGAGGAAACTTCGCTTGCAAACATCACAAACATTTGCACCAACGACGGCGCGCTGTTTTTTGTTTTCGACACATTTATAAAATATCAACTCGAAACAACGGCATTTACGATTAATACACAAGCCGTTCCGAAGATGGCGATTTACGACCGCAAAGCCTCAAAAATCTGGTTTGCCGCCGCCACCGAAGGACTCGGCATAACCAACCTTGCAGGAAATGGAACTGAGTTTTTTAAGCCGAATGGACCTGCGGTAAATGTTATGGCAAGAATGAAATATATCAATGGCAGAATTTTTGGCGTTTCTGGCGGGCGTGAATGGGAGGCTGGCAAAGGTGTAACAGGCAATGTTGTTATTTTTGAAAATAATAAATGGAAAAATATTCCTGTTTCGGAAATTCAAGAAACTTTTGGAATTACAAATTGCAGAGATTTTGTCGATATTGCAGTGGATAAAGAAGACAAAACGCACTATTTTGTGGCATCTTGGGGAACAGGGTTGTACGAATTTCGTGATGATAAACCATTTTTAAGATACCATACAGGTAATAGTAATATAGGCAATAATACCGTTTATGATGTACTTTTTGATAATAATAATGATAGACTATGGTTTTTTAATAATGCGCCTTATGGTGTAAAATATCTTAATTCTGTTGTAGAAAACAGTGTGCCTGTTATGGGTACGATAGAAACTCAACAATATGAAGCAATAAAAAATTTAGGTTGGGGAGGCTCTTTTATAGAAGACAAAGACAATCCGAACCTTAAATATATTGCTTGGGTTCGCAGTGGCGGTGTTTTTGCGTTTGACAATAAAGGAACATTAGATGATGTGTCAGACGATACATATCTGCGCCGAAATTCATTTATAGACCAAGACGGAAATATTGTCCCCACTACTAATTATTTTTGTATGGTTCAAGATAAGAAAGGGTCTCTTTGGGTAGGGGTAAAAGGAGTATACATTCTGTCTAATCCTCATAATTTTTTTTATGACAATTATACAATTCAAAGACCGAAGATTCCCAAAAATGACGGCTCTGGACTTGCTGATTATATGTTGAGTGATGCAGAAATAAATGTTATCTCAATAAATGGAGACAACCAAAAATGGATTGGCACAAAAACATCTGGTGCGTACCTTGTAAGCGAAGACGGTACACAAGAACTTTTACACTTTACCTCTGAAAATAGCCCACTTATAAGCAATAATGTTAGAAGTATTGCAATAGACAAAGACGGCGAAGTTTTTTTTGGCACCGACAAGGGCATTATTTCCTATCAATCGGACTCTACCGAGCCAACAACCCCAGGTGAAACCCCTAAACTTAAAGAAGAATTGCATATTTTTCCAAATCCTGTACGGGAAAACTATCACGGACCTGTTGCAATAAAAGGACTTTGTGAAAATTCAATTATAAAAATTACCGACATCTCAGGGAATTTGATTTATGAAACAATCTCAAAAGGCGGAATGGTAACTTGGGACGGCAATCGCAAAGGCGGACAGCGCGTTTCCACAGGCGTTTATCTTGTAATTATCACAAACAAAAGTGGCGAAAGAAACAGTTGCAATGCAATAAAGAAAATGTTGGTTGTAAATTAATGACAAACAGGCAAAAATATGAAATATTATGCGCAGAATGCCCTGATATTCCGCTATTTATGCAATCGTGGTGGCTCGATGCGGCGTGTATTGACGGCGAATGGAATGTGCTTTTTTATGAAAAAAACGGCAAAATAATCGCTGTTTTACCTTATTATATAAGAAAAAGTTACGGTTTCAAAATCATTTCACAACCGCCGCTCACGCAGTACAACGGCATTTGGATTGATTATCCTGAAAATCAAAAACTGCACAAACGCTATTCGTTTGAGAAAAAAATAATGGACAATCTTATTGCGCAACTCGAAAACCTGAAAGTTGATTATTATTCGCAAAATTTTCATTATTCTTTCACAAATTGGCAGCCGTTTTACTGGAAAGGCTATAAACAAACAACGCGATATACTTATATTTTGAAAAATATTGCAGATTTAGATGCCATTTTTGAAAATTTTTCATACGCAAAACAAAAACATATCAAAAAAAACAGTGATTTGAAAGTTGATTTTTCGCTTTCTGCTGAAAATTTTTATGAATTTCATACGCATTGTTTGTGTTTAAAAAACAAAAAAATAGATTATTCCCAAAAATTGTTTTTATCAACTTATAATGCGGCAATTCTGTACGAAAGAGGAAAAATTATTGCATTAAAAGACAATGAAAATAATTTGCACGCGGCATTATTTTTTGTTTGGGACAAAAATAGTGCGTATGCTTTGCTTTCGGCAATTCACCCCGATTTTAGAAATGACGGCAGTTCTACAAAAATATTTTGGGAGGCGATTAAATTTGTTGCTGACAAAACGCAATCATTTGATTTTGAGGGAAGTATGATAGAAAATGTGGCGCAATCGTTTCAAAATTTTGGCGCAGAACAGACTCCATATTTTAATATTTCAAAAAGTTATTCAAAGGTTTTTTCTGTTTTAAAAACAATAAAAAAAATTTATGCAACAAATTGATAAAAATAAGTTTTTCGCTATCACGCAAACCTTTGACTATGTGCCATTTACGCAGAGCGAGGGGTGGCGGGCGTACAGTTCGAGCGAAGAGAGCCGTTTTGTGTTTTTCGTTGATAATACCGAAAAATCAACTATTGCTTGTATGGGTTATGTGATACGGAAATTTGGACTGAAAATGCTGCAAATTGCAGGCGAATGTTTGAGAAATGAGACAGAAATTGACAGCAAAAAAATTCGTGTTTTTTACCACGAAATCTCGCAAACTGATTTTGATATTATAGAAGTAAATTCTTCGCTAAAATACAGCGCGCTCTATGAAACAGGCATTCGCGAGGCAGGTTATTTAAGACCTGTGGGGCTGTTTTCAACTCCTTTAACAATAGAAGTAAATTTACAGAAGAAAATTGAATTTGATAAAAGTTGGAGAAGAAATTTACGATATTCAGAACAGTATAATCTTGATTTTAAGGCGATTAACAATCCAACTAAACAGGACATAAATGATTATTACGAACTGAATTATGAAATGGTAAAAAGAAAAAATTTGTCGGAAAGTTTTACTGCAAATATGTTAAAAAACTTGCTTAATGACGACAAATTTTGTCTTTTTGTTGCAGAAAACGAAAATAAAAAACGCATTGCAGGGTTGATTGTTTATATAAGAAATAATTTTGCAAATTCTATACTTTCTGTCACCTCGATAGAGGGTAGAGAAAAATCGGCATCGTATTTTTTATTTGAAAAAACTTTTAGATATTGTGCTGAAATTGGAATTAAAACTTATGATTGTGGGCGAATTTGTCCCTCAACCCATTCAAAACAGAGTGTTTTTCTTTTCAAAAACGGCGTAAAAGGCGAAAAAGTACAATATTGCGGCGAATTTGCGTTTTATAAACGACCGATTTATAGAGTATTAATGTATTTTATTAAAAAATATTTATTTAAAAGAGTAGAAGTATGAACGAAAAAAAATTACATATTTTACAGTTGCCCTCTATTTATATTCCGCACGGTGGGCAGTTTGTGCGCAATCAAGCACAGGCACTGCAAGAAAAAGGCTTGATTGTCAATGTTTTGGCTAATGTTGGTATCAATCTTAGAGGATTTAGAAAAAAATATTTTACGTTGCCGTATTTTAGTTATATAAGTAAAGAAGACGGCTTGGAAGTTTATCGCCTTTTTACCCGCATAATTCCAAAACTTGTAAAGTGGAATCATATTATTTGGGCAAAACGCACCGTAAGATTATTTGAAAAATATATCAAAAAATATGGCAAACCGGATATAATTCACGCTCATTTTGCACTTTGGGGAGGCTATGCTGCATTTTTAATTAAACAAAAGTACGGTATTCCTTACATTATTACCGAGCATTTTAGTATAATGTCGAATTTGTGCGAATATTCAAGAAACAAGTTTAAAAATTGGGAAACGCCATATTATTCGGCGGCTTATTCAAATGCAGATTTTATTACGCCGGTGTCAAAATTGCAAATTCCGAAAATAAGAACTTTTCTTACAAAAGATGTGCCAATTTCGCCTGTTACAAATGTTATAAATACAGATTTTTTTTATTACAAAGAGAGAAAAAATGATGCGGAAAAAATCAATTTTGTTACTGTAAATGGTTTTTATTTTCAAAAAGGTTATGATATTTTAATTCCCGCTTTTGATACTGCATGCAAACAAAATCCGAACATCGAACTTACTGTTGTTGGCGAGAATTTTGAGAAAAAGGAGTTTCAAAATACACTTTGGAAAAAAGTGAAACATAAAGATAAATTCCATTTTACAGGTGAATTGACATCAGACGGAGTGCGCAACGAACTTTGGAAAGCCGACTGTTACCTTATGCCGAGCCGAGCCGAAGGACAACCGCAGGCAACACTCGAAGCCCTTTGTACAGGGTTGCCGATGGTTTGCACAAATGTAATTCCTGATAGTGTTGCCGTAAAAGAAAATTCAATAATGATACAAATGGAAAATATTGAATTAATGACAGAGGCTATTTTAAAAATGAGCGATACATATAAAAATTATGACAATAAATCTATTTCGGAACACGCCGTAAATATTTGTTGCAAAGATACTTTTTGCAAAGAAATAATGAAAGTTTAT
>JAISYF010000021.1 GCA_031270065.1 Prevotellaceae bacterium | reverse complement strand
GTCCGAAGGACAACGTTTGTACCTCTTAATCAAAGAGATAAACAAAATAAAGCCGACAACTACGGCAATAATAATTAAAAAGAAAGGATTTCCCATTTTTTTATTAAATTTAAAGGATTTATATAGTTTTTAATCTAAATTTTTGTATTCATTATGTTCCTGTTACCTGCACTTTATTTTTACCTGATTTTCTTAACAAAACAACCTCATTGGTTTTTAACATTTTTCATATCTTAATGGGACTTCTAAAATTCAATTTGAAAATTTGAAAATGCAAAATACGAAATCTAATTGATAATTATTAACATTTTTTTAAAATTGAATCCTCAAATTGTATTTTTGTATTTTCAAATCTTCAAATTTTCAAATTTTCAAATTGTATTTTTGAATTGTATTTTTGAATATTAACAATTTTCAGTTCTCTACTTCCACCGTTTGTCCGTCAATTACTTTTTCGACCTTTACCGCTGCGCCATTTGGCAGTTTTTCGCCTGCTGTTATTGCGTCTATTTCGTGGATTGAGCCGCGAATGCTGATTTGGATTTTGCCGCGTCCTGTGCGGTTTTCAGGGATTGTGAGATATACTTTGGCGGTTTTGCCGATGGTTTCTTCGAGGCGGAAAGTGTTGTCTTTCTGCAATTTAAGCAGGATTTCTACCAAGCCGAAAAAGATTGCTACAAAAATTATGCCAATCAGGACGGCAATAAAAATCAACACTCCTTTGTTTTCTACAGAATTGTAAAAACACACTCCGCCCCAGCCCGCTCCAAGCAGAAAATTTACGAGGTTGCGCACCGAAAAGAAGTGCGACACCCCGCCGACATCGCCGTCAGAGGACAAATCCACATCGGTATCGTCAAAAATATCACCGCCGAAAAACGAGATAACCATTTGAATTACAAACACCAATGTTGCAATCAACGCCACCGCCCAATAAATTTTCAAGGCGGGTTCGAAAGAATTAAACCATTCCATAGTATTATTTTTTAAGTTTTTTTATTTCAGAAATTTTTTTTCAAATTTTTTGAACGCTTTTTTGTTGTCTTTGATATTCCATTTGTCAATAACCGTACCTGATTTTATCACGATTACACCGGGATTGGCGCGGATTGCAGTTTTTAGCGGGATAGCATCAACAAAGCAAAAATCGTATTCTGCGCCGTATTTTGCGCGGAAATCCTCAATGTCCTCTTCCAACGAGGCGGTAAGCGCAAGCACACGCAAACCTTTGTCATTCAATTTGTTATAGAGAGTATTGAGTTCGTTAAGCGGCTGTTTGCAAGTATTTTTTAAATCATACATAACGAAAAGAAAAACAAAATTTGTGTCCTCTAAAACCTCGTCTGTAATATCGTCTAAATCTTTTTCAATTCTAAAATCGTGAATTGGCGGTTCGTAGCCTTTTTTTACCAAATTGGTTTTTGAATCGACATATTCCCAATTTGCCGTATCAATTTGCCAACTAATCGTATCTATGTATGGCAAATTTGTTAGAGAAAACTCCGTTTCTTTACCGCTGGTTTTATTTTTGTAAATAAAAACGGTTTTATATTCGTCGTGCGGTTTGCCGTCTGGAATTATCATCTGTTCGGGAATATTGTTGCCGATTTTGAACGGGCGAAAATCGAACATCGGCAAATGCACAAGGCTATACAGCGAAATGCAAGCGGAAAACACGAAAAACGATGCCGAAATAAGCCACGATGGCAGTGGAGAAAGGTATGGTCTATGGTATTTTTCGCAATAAATAATTGCGTTAATTATTACCAAAAGAACAATATTTTTCCAAAAAGTCGCCGGATTTGAGATTATCAAAAAATCGCCGAAACAGCCGCAGTCTGTAACAGGATTTTTTAGCCAAATCCAAAGCGTGAGCGGAGTCATAAATAGCATGAAAAGCAGTGCAGCCCAGGAAAATAGTTTTACTTTTATGCCGGAAATCAGCGCAAGTCCGATTGAAAATTCGGCTGCAATCATAAGAATTGCGCACGCAAGCGCGAGGTTGTCGAATTGTAAAAAGCCCATTGCGTGCAGATAATCCTGCATTTTGTACGCCGTTCCGAGCGGGTCGATTGCTTTTACGAAGCCCGAAAAAACAAATACTGCGCCGAATAAAATTCTGAGTATCAAGCCTGTAATTCTAAAAATTGGGGCTTGTTCGGGTTTGATTAAGTTTTGTGCAGTCATAAAAATTATACTTTTTTGGTTTATTTTTAACATAATTTTAAAATTTATTTTCTTTTTCAAGATGTTGAATTATGCCGAAAACAGCATAAATCAGCATATCAAAATAATTTGCGTCAATGCCTTCCGATGCAAGAGTTGCGCCCTCGTGGTCTTCAATCATTTTTGTACGATTAATTTTTGTAAGGATTAAATCGGTATAAGATTGCGGTCGCATCATTCGCCAAGCATCGTTGTAGTCGTGGTTTTTGGCAAACATCAGGTTTTTGGCCTCCGCAAGGCAGCGGTCGTAAAGTTCAACTGCCTCTTTGGAGGTTTTGTCAATCGTTTCCGAATACCCTAACTTCAACTGTATCAAGCCAATAACTGCGTAATTTACTATTGCGATAAGTTCTGGGAAAACGCCTTCATCAACTTTTTTTATGCCTGTGGTTTCGATTTGCCGAATACGGTTTGCCTTAATAAAAATCTGGTCTGTAACCGACTGCGCCCTCATAATGCGCCAAGCCGCACCGTAGTCGGAAAGTTTTTTTACAAAAATTTCCCTGCAAATTTCTATTGATTTATCAAATTGTTGCTCTGTGGTCATAAAAAATTTTCTGTGTTACATTTAATTTTTATTATTGAATTTATCAAAATGCAAAATTACTATTTTTTTCAGAAAGAATAAAATCGTTATTTTTTCGCTGCAATTGCCTGATTTGCGGTAATTGCAATCATATTATACACGTCATCAACCGAGCAGCCGCGCGAAAGGTCATTAATGGGGGCAGCCATTCCCTGCAAAACAGGACCGACAGCAGTTGCTCCGCCAAGCCTTTCAAGAAGTTTGTAGCCAATATTTCCCACTTCCAACGAGGGAAAAACAAGCACATTAGCCTTGCCCGCAACGTTGCTCTCTGGGGCTTTGAACTTGCCAACAGAGGGCACAAGCGCGGCATCAGTTTGCAGTTCGCCGTCAATTTGCAAATCGGGCGCAAGAGTTTGTGCTAACTCTGTGGCTTTCACCACTTTATCAACCATTTCGTTGCTTGCACTTCCCTTTGTAGAAAAACTCAACATCGCAATTTTTGGCTCGATACCAATCATATTTTTCATTGTTCTGCCCGATACAATCGCAATTTGCGCCAACTCTTCCGATGTTGGATTGGGCAGCACTGCCACGTCAGCCGCAAGCAAAAATCCGTTTTCACCATACTGCTTTTCTTTGCTAAAAAGCAGCATCGCGCCCGAAATTACGCTAACGCCCGCCTGCGTTTTTATTATCTGCAAAGCGGGGCGAAGCACATTGCCCGTAGTGTTTTGCGCGCCTGCAAGTTCGCCGTCTGCATCGCCGTTTTTTATCATAAGGCAACCAAAATAGAGCGGATTTTTAACCAGTTCTGCTGCCTGTTCTTGCGTTAAACCTTTATTTTTTCGCAGTTCGTAGAGTAAATTTGTGTATTTTTCAGTAAATTCGCAGTTTTCAGGGTTGATAATCTGCGCTTTTTCGATATTTTTCAATCCTTTTTCGGCAGCGATTGCCAAAACTTTTTCTCTGTCGCCAAGCAAAATTACGTTTGCGATTTGTTCCGAAATAACTCTGTCGGCAGCCATCAGAGTGCGAATTTCACAGCCCTCAGGCAATACAATTCTTTGCAAATCAGCCTTTGCGCACGATATAAACCTGTTTAAAATTTCCATTTTTTACTAATTTTTTATATTTTTGCAAAGATAATATAAAATTTTCAATTATAGACAAACGCATAAAAATTAATTTGAAAATTTGAGGATTTGAAAATGCAAAAATTCAATTTGAAAATTTGAATTTTTGGGAATTTTAATTTCAAATCCTCAAATTTTCAAATTTTCAAATTAATTGTTAATTAAACTTTCGCAAGTTTGTTAAATCATTGATATTGAGACAATTAAAGCAATCGGTGATTTTGCAAGATGCTCGTAATTAGAAAGTTAGTGGTTTTTGTCCCGAAGGGACAGTACCTTAATAACCGCAGGTAAGGCGGTAGCCGCAGCCTGCGGAAGCAAAATACCTCCCCGACATCAACTCCGTAGGAGTTGAACAGTGTGGCAATAAAGTTCAACTCCTACGGAGTTGATGTAAGGGGGGCTTACTTACCCTGCACTGCACTTCGCTACGCTACGTTTGTGCAGGGTTATGAAAGTAACGCCCTATCGGGCGAAAACTACAAATATTGATTGTTAGCAAATTGAGATACTTGCGAAAGTTAAAT
>JAISYF010000080.1 GCA_031270065.1 Prevotellaceae bacterium | reverse complement strand
GACGAACCGATGCAGATTGTTTCGGGTGCGATGGGCAAAGAAAAAGTGCATTACGAAGCCCCGCCGTCAGCGCGAGTTCCGCAGGAAACAAAAAATTTTGTGCGGTGGTACAACGGTTTCAAAACCAAAGGCAACGTTCTTAAAATTATTGTCAAAACAGCAATCACGCATCTGTATTTCGAGAGTATCCATCCCTTTGAAGACGGCAACGGACGTATAGGCAGGGCTTTAATCGAAAAATGCCTGTCGGAATCGCTTGGCAGACAAATTATTATGTCAATTTCGCAAACTATTGAAAAAAACAGAAATCAATATTATGCCGAATTGAAAAAGGTGCAGAACACGTTGAAAATCAACAGTTGGCTGCTCTATTTTTCGCAATTATTGATTGATGCTCAACAAAATGCGATAGAAATTTTGGAATTTTCCGTCAAGAAAACACAATTTTTCGACAAATATAAAAATGCGATGAATGAGCGTCAAACAAAAGCAATCAACAAAATGCTTGACGCAGGCAAAGATGGCTTTGAGGGCGGAATGACTGCGAAAAAGTATGTTTCAATCGCCAAAACAACCAAAGCCACTGCCACTCGCGATTTGCAGAAATTAGTCGAAATAGGCGCGTTGAAGCAAAATTTGGCTGGTAGAAGTACAAATTATGAGTTGAATTTTTGAATAATTAACCGCTCCGAAAAGGGCATAAAAATTAAAAATATTTCAAAATGAATACAATTATGTTTGAAGAAATAGAAAAACAGTTTGAGTTAAATCGCAATAGTGATAATGCCGTTCAAATGGCTCAATATATGAGAAATCAGTTTAAGTTTTACGGTTTGGTAGCGCCCGTAAGAAAAACTGTCTATAAAGATTTTTTGAAAACCGAAAAAGCGAAAAAAAGTATTGACTGGGAGTTTTTAGACCGGTGTTATCAAAGTGATTATCGGGAATTTCAATATTTGGTTATGGATTATCTTTCCGCTATGCAAAAATATTTACAATACGAAGATATTCCAAAAATTAAAAATTATGCAAAAACCAAACAGTGGTGGGATACCATTGACGGTCTTGACAGAATAATAGGCGATATCGGACTTGCCGATAACAGAGTAGATGATTTGATGATAGAGTGGTCTAAAGATAACGATTTTTGGATTAGAAGAATAGCCATAGACCACCAATTATTGAGAAAAGAAAAAACAAATGTTGACCTGCTGTCAAAAATCATCTGTAATAACTTGGGTAGCAATGAGTTTTTTATAAATAAAGCCATTGGTTGGAGTTTAAGGGATTATTCAAAAACCAGTTCCAAATGGGTAAAAGATTTTGTAGAATGTAATAAGGACAAAATGGCTAAATTAAGTATAAAAGAAGCGACAAAATATTTGTAAAAATTCAATAATTTTTAAAAAAAAAACGTAAAGCAATATGACAACAGAATTGAAACACGAACAGTACAGCGAGATGCTTCGGCAAATTATTACCGAAATAAAGACAACGCGGGTAGTCCTTGCCCACAGGATTAATTCTGCAATGATGCAGATGTACTGGAATATCGGCAAACGACTTTCTGCCGAAAAACTGGAAAAAGGTTACGGCAGCAGCGTGGTGAAACGACTTTCTGCCGATTTGCAGCAGGAATTTCCCGATACAATAGGCTTCTCGCCACGTAACTTGTGGAATATGAAAAACTTCTATGAGTTTTACGCTTTGGCTGACGCAAAAGTGCAACGCAGCGTTGCACTTTTGCCTTGGAGACACAATATATTAATAATGAGCAAAGTAAAATCGTTAGCGGAAGCAAAGTATTACGTTGAACTGACTCATGAAAACAGTTTGTCGCGCGATATGTTACTGAACTTTATAAAAGCGGACAGTTATCGCTACAAAGTTTTGGAAACTAAAACGCACAATTTTGCACGCACTTTGCCGGAAAATTTGCAGGAACAGGCTGACGAAATTCTGAAATCCACCTACAATCTCGAAGTACTTGGATTGAAACACCCTGTCAAAGAGCGGGAGTTGGAACGTTCTTTGGTTGAAAAGATTAAATACTTCCTGCTGGAACTTGGCGCCGGTTTTACCTTTATTGGCAATCAATATCGTTTGACGTATAATGACGAAGAGTATTTTGTTGATTTGTTGTTTTTTAACAGAAAAATTCATTCTCTTGTCGCTATTGAATTGAAAGTAGGAACATTTAAGCCCGAATATGTGGGAAAGATGAACTATTACCTCGGTTTGCTTGACCTGCAAATGAAACAGGACGATGAAAACCCTTCAATCGGCATTATTCTTTGCGCCGACAAAGGCAAAGTGGATATTGAACTTGCTCTGCGCGATTTCAATAAGCCGATTGGCGTGGCGGAATATCTGCTGAATTTCCCCGAAAAAGAAATAAAAGAATTGATAAGTAATGAAATACGGAAATTTGAAACTGACAGTAAATAATTACAATTAATTTTATTTTATGAATACGCCTGATTTTATTTTGCGAAAATGGAAACTTTCCGATGCCGCTTCGCTTGCCGAAAATGCGAACAATATTCGTATTTGGAACAATGTCCGCGATTATTTTCCGCACCCTTATTCGCAAAAAGATGGAAAAGATTTTATTACGATGTGTAATGAAGCGCCTGAACCTGCTGTGAATTTGGCAATTATTGTTGACGGGAAAGCCGTTGGCGGAATTGGTATTGTCCTGCAAACAGACGTGGAACGGATTAGCGCGGAATTAGGCTATTGGTTAGGCGAAAAATATTGGAACAGAGGCATTATAACCAAGGCTGTGGGACAAATGGCGGAGTATGCGTTCAACAATTTTCAATTGCATAAAATTTATGCGCCTGTTTTTGACTTCAATATCGCTTCGCAAAAAGTATTGCAAAAAGCAGGCTTTGAGCGCGAAGCCATCTTGAAACAGGTAGCCATAAAAAACGGTAAAATCATTGATTTGCATTATTACAGTCTGTTTAGAAATTGTTTTAGTTATAATTTTCAAAATAAAAAAGATATTAACCACCCGTGAAAAAGGCATAAAAAAGAAAGAAAATGACAGAAACGGCATTATTTAAAAATGGAATAAAAAGAGTTATAAATGAATTATAGCGCCCTTTGTGCAACCTCCCGCTTTGGCGGGATAAATCTTGTGTCCCTTGTGGTTAATTTTTTTACCACAAGGCGCACAAAGAAATTCACAAGACTTGTCCCGCCAAAGCGGGAGGACACAAGACTTGTCCCGCCAAAGCGGGAGAATAAAAATAAATTCATTTAAAATCAAAGTTCATACAAAAATGAGAAAAACAATAATTACAATATTCGCGCTGCTTTTTGCCCTGCAAATTTCAGCGCAGGAAGTCAAAAAGTCCTTGCAGGAATGTATCGAAACAGCGATGCAAAACAACCTGACAATGCAATCGGGCAAAATCGCCATTG
>JAISYF010000165.1 GCA_031270065.1 Prevotellaceae bacterium | reverse complement strand
CTTATAAAATCATTCCATTGTTTTTGCGTAACGCCATTTTTTAGCATAAATTGTTGAAAATCAGGAAAAGTACAACTGTTTTTTATTTTTACTTGTTTATAAAATTTAGAAAGCAAACTGATAAATTTATCTTCTCCGACACTTTTCGCAAGCAAATAAATTTTATATGGTGTTTTAAGATAAACAATTCCGTAAGTTCCACCTATATACTTATTTTTTGTGTCGTTGTCTGATATTGAAAATACATTTTCTACGACATTAAAAATAGATTTTCGAGTTTTATTGTTGTCGTTATATTTTGTGTGTTTGGCAGTAAAAATAGAATCTTTTTTATTATTAGTCGAATTTGCAAAATATACGCTCAAAAATTCTGTTACCGATTCATTGAAAAAATAAAAAGAGGTATCTTTTCTGTCTGGTAAAATATTATTGTATAAATGAATAACCTCGTGCAGTCCTTCGGAATGGTTCCAAAACGATGTGTCCATAACAACAAAACCGTTATTTTTCCCAATTGGATAACCCATACCCATTTTATGAACATCATTAATACTTACATCGCCATCAACAATGTCAATCGAAATATGCTTGTCAAATATTTTTTCAATATTTAAAGTTGGTAAAAGATATTTTTTGTACTTTTCAATATCTAAAACAGTATCTTTGGGCGGATACATTGTAGAGAGAGAAGTTGTATCAGAGGTAGTTTGAGTACCTTTAAAAGCAAATATGTTAACTTTGTTTTTTCCTGTTTCAACTGTAAAATTTTCGTAATATGGATTTTCTAATACAAGAAAAGTTACACCGTAATATGAAATTTTTGTACAATCCAAACAAACTTTGTGTTTTTTATTTTTTTGAGGTAAAGATGTAATAAGTTTTGTGTTTTCTGGCATATCGAACTCAATTTTTTTAATTTTAACATTTGGCAGAGTAAAATACCAAGAATGCCAAGTTGAAGAAACGCGAGTTAGCGACACTTTCATAGTTGAATTTCCATTTATCACATAATCAGGTTGATAGTAATATTCAATTTCTATTTTGCAATTTTTTGCAGGCGAAGCAAACTTTATTTTATTTTCAGAAAAAGTGAAAGCAATAGTATCTTTTTTGCTTTTAACGATTGAAAACAGTTCAATTTTTTGAAATAAAAACTCATTCAACCAACCATTATCAGAATTTTCCAAAGACAAAATAATGGTATCCTGCAAATAATTTTTGAATTGAAACTCTTGCTGAATTTTAAAGCAATTTGGAAATATAATACAAAGAGATGTATCTGCTTGATTTTCAGGTACTACATCAATAAATAATGATGTTGTTACAGAAGTTTTGTTTGTGGTGCAGGACAAAAAAACTATTGAAAAAGCAAATAATTGAAATAAAAATTTTTTCATTTTTCTTCAGTTTTAAAGGGGACTTCTAAAATTTGATTTTTTCATTATGATTTTCTAACAGAGCCAAAGTCCAATAAAACTCTGTCAAAAAATTTCTGCAAACTTATAACAAATTTTTGACAATTTGTACTTTTTTTGTAAAAAATTTCCATCTATCTATCTATCAGTATTTTAGCATTTGATATTTAACTTTTTTAACCTTAATTGGTTGTAGTTGCAAGCGGACAATTTGCTCGTAGCGATACATATTGTAAGTCAAATTTATCAATCCAACAACGCCTTTAATTCTCTCAAATTTTGTGCAAGCGAGCGCAATCAAACTTGTTTGATTGTTTATACCTTGTTATTGCGGTTGTGGGTCGTATAAAAGATAAAAATTAATTTTCAAAAATACAAACGTGATTTCATGTATAAATAAATAATAAAAATTCATAAATAATCATAAAGTTTTAATTATTGTTTGTTTATTAAAAAAAACGTTGTACCTTTGCGCCATTATTTTAATATCATTTTAATATCATTTTTTGAGAATATAATTAGAACACAGATGACACAGATTAAACGGATTTACACAGATTTTTTAAAAAAAAATTATTATAAATTTCTAACTTCTAATTTTATATATTTATGGAAAATTTAAAAGAAAAATTATTTAAAGGCACAAAGTTAAACGGCATTTTTATGCTGATTATTAATTTTTTATTCCTTTTTGCAATGGTCGCACTGTTTATTTTTGGAATAAACTCTCACGCACCCGTTTGTTTAGTTTCGTGCATTATTTTGGCGATTGTCGGCTTAATTGTCAATTCGCTTTTTTGGGCAGGATTTATGCAAATTGAACCGAATGAAGCGCGTGTAATGGTGTTTTTTGGCAAATACCGCGGCACTGTAAAAACTGACGGATTTTATTGGGTAAATCCGTTTTATGCCAAGAAAAAACTCACTTTAAGGGCGCGAAACCTTGACGTAGAGCCGATTAAAGTGAACGACAAAATGGGCAACCCCATTATGATTGGGCAAGTCCTTGTGTGGCGCGTGGTGGATACCTGCAAGGCGAGTTTCGAGATTGACAACGCGACAAGCACTACTATTTCCAATAATATGGTGGTAGCGGACAAAATGAAGTCCTACGAGAATTTTGTCAAAGTGCAGTCAGACGCGGCTCTGCGGCAGGTGGCGGGTATGTATGCCTACGACAACAACGAGAGCGAAGACGAAAAACTGACTTTGCGCAGCAGCGGCGAGGAAATCAACGAAATTCTCGAACGCAAACTCAACGAGCGACTTGCGATTGCGGGCATCGAAGTGATAGAGGCGCGAGTGAATTATCTTGCGTATGCACCTGAAATTGCAGCAGTTATGTTGCGCAGGCAACAGGCTGACGCAATAATTGCAGCGCGGGAAAAAATTGTTGACGGAGCAGTGGGAATGGTAAAAATGGCTCTCGATAAACTCTCTGAAAATCACACAGTTGAACTTGATGAGGAGCGTAAGGCGGCGATGGTAACCAACCTTATGGTTGTCCTTTGCAGCGACCATCCAGCGCAGCCGATAGTAAATTCGGGAACGCTGTATAATTAACTCTTTATAACACAGATAACACAGATTTAACAAGATTTTTTATCTGTGAAAATCTTGTTAAATCTGCGTCATCAGTGTTCAAAAAAAAATTTTTTTTATGACAGAAAAAATAGAATTTTACGAAAAACAAAAATTACCGGTGTGGCTGAGTATTGTCTTTTTGGCAATAGTGTTTTTTGGGGAAATTTATCTGTATTTCCACACGGCACACTATTTGTCAAACAAGGTATATATTCGCTGGGCAGTGTATGCTTTTTGCGAATTGTTATTTATTTTTCAAAATTTAAAAACAATTATTAATAAAGACGGCATTTTTGTTAATTATTTTTCTATTATTGTGAAAAAAGGTGATTTTTTTGCTTGGGAAAATATTGAAAAAGCGTATTTGAGAAAATATAGTCCGCTCGGCGAATACGGCGGTTGGGGCGTGCGAGTAAAATTGTTTTCGTTGAAAATGTTTAAAATTTTTGGTTTTAAAAAATCATTTCTCAACGAAACCGCTTATGTTATCAATGGAAAAACAGGCTTGCAACTCGAACTCAAAAACGGCAAACGCATTTTAATCAGCACTCAAAAACCTGTTGAAATTCAGGAAGTTATAAATCTATATAAATCTGTGTAATCTGTGGCAACAGTAAGTGAAAATAAGACAAAAACTTTTGTCCTGCGTATCGATACGGACACGATGCAGGCGGTAGAAAAGTGGGCGGCTGACGAATTTCGGTCGGTCAACGGGCAAATTTTATACCTGATTAATGAGGCGTTGAAAAAAAATAAACGGAAAAAATAAGATAAAAAAAACTTGCTGAATATTTAGAAATTCAGTAAGTTTCTCATGGCAAACGTATTAAAAATTCACTTTGAAAGACATTGCCAACGACATTTCATCTGGCGATGGAATTACAGTCGGGTGAATTTTCATTGACAGGTTTGGAGAAATATCAAAATCAGCCAAAACCGCATCAACAAAGGCATCAACAACTGTTATAGCATAAAAAGCCACTGCGCCGATTATACATAAATCGCGGCTGCGGCGGAAATTATTCATATTAGTTTGCAGTGTTTCCTCTGAAACAGTTCTGCCTTCGCGTTCCAGTTTCTTAAAACTGTCTGTATTTTCATTGGTGTCTGCTTTGTCGCGGTAGGCATTGGAGTAAAGTTTATAAAGTTTGCCGTTGTAACTAATTCCGTAAGCGAAGGCAGCAAATCCGCCATAAACAATGGGCAGTTTCCAATAACGGCGGTTGTAAATTTGTCCTGCACCAGGAAAAAGCAGCCCGTACCACATACTTTTGTTGGGATTTGGAATAAAAATTTCACGCGGTTTATCCTTTTTTTTGTCCAAAGTATCAAATTTCGCAGACGGAGTTTTGCCCGCCTCAATTTTCGCTTTTAAAGCAGACTTTTTTTCAATATTTGTTTGTTGCTGAACAATAACAACGGTGTCGGTAATATCTGTAAAAACGCTGTCGTTGCTCTGCGCAAATCCGCACAAAGCAACAAACCAACTGAATATCAATATGTTAAATATTTTTTTTGCCACAAAGTATTAAAAAAAACTTTTAATTTTTAGTTTTTAACGTTCTAAAATCCGCTATAAACCAATTCCAACCTCATTGGCGAATATTGGCTGCGCGAACTGCGGATTGTGGCTGCGCCTATAAATTTTTGCGGGTGGTACGATACTGCACCGTTGCTGCTTGTAACCACATCAACAGGCACGAGCATCATATCAAATGTCTGTAAATCAGCGTTTTTTTTGTCGCGCAAAACTGAATTTAACAATTTCGCAACATCAAAAGTATATTCCCGCGTTGTTGAATTGTAAGCAGCATAAACCGATGCGGAATCACCCACAAAATAGAGTTTGCCCTCTTTTACAAACTTCTCAACTTCATTTGCAGGCATTAAGAGAACGTGTGTTGGAACAGGCATTCGGTTCGTTTTTGCTGAGTCAATTTCAGTCGCCTCGACAGATAAAACCGCACTGTTGACAGTGATAATCTTGTGTCCCGCGCTGTCGTTCATAACAACGCCGATACTGTCGCGCATCTGCTTGTTGATTTTAGCAATCGGCAGGCTAAGTTTTGGATAAATTCCTCCGCCTGTTTTAATATAATTTACGCTGTCGCGCTTATTTATAACGCTTTGAATATTCTCGTGCGTGATTTTATTCAACTGTCGAACTTCCTTATTCGCAGGAAAATTCACATAATTTGTTACCGTAGTATCAACGCCGTTTTTTTTGTAAGTGTAGTGGTAAAAAAGCCTCACGTCAATTCCCCAGAGATACAACATTATTGATTTTCCGTAGGAAGTTGTGATATACATTCCTTTAAATTGATTTAAAAACTGCTGTTCGTTTTCAAATTGTTGTTTAGCAATATTAAAAAATCTATCACGAAAAACATCGTCAAATTTATATCTGATATACGGCACATAGCCCGATGCGGTTGTTATAGAATCTCCCAAAGTTTGGTCGATGGAAGTGGCAACTTTTCTGCCCAACAGGAAACTTTCCCTTGCAGAGGAGGAAAATTGCTCAATATCAAAATCTGTAAGATATTGCGTAGAATAGTCGGGTGCGCTGTTGTCAAGTTCATAAACCGAAATTTCAAACGGTTCGATTTTTGAGCCGAAAGAATGCTTGCTGTACAACATCAGCATAACCAAAGAATCAGGTTGCGGATTGTATCTGTCTGGCGGGAAAATTGTGTCGCCATTGAATATTGGCGAGAATATTGGCGGTGCGATTTGCACAATAAGTTCCGCCTTTGTTGTGCCGTATTTTTCGTTGTAATATTCGCCCAAAAGCATAGAAAGCGTATCAAGGCACTGCGCCGAGATAGCCTCAATATGATAGTCCTCAGAGGCAATCAAGAAAGTATCAACCACTACTTTTATTTTGTCTTGCTCAGGTTGAATTGAAATTCCCATTGCATCGTCTTTTTTGCAAGCGGCAAACGCCAACGGCAAAATCATTAAAATTATGAAAAGATTTTTTTTCATTTGTTTATATTTGTTTTTAACCACTAACCACACGAATATAAAGTTGAAAGTTAAAAGTTGGGGTTTCCCGTATTTTCAATTTTCAATTCGTGTAAGGTTTGCGTGGTTCGTAGTTTTATGTTTAATCCTCCTCTTCCTCTAATGGCGAAATTTTCCGATAAATTTTATAGTAATTAGTTCTAAAATCGTCGTCATAAGGAATAAACGGAACTTTTTTCTTTTTAGTATATTCCTCAAAATTTTTTTTTGCGCCCTTCTCACCTTCAACAACGAAATCAGAAAAATCTATTGCGAGTTTGGTAACCGTTTCCCAAGTAGGAGTGGCTTTCAATGCTTTAACGTGCGAGTCTTTTACGCCGTCAAGCATCAATTTTTTGTAAAAATTTTTATCCAATAAATTTTCAAAAATATCATCATAAATAGAATAAATTATCTTTGAATTTTTGAAAAACGGGTCGGTATGATAGGCTGTTTTAATAAGCATCGGCGCAATGGCGGTCAGCCATCCGTGGCAATGCACAATATCGGGTGTCCAACGCAGTTTGCGCATAGTTTCCAACACTCCGCGCACATAAAAAATTGAACGCTCGTCATTATCTTCAAAACTTAGTCCATTCTCGTCTTTGTCCATCGCTTTGCGCCTGAAATAGTCTTCATTATCAATGAGATAGACTTGAATTCTTGCCGCCTGAATAGATGCGACTTTGATAATTAGCGCGTGGTCTGTGTCGTTAATAATCAGGTTTAAGCCCGACAATCGTTGAACTTCGTGCAATTGGTTGCGCCTCTCGTTGACATTGCCGAAACAGGGCATAAAAATCCTTATTTCACAACCGTTGTCCTGCGCATATTGGGGAAGTTCCCTACAAATTGTAGAAACGAAATTTTCGGGCGTGTAAGGAAAAATTTCTTGCGTAATGAAAAGAATTCTCGTAGGTTCCATTTGTCATAAATTGTATTTAAAAAAATTATGGCAAAAGTACAAAAAAAATCTGATAAATCAGCAATTTGTCAGAAACTTTTTTTTACGATACATTCAATCCTCAAAGTAAGAGGCTCTCTATATTTTTGTAAAATGCAATTATTGTGAATATCTGTATATTTATCTAAAAAATTTATTATTTTTGTATATTAAGAAACTTTGTCGCTTTTATGGAATACAATGCAGCATCATGTCATCGGTTGCGGGTCGAGCAATGACAGGGTATAAACAATATTTGTCTAAAATTTAAACAAACTCTTAATTATTCAACATCACATTTCAGGCAAAGGGAGGCAAGCCCGATATAGCGCAGCACAAGTGCGTGAGCGTTGAAAAAATTCATACAAAAATTTTCGTACCTTTGCAAAATGAAACATCTAAAAATTTTTTTATCTATAATTCTTTGTTTTTTATTGACAAATATGTCGGTCGTAAGTGCAAATAATTATTCGCCGCTACCCACCCAACAAACAGGGCAATCGCAAGGATTGCCCCTGCGTAACGCAGGCATCGGCTTTATAATCAGCGACTTAACAACAGGCAAAATCATTTTTGAGCATAACCCTAACCTTGCTCTTACCCCTGCATCTGTGAGCAAAATTATTACTACCGCAACCGCACTCGAAATGCTTGGCGCGGATTTTCGCTTTCAAACCACGCTCAAATATGACGGCGAAATCCGCAACGGCGTGTTGTACGGCAACCTCTACCTCTGCGGAGGCGGAGATGCAACACTCGGCTCAAAATTTTTCCCTGAAAATGATTTTCTCGCCGATTTTTATAACGCACTGAAAAAAAACAACGTAACAAGAATTGACGGCTATATTACTTATGATGCCAGAATTTTCGACAACGAACCAATTCCTTTCGGTTGGAGTTGGCAAGACATCGCAAATTATTACGGCGCAGGCGTTTATGGGCTTTCGGTATGGGACAATACAGTGAGCGTGAATTTCCGTACAGGTGATGTCGGCACAAAACCTGAAATTGTGGATTTTTCGCCAAAAATAAAAAATCTCCAATTTGAAAATTATCTTGTTTCCAAAAAAAATGTGGGCGACAGCGCATATTTTTACGGCGCGCCTTATGATAACAGACGGCAGATTTTCGGCGCATTAGAGGCAAACCGCGAAAATTTTACGGTAAAATCGGATATTCCAAATCCGCCACTCACCGCAGCGCAAGCGTTAAGCCGTTTTTTAGAGGAAAAAGGAATACATAATTTGGGCGTGGCTTCGACTACACTCAGCCACCAATCGCTGAGCGTAATCAAGGCGCACACGCACTTTTCACCGCCATTGTCGGAAATTATAAAAAGTGCTAACTGTTTCAGCAACAATTCGTTTGCAGAACATATTTTCAAATTTTTGTCGATTGATGAAAAAAATATGCAGGGAAATTTACCTAAAAGCATCGAAAAAGTGAAAAAGTTTTGGGCAAGCAAAGGGCTTGACATTTCCGCGTTTTTTATTCAAGATGGTAGCGGTATGTCGCCTCACAGCGCGGTTAATGCACAGTTTATCAACGATTTGCTTATTTATATGGCGAAAAAAAGCAAAAATTCGCAAGTTTTTATAAATTCGCTGCCGATTGTTAGCAAAGAGGGAACGGTTAAAAATTTTCTAAAAAATACAAAATTAGACGGTAAAGCGCGGTTAAAATCTGGCAGTATTGAGCGCGTGCAATGTTACGCAGGTTATATTTTTTTAGATGAAAAAAAATACGCACTCACAATTCTTGTCAATAATTTTTCAGGCAAAAGAAAAGACGCGGTAAAAGAAATTGAAAAAATGATTTTAGAACAATTTTAGAATATGGGGACTTCTAAAAATTACCGTTTTTCTTTTGATTCTTTTTCAGAGTCGAAGTACAATAGAATTTGAGGATTTGAAAATTCAATTTGAGAAGCCAATTTGAGGATTTGAAATTAAAATTTCCAAATCCTCAAATTGCATTTTTGCATTTTGCATTTTCAAATCTTCAAATTTTCAAATCTTCAAATTGCATTTTTGCATTTACAAATAAGTTAAATTTTAGAAGTCCCAAATATAACTTTCGAGATTGCGGGCAAAGGAAAAGCACCATTTGCGCTTTTGCCCATTTGTGCCTATTTGTAAATTTTCAACTTCTGCCCTGTCTTAATAAAATTGTTGCGCAAGCCGTTCCAGCGTTTGAGTTTGGGAACGGTAACGCGGTAGCGGGCAGCGATACTGGAGAGCGAATCTCCGTTGCGCACTTTGTAATAAATTAAAGAACCGTTGCCTGATACGGATTGCGTGGAGTAGCCCGCAGGCTCTATAACCGACAATCGTGCGGTAAGTTCTGAGGCGCGGTAAGCGGAAATAGAGTCGAAATTTTCATAAAAAGCCGAAACTTGATTTAACGGCAAAACCAATTTGTACTCTTTAATATCGCCGGGAATTATATCGCGCTTATATTGCGGATTATAAAATCTGATTTCGTCAATCGGAATATTCAGCACTCCCGCAATTTGCTCAAAATGAATGCGTGAAGTAACTGATACAGTGTCGATTATCTGAATTGACAACTTTGGTTGAATTGGACAAATGTTGTGCAAAGCGTAATAATTCATAATGTAGTTTGCAGCGATAAAAATTGGCACATAGCCGCGCGTTTCTTTCGGCAGAAATTGATAAATGTCCCAGTAAGCCGTTTTTCCGCCAGATTTTCTAACTGCCCGCGCCACATTGCCAGGACCGCAGTTGTAGGCGGCAATTACAAGATGCCAATTATTATAAATCGAATACAAATCTCTCAAATAGCGCGCCGCTGCGTCAGAGGCTTTCACAGGGTCGAATCTGTCATCTACCAAAGAATTTACCTCCAAGTCATACACCTTTCCTGTTGCAATCATAAATTGCCAAAGTCCGCCCGCGCCAGCCCACGACACTGCCCGCGTATTAAGCGCAGATTCAATTATGGGCAAATATTTGAGCTCGAGAGGCAAACCGTATTTTGCTAAAGCCTGTTCAAAAATCGAAAAATAATAACTTTCGCCAAGCCCCGCCATATAGCCGACTTGACGGACACTTTTCGCGTATCTATCTATAAATGAGCGCACTATGCTGTTGTACGGCATATCTATAACGTAAGGAAGTTTTTGCAGTCGATTAACATAAACGCTGTCGGCATAATAAACGGGCGTGGAATGTGCGCCGTTGCATTCGTCAAAATATGAGCGGTCAAGAAAAAAACCGCTCATTAAATTTTCCACCGCTTTTTCATAGTCAGGCGGAACTATTATGCTGTCTATATCATTGTCAAAAGATTGATTTTCAATGTCTTGCGAAAAAATATTTTGTGAAAACAAAATTATTGCCGAGAAAATTATTGATTTTAACTTCATTGCTTTGGGTAAAATTTTTTTGAAATGCAAAGATAACATAAAATTTTCAATTACACACAAACACATAATAATTAATTTGAAAATTTGAAAATTTGAAAATACAAAAATACAATTTGAAAATTTGAGAATTTGAAATTAAAATCCCCAAATCTTCAATCAGTAAATTTTTCGTAATAATTAAAAATCAAGCATCTTTTCTTCTCAGAAAAGATGCTCCCACAAAAAAAATGAAAAAAATTAACTTAATTTTATCGGATTGTCTATTTATTCTTTACAATTTGCGCCATCATTTCGGCTTCGGTGGCAATGTTACCATTAACAAAAACGTAGCCTTTGACCGTTGCAATGCCGCGTTTAATCGGCGTTACAAGCCCGACACGCATTATCATAATGTCGCCGGGAACAACTTTTTGACGAAATTTTACATTGTCTATTTTCATAAAATAAGTCGAATATTCATTAGGATTTTCGTATTGATTTAACACAAAAAGTCCGATTGCCTGCGCCATCGCCTCTATTTGCAGCACGCCCGGCATCACAGGTTCTTCGGGGAAATGCCCCAAAAACTGCATCTCGTTGACAGTTACGTTTTTGATTGCTACAATGTGATTCTCACCTATTTCCATTACTTTATCGACCAAAAGGAAGGGGTAACGGTGCGGCAGCAGTTTTTTGATTTTGTTGATGTCCATTAGCGGCGGCGCGTTGAGGTTGATTGCGGGTACAAACACGTCTCGTTTTTTGATTTCGCGGCGCAGTTGCAGCGCAAATGCGGTATTGACCTTGTGTCCGGGGTGGTCGGCAATAATTCTGCCTTTGAGAGGTCTGCCGATAAGCGCGAAATCGCCGATTAAATCAAGCAATTTATGGCGCGCAGGCTCATTGTCAAACAGCAAATCGGTGTTCAAATATCCCAAAGCGTTTTTGGTTGGACAAGGCTGCCCCATAAGGTCGGCGAGGCGTTGCATATCGTCTTGCGAAATTTCCTTATCGTTAATCACAATGGCGTTTTCGAGGTCGCCGCCTTTGATAAGATTCGCCTTCAAAAGCGGTTCGAGTTCGCGCACAAAAACGAATGTTCTGCAAGGCGAAATTTGTTCGGAATAGTCGCTCATCGAGTCCAAAACAGCGTATTGATTGTTTAGCACAGGCGAGTTGTAGCCGATAAGAGCCTGCACCGAAAACTCGGTATCTGGCAAAATTGTTATTGAAGAGCACTTATCTTCCGAATGAAAAACCATTTTTTCGGTAACGGTAAAATAATTTTTCTCGTTTTCCTGTTCCACAATGCCTGTTTCGCGGATTTTTTCTACAAAATATTTTGCGCTACCATCAAGAATTGGTACTTCTGGCGCATCAACTTCTATAAGACAATTATCTATTCCCGCAGCGTAAAGTGCTGATAATAAATGCTCTACGGTGCTAATTGCAGCATCGCCGCATTTTAGCACAGTTCCCCGCGCGGTTGAAGAAACAAACTCTGCAAGCGCAGGAATTGTCGGTTTATTGTTTAAATCTACACGACAAAAAACAATGCCGAAATCATCGGCAGCGGGTTTTGCAACAAGCGTTGTGTGCACTCCCGTATGCAACCCTTTACCCGAAAAGGTAAATTCTGATTTTAAAGTTTTTTGTTTTGACATTTTAAAAATAATTTAAAAATTTGAGTATTTGAAAATTTAGAATAAAGCAATTCAAATTATTAAATTTTCAAATATAAAAATCGCTGCAAAGATAGCATAAAATTTTCAATTACAAACAAAATTTAGAAAAATTCTCCAAAAAATTTATAGTGGAAAGATACAAAAAAATTAGAAATTACGCGCTAAAATTTAGTTCAGAGCGTTTTTGCCTGCCGTATGAGCGGTATTCGTCAATTTCAATCTCTATTTCAGGCTCTTGCAGTTCAGTATTTTTTGGCAAAATAAATTGCAAATATTTTATAGAAATATTCCGCGCAAGCCATTGACTTTCGTAACAGGTTTTTATCTGTAAATCAGCGCGTTGCGTAAAAATTTCGTCAGAGTACAAATCTGCAATTTCAGTTTTTACAACCAAAGAATTTTTATCAATCAACTCTTTGGTGTATGTAAAAAGAAAATTGCTGTCTGTTTTGAGGTTAATTAATCCGTTATCTTTGAGAATATTTCGGTAATTTTGTAAAAATCCTGTTGAGGTAAGCCTTTTTTTACGTTTTTTCATTTGTGGGTCTGGGAAAGTGAGCCATATTTCGTCAATTTCGTTCTCTGCAAAAAACGCGCCAAGGTTTCCAATATCTGTGCGCACAAAGGCTGCGTTTGTCAAACCCAAAGCATTTGCCTGCGTTGCGCCGCTCCACATTCGCGCCCCTTTGATGTCGATACCGATAAAGTTTTTTTCGGGAAAAAGTTTTGCAAGTCCAACGGTATATTCGCCTCTCCCGCAACCGAGTTCAAGCGTGAGCGGATTAGAATTTTTGAAAAAATTTTTACGCCAAAAACCTTTTAAATCACACCTTTCGCCCTGTAAAATACTCTGCAACGGCAATTCAAACACATTGTTCATTTGCGCCATTTCGGCAAATTTTTTCAGTTTATTTTTCGACATTTTTTTTATTTTTTAATCCACAAATTACACAGATTAACATTAAATTTATTTATTCCCTGCTATTTTGCAATAACAGGGAATAAAAATCATTTGCGCTTTCGACTTTTCGCGCATTTTTTTACCAAATCGCCACTCTTTTTTCTTTCGGTACGAACATTTTATCGCCCTCTTTTATGCCGAATGCCTCATACCATGCCTCAATCTGCGGCAGCGCGCCATTTACACGGTAGCGTCCAAGCGCGTGCGGGTCAATTTTTGTGAGGCGCAGGATTTCCGCATCGCGGATATTGCTTGCCCAAACCGTTGCGTATGCGAGGAAAAAGCGTTGTGCATCGGTAAATCCGTCAATTTTTACGGGGGCTTTTTTGCCCGCCAACGTATTTTGGTACGCTTGCCACGACACTTGCAGACCGCCGTTGTCGGCGATATTTTCGCCCAAAGTGAGCGAGCCGTTGGCGTGAATTGTGTCGAGTACCACAATGTTGTCAAAGAAATCGACCATCACTTGCGCGCGCTCTTTGAAACGAACAGCGTCTTGCTCCACCCACCAATCTTTGAGGTTGCCGTCTTTGTCGAACTGGCGACCTTGGTCGTCAAAGCCGTGCGTCATTTCGTGTCCGATAACAACGCCGATTGCGCCGTAATTTACCGCATCGTCGGCATCAAAATTAAAGAAAGGCGGTTGCAAAATTGCAGCGGGGAAACAAATTTCGTTTGTGGCGGGATTGTAGTACGCATTAACAGTTTGCGGGTTCATAAGCCACTCGTCTTTGTCAACCTCTGTGCCGAATTTTGAAATATTATAGTCAAATTCAAAATTATTCGCAGCCACAAGATTTTCCATATAGGATTTTTCTTTGTTGATTTTCAATGCAGAATAGTTACGCCACTTGTCGGGGTAACCGATTTTGACGTGGAAAGTTGCAAGTTTTTCGTGCGCTTTAATTTTTGTTTCCGCGCTCATCCATTCCAAGCCGTCAATTCTTTGACCGAGCGCAACTTGCAGATTTCTAACGAGTTGCACCATTTTTTCTTTGGCTTTTGGAGGAAAATATTTTTCAACATAAAGTTGTCCAACCGCCTCGCCGAGCGTGCCGTTTATCACATCAACGGCGCGTTTCCAACGGTCGCGCTGTTGCTCTTTGCCAGAAAGGGTTTTGCCGTAAAATTCAAAATTTGCAGCCGAAAATTCATCACTCAAATACGCCGCAGCATTATTTATCACATCTGCCAAGAGGTAATATTTGATAGTTGCAAGTTCCTCATTTTCAATGATTTTGCTAACTTCTTCAATTGGTTTCAACTGCGCAAGATTGAGTTCGGAAATATTGTTAATTCCAATATTTTGGAAAAATAATTTCCACTGAATTGCAGGAGACCTTTTTTCCAAATCTTCAACCGCAATTTTGTGATAATTCGCCACAGGGTCACGGAGTTCTACACGAGTAGAGGCAACTTTCGCCAGCCGAGTTTCGATTTTAATAACGGCAGCCGATGCCTCTTTTGCCTGTTCGGCAGAATAACCCGAAAGGACAAAGATTTTTTCGATAAATTCAACGTATTTCTCGCGGATATTCTGCGTTTTTTCGTCAGTATCGAAGTAATAATCGCGGTCGCCCATATTGTAACCGCCCTGATTTAAGTGAAAAATGTTCATTGTTGAGTTCATGTCGTCAGCATAAACATAGAACGAAAAGAAAGGCGAAATGCCGTTGCGGAACAGTTCCACAAGCAGCGGAGTGAGTTCAGATTTGTCCTTAACCGCCTCAATTTTAGCGAGTTGAGGCAAAATTGTCTTTGCGCCTTCCGCGTTAAGACGTGCCGAGTCCATTGCCAAAGCGTAGAGGTCGCCGATTTTTTGCGCCACTGTACCGTCAGCGTTTTTCTGTTTGGAAACATCGTTGATAATTTCCTTAACCTGCTCCTGACTTTGCTCGCGCAGAGCGTCAAATGTGCCAAAACGCGAATGTTCGGGTTTCAACGGATTTGCCGCCATCCATCCGCCGCAAGCGTACTGATAAAAGTTGTCAGCGGGATTTGCCGTTGTGTCAAGATTTCCGAGTGCGATGCCCGAATTTGTTTTGTCGTAGCCGCAAGATGCCGCCACTAACATTGTTGTACCAATCATAAATGAATAAATAAGTTTTTTCATAATAATATTAATTAGTTTTAATGTAATGGTATATTGCGATACGCCATTACTAATTTTTATGCAAAGGTACAAAAAAAATTAGACACAACAAAACAAAGACGAAATTTTTTTTTGCCCTGTTTTAACCTTGTCCGCGCCCTGTGGCGCAAGGCGGACTTTTGAAAGGCGGAAAAAGCGGGTTGCAGGTCGTCAAGCAGGGGAGTGGTTAATTGCGCCTCTACGTTTTATTTTTTATGCAAATGTTTCCATTTCATATTTTGCAAGCATTTGCATTTGCCTTTTTCCGAACCCCAAAGCACAGTTAGTTTTATTCCTGTAAAAAGCGTGTAAAATGAGTTGTTGTCTGTGGTGTTGTGTGTGAGGAAACTTGTGAGGGCAGGCTGAAATTCCTCCGTTTTGGAAATATTTATGATATTTTCCGAATAATTTATTCTTTTTAGCGAGGCAAGTCCGAAGTCGCAAAAGAAACCGAGCCGATAACTTGCGCCGAGTGCGCTCCAAGAGTTAATCCGCATTCCGAGTTCAATCGACCCTGCGTACCTGACAGGATTTGGTTCAAGCCTTTCTTGTATTTTTCTGCCTGTTGTTGTTAAACCGTGATTGGGAAAATTGCTGAATATTCCATTATCGTTTTCGCCTATCAGATTGTCGAAATACGCCTTTGTGGTAACTGTTGTCCGAGTGCGCGCATTGCTGAAAAGATTGTAAAAAACTTTTCCGCCGACAAGAAAATAGAAACTTTTTTCAGACTGATAACCGAGCATAAACACTCCGCCGAGTGAGCCAAGATTTTGAAAATCGCGGTTTTTCTGAAAATAAAAGGAACCGTCATAAAGTTTGTTGTCGGTGCTTATCATTGAATAGACGCGGTACAGGTCATCAATTTTCATTGTGGAGGAAAGATGCTGAAATTCCCCGCCGATTTGCAGCAGAAAACCGTTTGCATACAATTCGTAGCCACCGCCGATGCCTTCACCGACATTGCCGAGCGGTTTTGACGCCTTATCGCCGTTCAAAAAACTGCTGTAACCAAGATTTGCCCACAGCGCAGCGTTATTTACCACCTGCGCCTGCACCGTAAAACTCAGTGCCAAAATACCGATAATGAAAACGGTTTTTTTCATATTTTTGCTGCATTAATTAAGGTTTTGTCAATATAAATTCGGAAATGGAAATCTATATTCAATATAATATAATTTACCGTTGATTTCAACGGGTTTTTCTTTTAAGTTTATAAAAAATTTATAAAAATCTTTAAAATAATCTCTATCTACAAAAATGCTGTATGCTGTTTCGTCGCGTTTTCCGTTAAATTTTCCCCAATTTTTGTTCCATTTTGCAAAATTTTTTGTAGGAGCAATACATTCTGCTGCCAAAACTTCAAAATATTCGGGCAGCCATTCGTATGCTTTTTTGTTGGAATATTTCAGAATTCTGTCAAAAAGTTTCAAAAAATCTTTTGGCGCGTTTGTTCGCACTTCTTTGTCGTGCCTGAGGTTGCCGTAGACGTGCATTTCCCTGAGAGTGTCAAGGCGAGCGAAAATTATATTGCGTACCTGTTCAAAAACGGCAGGCTTTTGATTAAGCATCTCGTCAAACTCTTTTATTCCGTAAAACATTGATAGAAAGAGCCTTTCGGTCTGTTCTCTGTCATTTACAAACTCAAAAAAACGCACTTTTCCGTCAATGATTTTTTGAAAAATTACTTGTCCGTTTTCATAAAAGGCAAAAGTCGGCTCGCTGATAAAGCGTTCTTTTGGCAATGTTTCTATCAAAATTAAAAGCGGTTTGCCGTAAGAATTATCAAACTGTTTCTGTGTTTGCGCTGACAAATTGAGTGCCAAAACTGCAAAAAATATTACAAAAAATGTTTTTTTCATATCAGTTTTATTGTTTAGAAGTTGACGATTGTTTCTTAAACAAAATTTGCGGCAAAGATAGCATAAAATTTTCAATTTATACACAAACATATAAAAATTTTTCGGAAAAATTTACAGGGAAAAAAAATCAAAAATATTTTGGCAATTCTGCAAAAAGTTGTACCTTTGCAGTCGGGTAAGTCCTGTACGACCAGCTCCCTTTGAATTCCCCCAGGGTTTGACCGCAGCAAGGGTAGGAGGTTGTAGCGGTGCGATGCAGATTGCTTGCCCTTTTTTTGTGTCTAATAGAGAAGTAATCCAAAAACTCCTGCTATCAAAATCATTGCTATTGGGTTGATTTTCAAGAATTTAACAGCGGCAAAAGTAACAGCAAAAATTGCCCACGAAAAAATATCCGAGTAGTTTTTTCCGAAACTTTCCTCTGTAATCAACATCAGCGCAGCCGCCGCAATCAACCCCACAACCGCCATTCGCAGCACTCTCAAAGACGATGTAAAATAGATGTTTTTTTGAAATTTTACGAAAATTTTTGCCAAAATCAACATCAAAATAAATGACGGCAACACCACCGCAATAGTTGCAACTGCCGAACCAAAAACGTTGCCAGAAGCCGTAAACCCGACATAAGTGGCGCAATTTATGCCAATCGGTCCCGGCGTTGCTTGCGAAATCGCCACAATATCAGCAAACTGCTCAACGGTAAGAAAATGATTTTTCTCAACCACCTCAAACTGTATCAGCGACAACATTCCATAGCCTCCGCCAAAGCCAAAAAGCCCTATTTTGAAAAAAATATATAAAAGTTTTAAATATATCATCTGCTTTTTTTACCACTAACCACACTAACTACACGAACATTTTTTTTGTGCGGTTGGTGATTTTTTTATAGAAAAAAAATACAATAACTATCGGAATGGATTGTGGGGCAAAGCCCGCAATAACAGGGAATAAACAACATTTGATTAAAATTTAAACAGACTCTAAATATTATGATTTTTTTCCATATTTACAATTTTAGACCTGTAACATACATCTAAAATATATAAAAATTGTTAATAAAAAGCCCACCGTATTGAAAAAACATTTACTTTTGCGTCGTGAAAGTTTTGTTTATAATAACCATTCTAAAAAAAATCATAATTTTAAACAAAAAAAAATTCGTATTATGAAAAAATTAATTATTCTTTTTTGCGCCACGCTTTTAGCGGGCGTAACGGTAAAGGCGCAAACAACTTTGCCTGTTACTGTTAATCAATCCTCTGGCAACTTGTCGTCTTATGCATGGATTACACTATCCAATAGCCACGCAACATGGGAAAACGGCTACGGCTATCAACTCAACCAATACGACGGCTCAATGGTGTTTAATTTTTGTGGTATTCCACAAAATTTCAGTACAACTATTCACCGTTATCGTACAGTTGCTACTTGCTTCAACTATTACCCAAAAGTTTATGTGGAAGCCTCGCCTGATAATGCTACTTGGCGACAGGTGGGTTATATTGATGATACTGCTCCGTCAGACGCAACATACAATCGAGATGATAATGTTTCAGGCAATCTGTTGCCGACAGATAAATATTTAAGATTAAGACACGCTAATGCAGACGGCGGCAATTGCGTTGTATCTACCAGCGGTTACGCTTATCTTGTCAGTTTGCAAATAAACAAATTAAATGTTATTGCCAATGCAGCAACAAGCATTACCCAAAATTCTTTTACTGCCAACTGGCAGACGGTAAGCGGCTGTACTTATCAATTTTATGTATATGACGAAAACCATACTGTTGTTGCAGGCTATAACGGCATTGCCGTAGCGGCAGGCACAACATCTTATAATGTTACAGGACTTTCGGCAGGTAAAACATATTATTACAAAATAAAAGCCGTTTTGGATGCCTGCAATTCAGATTTTTCTAATGAAATTACTGTAAAAACCACGTTTAAAATTTCGGTTAACTACAACAATACTTCAGGTACTTTTACAATGACCCAGTATTGTTTTATGCAAAACTTAACCGCTGAACTTTGGGGTGCAGGCGGCGGCGGCGGCGGTGCAAAAGCATCTGCCTCCGGCACCGCTGTTGGCGGTGGTGGCGGTGGCGGTGGCTTTATTTCTGCGAATTTTGGAAATCCCACAGAAAATATTAGCATACAAGTTGGTAGCGGCGGCACAGCAGGAAGCGGTAGCAGTGCAGGTGGAGGGGCAGGTAATAACGACACTAATCATTCAAAGGTAATTTTAGGCTCTAAAAATGCGATAGCGCAAGGTGGCTATGGTGGGCAAGGTAAAGAAAAAAATATTGCCGCATCCATAGAAAATTCACGAGGAAACTTCGGCCCAGGCGGTGGCTATTCAAGTGCTAATGTTACAGTAATAAGTAATGTAACAGGAACTGCTGGTTCTTACGGCTTTTTTGAATATGCTAGTTTGGTAAATAATGGTGTAGGCGGCGCGGGTGGCGCAGGCGCAAATGGTGGCGGTGCAGGCGGTACAGGTGTTCGTAATGGTGATGGCAATCAGGGAAATACTGCGGGCGGTGGCGGTGCTGGTGGCGGTCTCTATAAATCGGGGGGCAGTGCTAATAGGAGCGGCGGTGCAGGCGCAAATGGAAATGTTATCATTACTTTTGATTTTGAAATTAACGATATTTCAATATCCAACAACAAATCGCTTACATTTTGTACGGGCGATGATGTAACCCTTACCGCAAGTACTTGTGCAGACGCCAATACCACTTATGTTTGGTATAAAGCAGGCGAAAGCGCGGCGGTTGGCTCGGGCAGTTCATATATAGCAACAACATCGGGCGAATACTTTGTGGTTGCAACATTAACTTATGCAAAAACGGCTTTTCAAGCATTAACAGGCAGCGGAAGCGCAACTTTACTGTGCAACGGTGCAGCTTTCCCCGACAATGTTTCTACAAGCAAAACATCAGAAATTATAACAGTTACCGTCTATCCTTCGCCATCTGTTTCTACTCAAACATTGTCGATTTGCAAAGGCGGCAGCATTGATATAACGCCGAACTCGGATTATACATATTCCTACGGCAGCGTTACTGATGCAGACAATATTACGCTTACAGATGTGCAGACTTCGCAAACTTTGTCGGTTACGCCAAAAAATCGCGTTACAGATTGCGTTGGCAGCAGTTTTAATGTGGAAATTACAATAAAAGAGCCATCGGAAGAAACGGTTTTCAGCGCATCAATCTGCGCAGGCGAACTCTATTCGGAAAACGGTTTTAACGAAAGTGTATCAGGAATTTATCATCAAAATTTGCAAAATTCTGTTGAATGCGACAGCATCGTTACTTTGCATTTAACCGTCAATGAACCGACTTTGGTTAATATTGACACTCTTATTTGCGAGGGCGAATTTTATATAGACAGCATTTATAATGTAGATACGCGCGGGCAGCATAAAGACACAATCTACAACGCTGCGGGTTGCGACAGCATAATATTTACGCTGAACTTGACAATACCGCTCGCCGTTCAGGGTTTTCACATAGAAACAAACATTGAAGACGGCACAGCAATGCTCACTTGGACAGAGGACGCCGATGCTGAAAAATATGTAGTTGAATGGTTTATCAATGGATATGACGTGGCAGAAGGCAGAGAGGAAATTGTTGGCGAAACTTCATATACAATCACAGGACTTAATTTTGAAGATAATGCCTATCTGTTTTCGATTTATTCCGATTATGAGTGTGATTGTGACCCGTCCAAAGTTCATTTGGCAACTCTTATTGGTGGCATAATAACGCATTTTGACGAAATGTTGTTTGAAAAAGTGGATATTTGGACTTCCAACGGCTTGCTTTATATCACAAATAACCATACCAAAAACAGCGCGGTAACAATTTTTAGCGTTATCGGCAAACCTGTTGCAACGCTAAAAATACTTGCTGGCGAAACGCGCTCGCTTTCGTTACCGCAAGGCATCTATCTGCTAACATCGGGTAACAGGGCAGTAAAAGTGGTATTGTAAGATAAAAACAAAAAGTTGTTGTCATTTTCGACACTTCGATAAACTCACTAACCGACATCGCTCAATGAGCGCGTAGAATATTGACAGTACGTGTGGTTGAGCAAAGTCAACCCAAAAAACTAAAAACTAAAAGTTAAGAGTAGAACAACTTTTAGTTTTTAGTTTTTAACTGAATTTTTGTACCTTTGCACAAAAATTGTAAGGGTGTAGCAATACAACCCTGCCTGATACTACTTATTATGAACGTAAAAATTGAACCATCGTGGCAAGAAGTGCTTGCCTCCGAATTTGAAAAGCCTTATTTTGTGCAAGTAACAGATTTTGTACGCAAAGAATACGGCACAAAACGGATTTTTCCGCCTGCAAAACGGATTTTCGCTGCTTTTGACGCTTGTCCTTTTGACAAAATTAAGGTTGTGATTTTGGGACAAGACCCCTATCACGGCATTGGACAGGCAAACGGACTCTGTTTTTCGGTCAATGACGGCATTATGCAGCCGCCTTCGCTTGTCAATATTTTCAAGGAAATTGCTGACGATTTGCAGGTACAGCCGTTGCAGTCTGGCAATTTAGAACGTTGGGCGGAGCAGGGCGTTTTCTTGCTCAATGCCACGCTGACAGTTCAGGCGAACATCGCAGGGTCGCATCAGGGCAGGGGTTGGGAGCAATTTACCGACAGCGTTATACAGAGAATTTCCAACTTGCGCAAGAATGTTGTTTTTATGCTTTGGGGCAATTATGCGCAGCAAAAAGCAAAGTTGATTGACGGCAGCAAACACAAAATTCTTACGGCAGTTCACCCTTCTCCGCTTTCGGCTTACCGAGGTTTTTTCGGCTGCAAACATTTTTCGCAAGCAAATAAATATTTGACAGACAACGGATTAAATGCAATAGATTTTAGATAAATAATTAATAAAATTACAAAATTTGCAGAATTTACATATTTATTTTTTTGTTAATTATGAAAATTTTGATTTTAAAAGCGGAAAAAAATTTATGTAAATCATTATGAGAAATTTAAAAATAGAAACTTACGGCTGTCAGATGAACGTTGCCGATAGTGAAGTTGTTGCAGCCATAATGCTCTCTGACGGCTATCAACTTACTGAAAATGAGCAAGATGCAGACACAATTATGATTAATACCTGCTCGGTGCGCGACAATGCGGAACAGCGGGTTTTGAGCCGTTTGCAGTATTTTAATTCGTTGAAAAGAAAGAAAAAAAATCTTGTTGTAGGCGTAATAGGCTGTATGGCAGAGCGTTTGCAAGAGGAATTAATCGAAAAGCATAACGTAGATTTTGTAGCGGGACCAGATTCTTATATGGATTTGCCCAACCTTGTGGGCGCAGTAGAAAACGGCGAAAAGGCGATTAACATTGAACTTTCTACCACCGAAACCTACAAAGAGGTGATGCCTGCGCGGCTCGGCAAGGCGATTTTGGGTTTTGTATCAATTATGCGCGGCTGCAACAATTTTTGTTCCTACTGCATTGTGCCATACACACGCGGGCGGGAACGCAGCAGAGATGTGGAAAGCATTGTAAATGAGGTTGTTAATTTACAGGAAAACCTCTACAAAGAGGTTACGCTTTTGGGGCAAAACGTAAATTCGTACAGTTTTGAAAAAGACGGCGAAACAGTCGACTTTCCCGCTTTGTTGGAAAAAGTTGCGCTCGCTGCGCCTCAAATGCGTATTCGTTTTACTACTTCTCACCCCAAAGATATGAGCGATAAAACTCTGGAAATAATTGCAAAATACCCGAATTTGTGCAAATTTATACATTTGCCTGTACAGAGCGGCAGCAATCATATTTTGAACAGAATGAGGCGCAAATACACACGCGAATGGTACTTGGACAGGATTGCAGCGATACGGCGAATTTTGCCCGATGCCTCGATTGGAACAGACATTTTTTGCGGTTTTTCAGGCGAAACCGAGCAGGATTTTCAGGACACATTATCATTAATGCGCGAGGTCAGTTTTGACTCTGCGTTTATGTTCAAATATTCGGAACGTCCCGGCACTTTTGCCTCAAAAAATTTGCCTGACGATATTCCAGAAGAGATAAAAATTGAGCGTTTAAATAAAATTATCACTCTGCAAAACGAGTTATCGCTGGCAAGCAACAAGCGCGATATTGGCAAAACGTTTGAGATTTTGGTAGAGGGTTATTCCAAGCGTAGCCGCGAGGATTTTTTCGGCAGAACTTCGCAAAACAAAGTGGTAATTTTTCCAAAATCAGGCGCAAAAATCGGCGATTTAGTCAACGTGAAAATCGAAAAAGTATCGGCAGCAACATTGATAGGAAGTTTAGAGGCTATTTAAGTTTTGTAAAAATAATCATTATGACAAAAAATGCAACACCCTGTTATTGCAGGCTTCAACCCGCAATGACAGGGAATAAACAATATTTGTTTAAAATTTTAAACATATTTTTAGTAAATTAGCACACAGACGACACTGATTATACAAAAAAATTCGTGTTTTTATCTGTACGGCTAATCTTTGTGCGCAAGTTGATAGCCGAAATTGCGCAGTTTATTTTCTCTATTGCGCCAATCTTTTTCCACTTTTACAAAGAGTTGCAAAAAAACTTTTTTCAGAAAAAACGCCTCAATATCTTTCCTTGCCTCAGAACCGACTTTTTTTAGTGCGGAGCCGTTTTTGCCGATAATTATGCCTTTTTGGCTGTCGCGCTCACAAAAAATTACAGCCGAAATATTGATGATTTTCTCATCCTCTTTAAATTCCTCAACGGCAACTTCCACGCTGTAAGGCACTTCTTTGTCGTAGTGCAGAAGGATTTTTTCGCGTATAATTTCATTAACAAAAAAGCGTTCAGGCTTGTCGGTTAGGGCGTCTTTGTCGAAATAGGGCGGTGATTCGGGCAGCAAATTAACAATTTTTTTCAAAAGTTGTTCTATTCCGAATTTTTCCAAAGCCGAAATCGGCAAAATTTCCGCTTGAGGTAATTTTTCTTTCCAAAAATCAACCAAAGTAACAAGTTTTTTTTCATCAATCAAATCAATTTTATTAATCAAAACAATGATTTTACCTCTGACATGCTTAACATTTTCGAGAAAATCGTTGTTTTTTTCCGCATAATCCACTACGTCTGTTACATAAAGCAAAATATCGGCATCTTGCAGCGCAGATTCGGAAAATTCCCTCATGCTTTCCTGCAATTTGTAGTTTGGTTTAAGCACGCCGGGCGTATCGGAATAGACAATTTGAAAATCTTCGCCATTGACTATTCCCATAATTCGATGCCGAGTAGTCTGCGCCTTAGATGTGATAATCGAAATCCGCTCGCCTACAAGCGCATTCATCAAAGTCGATTTGCCCACATTCGGGTTGCCGACAATATTTACAAATCCTGCTTTGTGCATATTTAATCGTAAGTTGTAAGTCGTAAGTAGCGGCGGGTTTTGCCCTGTGCTTTTATGCCAAACCAATTATGGTGTCCTCGACACTTTCGTCGAAATAAACTTTGTCCTCGCGCGCCAGCCAGCCAAGAGCCGCAAACAAGTCTTTATCGGTCAGTTTCAAAGTTTTTTTCAAAGCCTTATAACCCATTGTCTTTCCTGAGGCAGAGATAGTTTTCCAAACAAGCCCTGCATTTTCGCCGATTCTATTTTTCATAATTTTTTTTTTAAAAAGTTAATATTAAAAATTTTTGCAAAGGTATTTATAAAAATCCGAAACAGCAAATTTTTTGATAAAAAACACATAAAAATTATTCAAATTTTATTGATTTTGCTGGCGAAATTTGTGTGATAATGTACGAAGGCAAAATCAGGAACAAAATTGAGGCGAAAAACACGCCAATATTCAGCATTAACCATATCGAAACGTTGAGCGAAACAGGCACAAAACTGACGTAGTAAAATTCGGGATTTAGGCGGATTAGGTGCGTAAAGTACTGAAACACAACTATTCCTGCACCGACAATATTTCCCCAAAACATTCCTCGAACAACAAAAAACAGCGCGTGAAAAAGGAATATTTTGCGTATGCCTGAGTTGCGCATTCCCAACGCTTTAAACACGCCGATAGTTTGCGTTCTTTCTAAAATCAAAATCAGCAGCCCCGAAATCATATTAAATCCCGCCACAATCAGCATCAACCCGAGAATTATCCATGCGTTCATGTCAAGCATATCAAGCCAGTTGAAAATTTGCGGGTATAACTGCTTGATTGTTAGGGCATTATACAACATTCCGCTGTCATTGAAACGGTTGCCGACAATATCCCAAATTTCGTTGCGCGTTGTTTCGAGTTCCGAAAAATCGGTCAGCATAATTTCCAAAGTGCTGAATTGCGCACTGTCCCATTGATTGAGAATTTGAATTGGCTGTAAGTTGCTGATAACGAACATTTTATCGAAGTCGGAGTAGGTTGTGGAGTAAATTCCTGCAATCTCAAATTTTCGCACTCTCGCTTGATTTTGGAAAAAATATGAATTAAAACTGTCGCCTGTTTTGAGGTCTAATGTATTGGCTAAATATTTGGAAATCAGTACTTTGTCTTTGTTTTCAGGTTTTCTGTAATCAATAATTTTGCCTTCGATAAGATTTTTTTGAAAAAAATCCCAACAAAACGCCGAATCCACACCTTTGAACACCACGCCTTGAAACGAATTTTCGGTTTTGATAATTGAAGGTTTTGTAACAATTTTTTCATATTTTTTCACATATTTCAGGCTCGAAATTTTTTGTAAAACGTTGTCTGACAATTCAACAGGCTGCTTTTCAAATGAATTGCCTGTATCATAGGAACTAATCTGAATATGCGCCCCAAAGCCGACAATCTGGTTGCTGACCTCGTTTTTGAAGCCCACTACCACCGAAAATGCAACGAGCATTACCGCCAGTCCGACCGCAATGCCGAAAGTTGCAATTTTGATTCCTGGACGCATCGTAGAGCGTTTGCCCTCACTGGAAAAACTGAAACGTTTTGCTATAAAATATGGAAAATTTTTCATTCTGATTTACATAATTTCAGAGTTCTCATAATTTACATATTTTAGGGGACTTCTAAAAATTACCGTTTTTCTTTTGATTTTTTTTCTGAGCCGAAGTCCAATAAAATTTGAGGATTTGATAATTTGAAAATTCAATTTTTTAAAAAATTATTAATTGTTAATTATATTTTGTATTTTGCATTTTCAAATCTTCAAATTTTCAAATTTTCAAATTGAATTTTGAATTTTGAATAATGAATAATGAAAATTTTGTAATTCTGTTAAAATTTTTGTGCAAAGGTACAATTTTTTTTTTAAATCATACAATTTTCCGCGTGGTAAGACGAGCGGACAAGCGCGCCGCTTTCTACAAAACGAAAGCCTTTTTGCAATGCAACTTGCTTGTATTCAGCAAATTTGTCAGGGTGAATATAGGCGACAACGGACAAATGTTTTTTTGTTGGTTGCAGATATTGTCCCAAAGTCAGCACTTCGCAACCCGTAGCGAGCAGTTTGTCCATTGTTTCAAAAATTTCCGTTTCCGTTTCGCCCAAGCCAAGCATTAACCCAGATTTTGCGCGGATATTTTTTGAATAAATATGCTGCAAAACAGCCAAACTTGTTTCAAAACTCGCTGCGCTGCGCACTGCTGGCGTGAGCCGTTTTACCGTTTCAATATTGTGCGAGATAATGTTTGGTTTTGTATCTATCACCTTGTTTATCAACGATTTATCGCCTCTAAAATCGGGTATCAGCGTTTCGATTTTTACTTCTGGGTTTTGATTTTTTATGCTCAAAATGCACTTTGCCCAATGTTCTGCTCCGCCGTCTTGGAGGTCGTCTCTGCTTACCGAAGTCAGTACCACATTGCGCAAATTCATTGTCTTGACGGCATTTGCAACGTTGTTCGGCTCATCGGGATTTGCGGCTAACGGCTTGCCTGTAAGCGTGTTGCAGAATTTGCACGAGCGAGTACAAACCTCGCCCAAAATCATAAATGTAGCCGTACCTCTGCTCCAACATTCCGCCAAATTCGGACATCTGCCACTCACGCAAATAGTATGTAAATTGTTGTTTTTCAGCGTTTTGCTAACCACAGAATAGTTGCCCGCGCTTTTAAAATCAATTTTCAGCCAATCGGGTTTTTGTTGAATATTCATTGGGTTTTTTATGCAAAGGTAGTGATTTTTTTAATAATCCGCAATTTATTGTTACCTGTTTATTGTATTTGTAGTTGGAAATTTGTAGTTGGAAACAACGCAGCCAGAGATGCTTTGGCGGCGAAGCGTAAACAGTCCTGTTATGCGAAGTGCCGCCCGTACTCCATATTTTTATATAATTTTTAAATCCTCTTTATTATATTTATGTTTCCCTTTTTGTGTCTTTTTATAATTCCAGCATTTTATACAATCTTCCCTGCTTAATTCCGGATTATCATTAAAAAAGTCTCTTGTATA
>JAISYF010000117.1 GCA_031270065.1 Prevotellaceae bacterium | reverse complement strand
TTTTCGTCAATTTAGATTTACCTTCCAACAGGTAAATAAAAATATTTGTATCAATCAAATATCTCATACTATTCTAATACGGCGTCCAAGTCTATAATTCTAAGAATTCCATTCGGGTATTTTTCCCAAAATAGCGTTGTTTTCGATTTCCTTTTCTGCTTTGGTTTTGCCGACGGTTTTCTTTTTTTTACACTTGCTTTTACGGTTTTTTCCATAACTTTATAACGATTTAAATTTTTCTGCAAAAATACGAAAAAAATCATTGACAACAATTATTACGGTTCGCCAAGATGTTTTACGATTTCTTCTACCTGATTTATACTAAAATAATAACCGTTTTTTCTCAAACTATCCAGTGGCGGGTATTGTAACCAATTTTTGAATGTTTTCTTGCTTACAGAGTAGGCAGCGGCTAACTCTTTCATTGTTTTTGGTTTACCTGTCAATTTTTCCATTCATTGCTTTAATTTGAGGGTCTAATAATATGATTTCTTTGTAATAGGGGTTGGTTGTAAAGTTCGGCAAAAATACAAATTTTGAAAGCAATTCACAACGCCAGTGTGATGTGGAAGAAATTGCCGATAGCGAGACTAACAACGCTAATATGCCAACGCCTCCTATTCCATGCGGCCTCGAAGGCAATCCCGGAATAAAAGAAATTGACGGCAAGCCAAACCCGTATTACGGGCAGGCGTTTACCGATAATGCGAATTATATTAACGGAAGAGGAAGCAGCAGGCAGAGAAGAGGGAAAACAGAAGCGGTAAGCAGTTTTGCTCGTTCTGCATCAAAAGAAGAACTAAGGGTAATGCAAGGAACTGAAATCCCTCTTAAAACCCAACAGGAGACATAAAGACCGTATTTGATTCAACTACTACAAGCCACCTGTCAAATGATATTAAAGAGAAAAATAAATGGCTATGGAAAGAATTAATCAAAAAATATCCAGACATATTGAAGGCAAAATGCCTGTAGCGTTTGAGCGAAATACGAAGCCCGAAAAAAAATGTGGGCAGAGCAATACTTCTATTATAAAGTGGAAGTAGGTAATAAAATCTTCTATTTAAACGTAGAGGAAAACAATAATTTGCTTGAAAAAGGCGCTTCTTTAGAATATATGCTTTAACCGCCAGATTACGAAATGGTGTTACGATGCTATAAAAAAGTGGCTTAAACATCGACCCCGCCGTGAACCGCGCGAGGTTGCTTAAACCACGCTGCAAAAATACAAATTTTAGCGGACAGCAATAATTTTTTTGTATTGTTGTACTTTAAATATTTTGACAATGAGTGATTTGCTGTTAACTTTAGTTTTCATAGTTCTGCTTGCCGTTACTGTCGTCTTTTTGATAGTGCGCACCTGCCGACAAAAGAAACGCTCCAAAAAAAGAAGCTTCGACAGTTCATGTTGTAAAAGGCGAAGATACCACTACCATAATCATCTCGCGTAAATTTTAGTTTTTTAATCCCCGTTAGCTTTTGCTTCCTGTTTTCTTATCCATTCCAATTCTTTGAGCCGGGCCGCCCACTCTGTGTCAGAGAGTTCTTTCGGGATGTCGTTTAGTATCACCTCGTTAAACTTCAACGGGTTGTCTTTGCCCGCCATTGAGGCGTAACCCAATGCCTTGCGGCTCGGTTTTGTTGTAAAGTTCGGCAAAATACAAATTTTGAAAGCAATTCAAAACCTAACTGTTAATCGTTGACAATACCAATAGTCTTCAACTTTCCGGTTATTTTATCCTGTAAATCTAAAACGCAAGTTACGGCATTGTTCATTTTTTTGTATTTTTGCAAAAAAATAAGTTAGCATGTTTTTACTCTCTGTTATTGTTTCGATATGGATGTTTTTTGGATTTCTTACTCTGTGCCTTGAACTCCTGAAGGGTATTCCTAAATTGCTGCTTGCTGTTATTGTTTTCCCTGTTATGCCTTTTATTGCCGCTTATCGGTGCAGAAAAACAAAACCCGTCCTTTCTATAATTCTCATAGTGCTATGGTCAATAACGTGTGCTCTTTGGACATTAGCAGTTATACTGTACTATGTCCTGCCTCCCGCCTCTTAACCGTTATTTGCCTTCGCCTCCTGCCGTCTTATCTATTCCAGTTCCTTGAGCCGGGCCGTCCACTCCATGTCGGGAAGCTCTTCAGGATTACCGATACCCATGTAGTATCGCAAGTTGGCATTGGCAATCCTGAGAGTGTCCTTTTCGTCCACCTCGGCTGCGGCTACAACTCCTCTAGTTCTGCCTCCTTCACCTGTATCAGCTCTGCTATTTTTGCTGACACCGAAAGAAACAGCGTGTCGTCGATTTTAAACTCCTCATCGCCTGCCAACCAGCAGTCATTCAGTATTACCTCGTTAAATTTCAGTGGGTTGTCTTTACCTGCCATAGAAGCGTAACCCAATGCCTTGCGGCTCGGTTTTGTTGTAAAGTTCGGCAAAAATACAAATTTTGAAAGCAATTCACAACAATCAGTGAGACTGAAATTTTGGAACGTTTAAATCTTTGCAGATTTTGGCAGCCAAAATATCGTTGATGTCATTATGTCGAGGAATAGTTGACAAATTATTGGTTTTTCTATTTATAAATATCGTATGCCTTCTTTAAAGAAATCGCAACCATTATCTTTCAGATATTTCAATAATTTGGCGCGTTTCATAAAACAGCTATTTTTCTGAAAAATACCTTTCTGTCTTTAGCTTGTTCTATAGATAGTTTCTTTTCACTTTCTAATATTAAAGAAATAGCTTCTTTTAAATTGTTTTTTGTGTCTTCTATGGTTTTTCCTTGAGAATTGGCGCCCGGTACTTCCGCACAATACGCTATATACCATTCATCTGTTGTTTTTTCTATTATTGCCGTATATTTCATAGCGATTAAATTTTTCTGCAAAAGTACGAAAAAATGAGAAAATGACAGCAATCTGTTCTACAATTAAATTATTTTTCATTTTCTTGTTTATTTAATTATTTTTCGTATTTTTGCAACTTGAAACGGCTATTTATGCACACGTCCGATAGTTTGCGGGCGGCTATACATAAATAGCCATTTCTTTTATTGTCTTAGATATTGCATAAAACATATATTTTTTGGTTGCTATGATTTTCTTCCCATGCAACTAATTTGGCGTTTTTTACCTATTATCTAAATTATAAATAATTTCGTTTTTAATCCAATATTTTTTACCATACATCATATCATTTGCAAAATGAGAAATAGAATCAGCGTTAAATTCCACATAAATCTCTTTTGAGCTATTATCGTCTTTAATTTGCTTTTTTACGGATTCATTATAATATTTTCCACCTGTATCTATACGGCAAAAATATAAATTTTGAAAGCAATTCACAACGGTCTTGGCCGCCATTTTTTTAGAAAGGGGGTTTGGTGTGATAAAGTTTAATAAAGGCAGTTTCGTTATTATCGTAAAAGCCCCCGCCCGCGTAAAGAATGGGATATGTTGTACCGCGAACTGTTTCGTGTCCGC
>JAISYF010000157.1 GCA_031270065.1 Prevotellaceae bacterium | reverse complement strand
TTTTTTTAACAAATCTATTGCAATATAAAAATAAATTATTACCTTTGCAGCCTAATTATAAAAACAAAAAATAACCAGTAAAAAAAATTAAAATTAGAGAGTACTCTCTAATTTTAAATTGCGGGCGGAGCCCGCAATTTAAAATTAGAGAGTACTCTCTAATTTTAATTTTTTTTACTGGTTATTTTTTGTTTTTATAATTCGGCTGCAAAGGTAATAATTTATTTTTATATTGCAATAGATTTGTTAAAAAAAAATATAAATATCCGCAAATCCAATCAAAATAAACAATGAGATTGCGGGTCAAAGCCCGCAATGACAGGGAACAACATCGAAAGTCAGGTATAACAATTAACAATTAATTGTACTTTTTTCTAAAATGGACTTTGACTGCAAAGCGTTTCACAACGTTTTGCAGCCTTTTTCACATCCATTTTACTAAAAAAACATTCTAATAATTAAAACAAACAAGTTAGTTACTTAATTACACATTTGCGCAATATTTTTATGCAAAACGCATCAATAAAAAATTAATAAAATAAAGTTGTTGCCAATTTTAAAGCAATCTTTTTTTTAACCGCATTTTCTAAATAATACGTACGAAATTAATAAAAATCATATATAAATTACTGAATAAGTATGACATTTAACCATATTTAACTTATTGTATATTTTTATAAAAAACGACTTTTTAAAATTAAATATCTAATTTCACTGTACTTTTTTTGACTGTAATAAAGTAAAAAGGTTTAATTTATTAAAATACTTTTGTAAATAAAATTAGTTATTATTCATACAAAAGATAGATAAAATAAAAAAAAGCAGGGGTAATACCGATAGTTATCGGTATTTTGCCCCTGCAAAAAATATTGCGTTCTAATTAAATTCCTTTTCCTTTTTCCAACATCAGCGTTCTTGTTGGCTGGTCGCACACTTCGGCGGGACCGAAGTATTGTATTGGTCCAGGATAAACATAACTCAATTCGTTGTTTGCCCACTGTTCGCGGTACTGTTCAAGAAACTTAAACGGCGCGCCGTTCAAATCTGCCAACGCCTTTTGAATAACAGGTTTGAGTTCGCCATTGCGGCGTTCCATATTAAAAAGCATTGTAATTGGCACTCCGCCTGCCACCCAATCGGTTGCTGGCGCGGTAAGATTGCGCACCGATGCCATATAGCCTGTTTTGCCTGCTGCAATCAGCAAGGCAGCCGTAAATCCGAGCGAATAAGTGTAGTCGGCATCGAAGTTTGAGGGTATTGCGCACCTGCCTTCGTAGCCGAAAAAATGTCCGATTGACGAGAATTTTCCTTTGTAAGTCCCCTCCGCTTTGAGTTGCGCAAGGCGTTTGCCGACCATTTCGATAAGCAGTTTTTCGGTTTCAATCAACGACACTTGAACATTGCCGTGCGGGTCGCGGTCGAGCATAAGTTGTCGGGCAATTCCTTTGGGCAAAGAGCGGAACACTTCGCGACTTGCGTCAGTGAGTTTTGCCTTTACATAATCGCGTTTCTCATCATCGGTAGCGAGTTCTGCAAACTCAATATTAATAATTTTATTGCCGTTTTCATCTTCTTTTTCGGCAAGCAAATCGTTGAGTTCGGCAATCAGTTTTTTTATTGCAGGCACAAATTCAATCAAGCCCTCAGGAATAAGAATTGTGCCAAAATTCAAGCCTGCATTTGCACGGGCAACGATGGTTTTTGTAATATTTTCCACAATATCTTCGAGCGTGAGGTTTTTTGCCTCTACTTCTTCAGAAATAATCGCCACATTGGGCTGCGTTTGCAATGCACATTCGAGCGAGATATGCGATGCGCTACGACCCATCAGTCGAATAAAATGCCAATATTTTTTCGCAGAATTGGCATCGCGCTGAATATTACCGATAAGTTCGGAATAAACTTTGCAAGCGGTGTCGAAACCAAACGAAGTTTCAATCATTTCGTTTTTCAGGTCGCCGTCAATGGTTTTCGGGCAGCCTATAACCTGAATTCCGCAATTTTTCCTTTTGTAATATTCCGCCAAAATGCAAGCGTTGGTGTTGCTGTCATCTCCGCCGATAATTACTATCGCATTGATATTCAACTGTTTGCAAATTTCAATACCTTTGTCAAAATCTTTCTCTTTTTCGAGTTTTGTTCTGCCCGAGCCGATAATGTCGAACCCGCCGGTGTTGCGGTATTCGTCAATAGTTTCTTTGTTCAACTGCTTAACTTTGTGTTCAATCAAGCCGCTTGGACCGCCGATAAAACCGTAAAGTTTGCTGTTTGAATTGAGGCGTTTCAAGCCGTCGTACAGCCCTGCGATAACGTTGTGTCCGCCAGGAGCCTGTCCGCCCGAAAGGATTACGCCGACATTAACTTGCGGATAATCAACGGGGTGTTCCGCTTTTTCAAAATAAATGAGCGGCATTCCGTAGGTGTTTGGAAAAAGTTTTTTGATTTCTGCCTGATTAGCGGCTGACTGCGTTTTTTCGCCTTCGCGAATTACAACACTGTCTTGCAAAACCTTGGGCATTTTGGGCATATACCACGCCCTTGCAATCTGTAAAGGACTTTTTTTCATTATTACAAATACTTTTTTATTAATTATAAATTAAAAAATTATGAATTAAAAATCTGATTTTCAATGAATTAATTTTTAAAAAAAATTTGTGCAAAGGTAAACAAAAATTATGGATTATACAAGTCGTTAGAAAATTATAAATTGTACACGCCGTAAGTATCATAACGCTTACTGATCCAATATTCGCCGTCCGAGCCTGCAATGGATGCCGAGATTGGCGTGGGCAATACTCAAATTGGGGCTTGCACTTCCCGTTTTTTTAAACAGAAATAAAATATATTTTACCGTTAGGGTTTGCAGCAGTGGCGATATTGTCCCTGCATAAGTCCAATTTACGCCGTTGTCGTCGCTTGTTTGCCATCTGCTTTTCCATAAAAAAACAGCCTTACCTTTCCGCCGCAATTTTCACAATATTTTTCACTACTTCCGTTGCTTTTTCCATTGAGGGAATTGGCAGGAACTCGAATTTGCCATGAAAATTGTGTCCGCCTGCAAAAATATTGGGGCATGGCAATCCTTTGAAAGAGAGTTGTGCGCCGTCTGTGCCGCCGCGTATCGGCTTCACTTTCGGCTCAACTCCCGCCTGCCTTATCGCCTCAAAAGCGATGTCAATAACGTGCATCACAGGCTCGATTTTCTCTTTCATATTATAATATTGGTCTTTGAGTTCAAGCGTTGCTGTATTTTCGCCAAATTCGGCGTTGATTTTATTAACAAGATGTTGAATTTCGGCTTTGCGGCTTTCAAAACGTGCGCGGTCGTGGTCGCGGATTATGTACGAAAGCGTGGTTTTTTCCACATTGCCGTTTATCATAGTCAGGTGGTAAAAACCCTCGTAGTCATCGGTGTGTTCGGGCGTTTCGTGGCGCGGCAGCATGCCAATAAACTGATTTGCAATGCGCATCGAATTAAGCATTTTGTGCTTTGCATAACCGGGGTGAACATTTATGCCCTTAAAAATGATTTTTGCGCTCGCAGCGTTAAAATTTTCGTATTCAAGTTCGCCGATTTCGCCGCCGTCCATTGTATAAGCAAAGTCGCAACCGAATTTTTCCACGTCAAAATGGTGCGCGCCCTGACCAATTTCCTCGTCAGGCGTGAATGCAATGTGAATTTCGCCATGTTTTACATCAGGATTTTTTATAAAAAATTCCATTGCGGTAATAATTTCCGCAATTCCCGCCTTATCGTCAGCACCGAGCAAAGTCAAACCGTTTGTAACTATAATATCCTGATTTACATACAGTTGCAGTTCGGGGAATTGGCGCGGCGACAGCACAATATTTTCCTCTTTGTTGAGCAAAATATCGCCGCCGTCATAATTTTGCACAATTCGCGGCTGCACATTTTTTCCGCTCATATCGGGCGAGGTGTCAAGATGCGCAATAAAACCGATTTTCGGCGCGTTTTTGTTGATATTAGACGGCAAAACAGCATACAAATAACCATTTTTGTCAAGTTCAACATTCTGTAAACCGACCTGCCTCAACTCGTCTGCAATAACCTTTGCAAACTCCATCTGTTGCGGCGTGCTTGGCGTTAGCCCCGTGTTCTCGTCTGACGTTGTGGCAAACGAAACATAATGTAAAAATCTTTCGAGTAAAGTCATATTTCAATTAAGAATTAAGAATTAAGAATTAAGAATAAAAAGTGTTTTGGGTCGCAAAATTACTCAAAAAAAATTATTTAACCAAAAAAAATAATTATAATGATAATTATTAATTTGAAGATTTGAAAATTTGAAAATACAAAAATGTAAAAATACAATTTGAAAATTTGAAAATGCAAAATATAATTAATAATTATTGACATTTTTTTTGAAATTGAATTTTCAAATTAAATCCTCAAATTGCATTTTCAAATTTTCAAATCCTCAAATCTTCAAATTGTATTTTTGCATTGTATTTTTGCATTTTCAAATTGAATTATATGATAGGTCGCTTTGCGGATTATCATTAAATTTGTACCTTTGCATTTTAAAATCTATAAAAATGGGCGAATTTAATATGCCCCTACGAAAATGGACAAACGCGAAAAAATTCTTTGGGTTGATGACGAGATAGATTTGTTGCGCCCGTATCTGCTTTTTTTGAACGAAAAAGGCTACGATGTTTTCAGTGCCACAAACGGCGTTGATGCGTTGGAAATGGTTGAAAATCAGAACTTTGACATAATGTTTTTAGACGAAAATATGCCCGGAATTTCGGGTTTGGAAACACTGGCACAGGTCAAAAAAATCAACCCGATTTTGCCTGTGGTGATGATTACAAAAAACGAGGCGGAGGACATTATGAATATGGCAATCGGCAATCAAATTGCTGATTATCTGACAAAACCTGTTAATCCGAGCCAAATTTTGCTGACGTTGAAAAAATTTTTACACAAGCGCGAAATTCTTAATGAGCAGACAACTTCCTCATATTCAATGGAATTTTCGCAAATTGGAATGCAAATTTCGGAGTCTTTTACCGCAGAACAGTGGTTTGAAATTTACCGAAGGCTCGTTTTTTGGGATATTCGGCTTAATGAGGCTCAAAATGAGATGTATAATTTGCTGCTTTCGCAAAAAACGGAGGCAAACACCGTTTTTGCAAAATATATCGCGAAAAATTATTTGTCGTGGTTTTCAAATCCTGAAAATCGCCCGTTGATTTCGCCTGATTTGTTTAAAAAACGAATTTTTCCGCTGCTCGACAACGGAGAAAAAGTGTTTTTTGTGGTTATCGACAATTTTCGTTTTGACCAATGGAAACTTGTGCAGGAACTGCTTTGCGAGTTTTTTACTTTCGACAGCGAGGAACTTTATTACAGCATTTTGCCAACCACAACGCAATATGCGCGGAATGCGATTTTTTCGGGGCTGATGCCGTTGCAAATCAAAGAAATGTTCCCGCAATTTTGGATTGACGAGGAAGACGAAGAGGGCAAAAATAATTTTGAGGAGCAACTTGTAGCCTCATTATTAGAACGTTACCGCAGAAAAATTCCGTTTTCTTACCACAAAATAAATAACTCAAATGACGGTGAAAAATTAGTCGAAAAAATCCATTCATTAAAGTCTAATCAACTGAATATCTGCGTTTTAAATTTTATTGACATGCTTTCTCACGCCCGCACTGAGTCGAAAATGCTGCGCGAACTCGCCCACACCGAAACAGCGTATCGGGCATTGGCATTGTCGTGGTTTAAGCACTCGTCTACTTACAAAATTTTCCGCGAACTCGCCGAAAACAGTTTTAAGGTTGTCGTTACCACTGACCACGGTTCAATCCGCGTTGATAAACCAAGAACGGTTGTCGGCGACAAAGGCACGAGCGTAAATCTGCGTTACAAAGTAGGTAAATCGATGAATTACAATAAGAAAGAGGTGTTTGAAATTACGCAGCCTGCAAAGGCAATGTTGCCGAGTCCGAATATCAGTTCGGCGTATATTTTCGCCCAAAATTCCGACTTTTTAGCGTACCCGAACAACTTTAATTATTATGTGAATTACTACAAAGACACCTTTCAGCACGGCGGCGTGTCGATGGAGGAAATGTGCGTGCCACTGGTGGTGATGAGTGGAAAATAAAATAACTGCCCAAAAACTATTTTTCAGAGCAATATTTTTTAAAATTCAAGCGTTTTTTATTTAAAACACTCAGCATCTTTTTCAAAAATGATACAATTTACAAGGGCGTAGTCGTCTGCAATTTCTTTGTACCTTTCTTTTCTTTGAGTATCGTCGTTTAACAAATTTTCATTGCAACCGCGAAAATCAAAACCAATAGGGTACAAACTAAAAGGTACATTTTCAAACAGA
>JAISYF010000145.1 GCA_031270065.1 Prevotellaceae bacterium | reverse complement strand
TCAAGTATTTTGAAGTTGCTCTTTTGCCGCAAAAGTTTTTTCATTGCGTAGTCAAAAGAAAGTACCGTTCTGGTTTTATCTTTTTTCATAATCTAATTTTTGCAAAATTACAAATTTTTTTTGAAATTAAACTGTCCGCTAAACATTTTTTTACTCAAAAAAATGTTTAGCGGACAGCAATAATTAAAAATATATGCGATAACTCATATTTTTTTTGTATCTTTGTGCGATTTTTTTTAAAAAACAAAATCAAAAAAAATAAATTATTATTATGGAAAATAAAACACCAACGCCTCATATTGGGGCAAAATTCGGCGAAATTGCACCTATTGTGATTATGGCAGGCGATCCTTTGCGCGCTAAATTTATGGCGGAAACATACCTCGAAAACCCTGTACTGTACAATTCTGTGCGCGGAATGCTTGGATTTACAGGCACTTACAAAAACAAAAAAGTTTCCATTCAGGGACACGGAATGGGCATTCCCTCTATTGGCATTTATACCTACGAACTTTTTAATTTCTACGGCGTAGAAACCATAATCCGAGTCGGCTCTGCGGGCGCGATTGATACGGATTTGCATATCGGCGACATCGTAATCGGACTAGGGGCTTGCACTAACTCAAATTATGCAGCGCAATACAACCTCAACGGCGTTTTTGCGCCGATTGCCGATTTTGAACTCACTAGAAAGGCTGTTGCAGAGGCGGAAAAACTCGGCTACACTTACAAAGTGGGCAATGTTTATTCCTCTGACACTTTTTATGACGACGATAATACATCGCTTAAAAAATGGCAAAAAATGGGCGTTTTGGCAGTAGAAATGGAAGCACCTGCGCTTTATCTGAATGCAGCGAGAGCGGGTAAAAAAGCGTTGTGCATCTGCACTGTTTCCGACTGTCCTTTCACCGGTGAGGCGACATCGGCAGAAATGCGCCAAACAGGTTTTACTAAAATGATGGAAGTGGCGTTGGGAGTGATTTAAACTCATAACCCTGTTTTTGCAACCATTCGACTGCTTTCGGCAAGGCTTCGAGCATATTTTTCGCCGATTTTTCGGAATCGTGGAAAACTATAATCGAGCCTTTTCGCGTATATTTTTTTATGATGGAAAAGATTTTTTTGGGAGGCAGACAAGGGTTATAGTCGCGGGTAATGATGTCCCACATTACGATTGTGTATTTTTTACGCAATTCGCGCAGTTGCCGAAAGGTAATTCTGCCGTATGGTGGGCGCAAAAGCGAACTTTGAATGTAGGAATTTGCCTCCTCAATATCATTGAGATATGACTGAAAATCAGTGTTAAAACCTTTTAAATGGTGCATTGTGTGGTTGCCAACAGTGTGTCCGCGCCGCTTGATTTCCTCAAAAATTTCCGGGTATTTGCGCACATTGTCGCCAACACAGAAAAAAGTCGCTTTTATGCCGAATTTGTCTAAAATATCAAGCGTTTTGGGCGTGATTTTTGGGCAAGGACCATCGTCAAAAGTCAAATAAACTGTTTTTGAGCCATCATTTATGCGCCAAATTGCTTTCCAAAGCAGACGTATTAAAAAGTTCGATTGTTCGATAAACATTTTGTTAACAGGTTAAGATTTCTTTGATAAATTTTTGTAATTTTTTTTACAAAAAAGTGCGCAAAAGTAATATTTTTTGCGCAAATAAACAAATTATTTTTTTTAGTTATGACTCATGCTTTTTTTCCAAAAATGCCTTACAATCAAAAATCCTACTCCTAAACAGAACAAAACGCCAATAATTATGCTCAATTCGTGCGAGTATTTATTAATCGTATCTGCTTGACCATGAGCAATATAGCCCAAAAGCGCAAGTATGCAGTTCCACGCGCCCGCGCCGATAAAAGTATATAGCGAAAACGACAACAAATTCATTTTCGCCAAGCCCGCAGGAATGGAAATAAACTGCCGAATTACAGGAATAAACCTGCCGATAAGCGTCGAAACATTGCCATGCTTATTAAAATAATCTTCCGCTTTTTTGATTTTTTCGCTGCTGAGCATCAACACTTTGCCGAGTTTGCTGTCGGCAAATTTATATAAAATCGGTCGCCCAAGCCACAGCGCAAGAAAATAGTTGATGTACGCGCCAATCAACGCGCCGATTGTGCCGAAAACAATCACCAAAAAGATATTTAGACGGTTTTTGTTAATTTCGGGGTCGTTGTTTGCCGCCACATAAGCCGCTGGCGGTATCACCACCTCAGAGGGAAAGGGAATAAACGAACTCTCGACCGTCATTAGCACAGCGATTGTGCCATAGTTCATATTTTCACCGTACCACCGTTCAACTTTCTGTATAATCGACAGATTATCAGCACTTTGCGCCTGTTGCGCATTTGCAAAAAATATTGCAGAAAACAAGATAAAAACAGAAATGATTATTCTTTTCATAAAAAACTATATTTTTCTTTTAATTTTTAACTCTAAATTGAATTTACCGCTTTTTCCACGCCGTCTGCATTTTTTCCGCCTGCCTGTGCAAAGAAAGGCTGTCCGCCGCCGCCGCCCTGTATGTGCTTTGCCGCTTCGCGAATAAACGTTACGGCATTTTCGCCCGCTGCCACCAAATCGTCTGACAACAAAACTGTTAGCGAAGGTTTGCCGTCAAAAACAGAGCCAATTATCACCTGTAATTTTTCGGACTGTTTGTTTCTCAACATAAACGCCAATATTTTTGCGTGTTCAGCGGAAATTTTTGTAATATGCTTAATAACAGCCACTTCCGTAATACCTTTAACTTCTCTAATTTCTGCATCTTTCAGCAGTCTTTCGGCATATTCGGCAAGTTTCTTTTGCACAAATTCTTCCACCTGTTTGCGCAGTTCGCTATTTTCGTCAAATAGTTTTTTGAGTGTGGAACGCAAATCAGGCACATTGCCGACAAATTCCTGAATATCAGCAATTTGATTCTGCATAACATCAAGCATATTTTCAATCGCCTCGCCTGTAATCGCCTCAATACGCCGCACTCCCGCTGCAATTGAACTTTCGGAAATAATTTTTACCATTCCTATCTCGCCCGTAGCGTGAACGTGCGTGCCGCCACACAGTTCCACAGACGAACCTAATTTTATCACACGTACAACATCGCCGTATTTTTCGCCAAACAGTGCCATTGCGCCCATTTCACGCGCTGTTTCAATCGCTGTTTCACGCATTTCTTCAAGTTGATAATTGTGTCTGATTCGCTTATTTGCAAGGTGTTCCACTGCTCTGATTTCCTCTTTTGTCAATTTTTGAAAATGCGAGAAATCAAAACGCAAACTTGTGGGCGACACATAAGAACCTTTTTGTTCAATGTGCTTGCCTAAAATTTCACGCAACGCCTTGTGCAAAATATGTGTTGCAGAGTGGTTTCGGGCAGTGGCGAGCCGTTTTTCCACGTTTATTTCTGCAATAAAATTTTGTGTTAAATTATTGGGCAATAAGTTAGTTATATGAACTGAAAGATTGTTTTCTTTTTTTGTATCAACAATTTCAATTTCTTCGCCGTCTGTTTCGCCCATAAGCCGACCGCTGTCGCCGACTTGTCCGCCCATTTCAGCATAAAAAGGCGTTTCTGCAAGCACAATCTGGTAAAATTCTTTATTTTTTTGCTTAACTTTTCTGTAACGTAAAATGTTGGTTGTCAATTTATTATAATCGTAACCGTAAAATTTTGTTTCACCTTCTTTAAGAATAATCCAGTCGTCAGTTTCAATGGCGGCGGCGTTGCGGGCGCGTTCTTTTTGTTTTTGCATCTCGGCGTTAAATTCGGCAATATCAACGGTCATATTTCGTTCTCGCAAAATAAGTTCGGTTAAATCCAACGGAAAGCCGTAAGTATCATAAAGCGTAAAAGCAACTTTTCCGCTCAACACGCCCTCGCTTTCGGAATGGGGAAGGCTTTTTTCAAGCAATGCAATGCCTGTTTCCAAGGTGCGCAGGAACGACTCTTCTTCCTCTTTGATAACTTTTTCGATAAGCGTTTGTTGCGCTGCAAGTTCAGGAAAAGCATCGCCCATTGTATCAATAAGCGCGGGCACAAGTCGATACATAAACGGCTGTTTTTGATTGAGATATGTGTAGCCATAACGCACAGCCCGCCGCAAAATTCGGCGAATAACGTAGCCCGCTTTGGCATTGGAGGGCAACTGCCCGTCTGCAATGGAAAAGGCGATTGTGCGAATGTGGTCGGCAATGACGCGCATTGCGATATTGATTTGCTCCTGTTGAGATGAAATTGTATTATTCATTTATTATCTTTTATTTTTTGTCTTAAATTTGATTTATTTGATTTCATTGATTTTCCATTTTTACGCTTTTACAATAATCATAAGCAAAATTATTGTTTAAATACTTGCAATAATAATATAATGTGGTGTGGTTGAGCCGCCGATTATCACATAAATTATTGTGAAAATTGCGGCAATAATATTCAATAATCTATTTGATTTGTAAGGCATACTCTTTCAAAATAAATCATTAAAAATCGCAGTTCAGACATATTTATACCCTGTAATTTTCTCAATTTCCGCAATTATCGGCGTAAAAATGTCTGTGTTATAATTGCTGGTTTTGCCCTGTATCGCCATACAAAGCCGCTCAAAGCCCATTCCTGTGTCAATAACTTTGTTGGGTAGCGGTTCGAGCGAGCCGTCGGCTTTGCGGTTGTACTGCATAAAAACGAGATTCCAAATTTCAATAACCTGCGGGTGCGACTGATTTACAAGCGTCAGTCCATCAACCTTTTGCCGCTCGCTTTCGGGACGAATGTCAATGTGAATTTCGGAACAGGGTCCGCAAGGTCCTGTGTCGCCCATTTCCCAAAAATTGTCGTGCCTGTTGCCGTTGATAATGTGGTTTTCGGGCAAAAATTGTTTCCAAATTTCAGCGGCTTCGTTATCGCGATGTAAAGACGTGGCGCGCTGCGTTTCTGCATCGGGTTTATCACCCTCGAAAACGGTAACGTAGAGCCTGTTTTTGTCCAATTTCAAAATATCTGTAAGAAATTCCCAAGCATACGCAATCGCCTCTTTTTTGAAGTAGTCGCCAAAACTCCAATTTCCCAACATTTCAAACATTGTATGGTGGTAGGTATCGTGTCCAACTTCCTCTAAATCATTATGTTTGCCACTAACGCGCAGACATTTTTGCGTATCGGCAACACGAGGATATTTTATCACATCATTGCCGAGAATGATATTTTTAAACTGATTCATACCTGCATTTGTAAACATAAGTGTTGGGTCGTCTTTTACAACCATCGGCGCAGAAGGCACTATTTTGTGATTTTTCGATGCAAAAAAATCTAAAAAACTTTGACGTATCTCTTTGGAAGTGAGCATATTAATTGTAAATTATGAATTATAAATTATGAGTTTGCAAAGGTAACATAAAATTTTCAATTACACACAAACGCATAATAATTAATTTGAAAATTTGAGGATTTGAAAATTCAAAATTCAATTTGAAAATTTGAAATTAAAAATCCCAAAATATTCAAATATTCAAATTGAATTTTCAAATCCTCAAATTTTCAAATATTCAAATTGTATTTTCAAATTGCATTTTTGTATTTTCAAATTTTCAAATCCTCAAATTTTCAAATTGAATCCTCAAATTGAATTATAGGTCGCTTTGCGGATTATCATAAATTTATAGAGGAAAGATACAAAAATTTTGCGGTTTTTGATTTTCTTTGTTTGTGAAAATTTTTTTTTAAAAAAAAACTTAAAAAAATTTGGTTGGTAAGAAAAATATTTGTACCTTTGCGGCGTATTTTATAATAAAAGTATGAAATTCAGATTATTATTAATATTGGTCTTGTTGTTTGTGGTAGCGTATAATGCTGCTGCACAGTCAGTTACGCAAGCAGACAATGCAAAAATTGGGGCATTTTCTCAGCAAGAAGAAAAAGCCGTTTGCGTCAATTTAATTGCATATAACGGCGTTTTGACGATAAAAGCGGAGGAAAATATTACAAAAATTGAAATTTATTCGGCTATCGGCGGACTGCTTTATCAATCTGCGGTAAATAACACAGAGTTTAGAATTGATAATTTGCCGAAAACTATTTTAGTTGTACGCATAAAAACAGGTGAAAATAAACCTGTTGTACAAAAAATCAGAATGCAATGAAAAATTATATGTTTCATAGATAAAGTATTTTTGTTTGAAAAAGTTGCCTTTGGGGGCGGCTTTTTTTGCTGCTTCTGCACTATTTTTGTTAAAAAACTCATAATCCATAATTAAAAAAAATGAACATTGACAGACAAGCACTTGACAATATAACCGCGTTGCTCAAAAACGAGCAGACGCGCAGCGAGGCTTTTTCGCGTCTTGTCCGTTTGATGTCGAAACCGCTTTATTGGCACATCAGAAAAATGGTGCTAAACCACGATGACGCTGACGATTTGCTGCAAAATACCTTTATGAAAGCGTGGTCTGCTCTCGCAGATTTTCGCGGCGACAGCCAGATACACACTTGGCTTTTCCGCATAGCGACAAACGAAACCCTGACTTTTTTGGCATCGCAACGAATGAAAAATATTACCTCTTCGCTCGAAATGGAGGAGGTTTTGCTCTCGAATATTCAAGGCGACCCCTATTTCAACGGCGATGAAGTGCAAAAAAGACTGCAAGAGGCAATCCTTTCTTTGCCCGAAAAACAGCGTTTAGTATTTAACATGAAATATTACGAAAATTTGTCCTACTACGATATGGAAAAAATTTTGAACACTTCGGTAGGCGCATTGAAAGCCTCTTATCATCACGCTGTAAAAAAAATTGAAAATTTTTTCACTGAGGATTAAACTTAAAAACCGCTTTTCTGTCAATATTATAGTAGGGTTTTAAAAACACAATTTTTTTAAAAAAAAACTATAAAATTTATGTCTCACAATTTTAATTTTGACTCGGCATCGCCGATAATTCCCTTTCAAGTGCCAGACGGTTACTTTGAGGATTTTGTTGTGAGAATGGAGCAAAAAATCAATCCTGTTCCTGTGAAAATTCCGCTTTGGCAAAAAACAAAACCATATTTTTACGCAGCAGCGATGTTCGCATCAATTATTGTTATGGGAACGCTCTTTGTAAAAAAAGACAGCACGAAAATTTTACCGCAAACCGCCGTATATGACGAGGCTACAGACGAAATAATGCTCGAAACCATTGACGAAAATGTAATTATTGATTACCTTTTGGCTAATACAGATACAAAAAACATCAAAATAAAATACTAAAAAACTATTAAAAAAAATGAAACAATATTTTTTACCATTAACCCTGTTTTTCCTGCTTGCTGTCTGTGCATCAACAACTTATGCACAGAAAAATCATAGCGCAAAACTCGACCCAAAGGAGAAAATAGAAATTGAAAGGAAACTCTTTTTTGAGCAAAAAGCCTGTATAACAAAAGAGCAGTCGCCTGATTTTTGGCTTATTTACAACGAATATAAAAAACGTGATGCCGAATTGCACAAGCAAGAAATTGACCTGCGCAAAAAAAATATTGAAAAAAAAATTACCGACAAAGAATATGGCGACATTATGAAAAATTTGCTTGCTATTGAGGCGGAACGCTTGAAATTAAAGACAAATTTTTACGAAAGAATGAATGGTCTTTTAACTCCTAAACAGCAATTTTTGCTCTATGATGCAGCAAAACAATACCGCAGCATTCTTTTGAAAAAGGTTAATAATCATCATGATAAATAATTTTTCACAAAAAAAAGCAAAAACTCTTGTTTTATAAAAAAAAAGCAGTACCTTTGCACCCGCAAAATGGTATCTTGACCGAGTGGTTAGGTAGCGGTCTGCAAAACCGTGTACAGCAGTTCGAATCTGCTAGATACCTCATAAAAAACGCCTCAAAATTGGGGCGTTTTCTTATTTAAGGGCAAAAAATTGTGCACTCCTGCATTTTTTTTAAATAATTTTTCATCCACAGATTACACAGATTAACACAAATATTTTTTATTTCAAATTGTGTTACGTTTGTTTTTGGATATACAATGTAGCACACTGTTTGGGCTTTGACCCGCAATTTCATCATATAAAACAATGAGATTGCGGGTCAAAATCTGCAATGACAGGGAATAAATAGTGTTTGAGCATTGATTTGTAAATACAATTTGAAGATTTGAAATTAAAAATCCTCAAATTTTCAGATTTTCAAATCCTCAAATTTTCAAATTGCATTTTTGCATTTTCAAATCCTCAAATTTTCAAATTGTATTATTATTTATTGTCGAATAAATCTTACATCATTGTAACTTTCGTTTCTGTCGAAAAGCCTTTTTGCAAAGGGGCAAAGAGGCAGGATTTTTATGTTGCGCCTGCGAGCAAAATTCACAACCGCTCCCACAAGTTGCTTACCGATGCCTTTACCCTCGTACCGCGAATTTACACCTGTATGGTCAATCAAAATCAAGTCGTCATTCGACCAAACGTAACTAATTTCGCCTGCGGTGTATTCGCCGTCTTTGAGTTTAAAAACGCCTTTTTCTGAATTATCTTTGTGTTTTAGTTCCATAATTTTTAATGGTTAATGGTTAATGATTTAAGTCTTTGACTGATATTTTGTTAATTATTAATTATAAAAGACAAAGCCCCTGATGGACAGCGTTTTACCTGTTTGATAATTCTTTCGGTTGATGCTCCGTTTGGGTTAATCCAAGGTTTTTCCTTTGGTTTAAAAACTTCGGGCAATTCCTTTCCACAAAATGCTGCGTGCTGGCACAAATCAGGTTTCCACACAATAGTAACCTCACCGTTTGTGTAATGTTTAACAATTTTTGTTTCCATTTTTTTTTGATTTTTATTCACTGAATTACAAAATTTTCAAAATTGACATATTATATTGGTAATACAGACAGTTATCGGTAGAAACTTCTGTAATTCTGTAAATTGTTTATATCAATTTTTTTAACAAATTTTTCATGCTAACTTCCTTTTCAATAATTTTGTACAAGTCCGCAATTTTCACTCTTTCTTGCTGCATTGTATCTCTAAACCTGATTGTAACGCTCTCATTTTCAAGTGTTTCGTGGTCTATCGTTATGCAAAATGGCGTGCCGACTGCGTCTTGGCGGCGGTAACGTTTTCCAATGCTGTCCTTTTCGTCATACACAGTTTTGAAGTCGAATTTGAGCAAATTCATCACCTCGCGGGCTTTTTCGGGCAAGCCGTCTTTTTTTATAAGTGGCAAAACAGCCGCTTTTACAGGCGCAAGCACTGCCGGCAAATGCAAAACAACACGCGAATCACCGCCTTCAAGTTGCTGCTCATCGTAACTTGCAGCCATTATTGAAAGGAAAGTTCTATCAACGCCAATCGAGGTTTCAATAACATACGGCACATAACTTTCATTCAATTCAGGGTCAAAATACTTAATATTTTTGCCCGAATATTTTTCGTGGCTGCTCAAATCAAAATCAGTGCGGCTGTGAATACCCTCAACTTCCTTGAAACCAAACGGCATTTCAAATTCAATGTCAGTTGCAGCATTGGCGTAATGTGCAAGTTTGTCGTGGTCGTGGAAGCGATATTTGTGGTCGCCCAAACCTAACGCCTTGTGCCACTTCAACCTGAATTGTTTCCAATGTTCAAACCATTTCATTTCTTCCCCCGGACGCACAAAAAATTGCATTTCCATTTGCTCAAATTCGCGCATACGGAAAATAAATTGCCGCGCAACTATCTCATTTCTAAACGCTTTTCCGATTTGCGCAATGCCAAACGGCACTTTCATTCTGCTTGTTTTTTGCACGTTAAGAAAATTTACAAAAATTCCCTGTGCGGTTTCAGGGCGAAGGTAAATTTTCATTGCGCCGTCAGCCGTAGAGCCAATTTCGGTGGCGAACATAAGGTTGAATTGCCTAACGTCTGTCCAATTTTTTGTACCCGAAATTGGACAAACCACCTCATAATCAACGATAATTTGTTTCAACTCGTTTAAATTGCTGTCGTTCAACGCTTTGGCAAAACGTGCGTGCAAAATGCCGCGTTTTTCGCGGTTTTCCAAAATTCGCGGATTTGTTTCGCGGAAAAGTTTTTCGTCAAACGCGCTGCCAAAACGTTTGGCGGCTTTTTCCACCTCTTTTTCAATTTTTTCATCAAATTTTGCGAGCAATTCCTCAATAAGCACGTCAGCGCGGTAACGTTTTTTGCTGTCGCGGTTATCAATAAGCGGGTCATTGAACGCATCAACGTGTCCAGAGGCTTTCCAAGTGGTCGGGTGCATAAAAATTGCCGAGTCAATGCCTGCAACGTTGTCGTTGAGCAGCGTCATCGCCTCCCACCAATAGCGTTTAATGTTGTTTTTGAGTTCCGCGCCGTTTTGCCCGTAGTCATAAACGGCGGCAAGCCCGTCATAAATTTCGCTCGAAGGGAACACAAACCCGTATTCCTTACAGTGAGCAATGAGTTTTTTGAAAATGTCTTCCTGTGTCATTTATCAATTAAAAGTTGAAAATTATTAGAACGCAGGAGCGCATTGAAATACGCCCTTACAAAATTTCAGCCTGCAAAGGTACAAAAAATTCATAATTTATAATTCATAATTCATAATAAAATTGTAATTTTTCCCTATAAATTTTGGGGGACTTCTAAAAATTACCGTTTTTCTTTTGATTCTTTTTCAGAGCCGAAGTCCAATAAAACTCTGTCAAAAAATCGGTGCAAAGTTACAATAAGATTTGAAAATTTGAAAATTTGAAAATTTGAAGATTTGAAAATACAAAAATGCAAAAATACAATTTGAAAATTTGAGGATTGGGGAATTTTAATTTCAAATCCTTAAATCTTCAAATCTTCAAATTGAATTTTGAATTTTCAAATCTTCAAATTTTCAAATCTTCAAATTGAATTTTGAATTTTGATTTACAAATAAGTTAAATTTTAGAAGTCCCATTTTATTTGTTTGTGTGTAATTGAAAATATTATGCTAATTTTGCATAATATTTTCAATTAATCATTAACAATTAACCATTTAAGAAAGTGAAAATAATCTGTGTCGGTTGGAATTATGGGGCGCATAATGCGGCAATGAACAGGACAGAAAAACAAAAAGAGCCTGTAATTTTTCTCAAGCCTGATTCTGCATTGTTGAAAGAAAATAAGCCTTTTTTTATACCTGATTTTTCGCAACAAATTGAATATGAGGCGGAACTTGTATTTAAAATTGATAAACTCGGTAAAAATATTGCGGAAAAATTTGCACATCGTTACTATTCACAAGTGGCTTTGGGAATAGATTTTACCGCACGCGATTTGCAGCAACGCCTCCGACAAAACGGCGAACCTTGGGAAATTTCAAAAGGATTTGACGGCTCGGCAATTATCAGCGAATTTATTGATTTAGAGCAATTTAGCAATAAAAATGAACTCAATTTTTTATTAAAAAAAAATGATGAAACTGTGCAAAAAGGCAATTCAAAAAATATGCTTTTTTCGATTGATGAAATTATCGCATATATAAGCAAATTTTTTATATTAAAAACTGGCGACTTGATTTATACAGGCACTCCAAGCGGTACAGGTAAAGTAGAACTCGGCGACAAACTCATTGGTTTTATAGAGGAAAGGGAGATGATAAATTTTAGAATTTGCTAATTTTTTTTAGTTTTTACACAATAAAATCAAAAAAAAATACGTTTGTTTTGGCAGTATGAAAAAAAAATTATAATTTTGCAAAAAAATAATTTCATTATGCAAAAGTTCATTTCAGCCTTAATAATAATGTGTGTATTGCTTTCTGCAAAGGCGCAGGAGAGCGGAAATTTCGCAAAACGCTACGCTCAAAATTCCGTTTTAAATTCAGGAAAATGGGTGAAAATTTCCATTCCAAAGACGGGAATTTATAAACTAACCTACGAAGATTTGTCGGCAATGGGCATAAAACCAGAAAATGTGCGCATTTTTGGTTACGGCGGAGGGCTTATTTCTGAACTCAACGATTCCGCTTTATACATTGACGACCTGCCAGAAACGGCTATTTATATGAACACAGGTGCAGACAACAAATTCAATGCAGGTGATTATATACTGTTTTACGCGCAGGGAATAGTGTCTTGGACTTACGGAAATCCGCCGAACAGTTCGCAAAAAATGTTCTACCACACATTAAATCATTATGCAAACGAAGCGTATTATTTTGTAACATCAGATGTTGGAATTGGTAAAAAAATTACACTGCAAGAGGCTGAAACACAGGCAACTGCGGGTGATATTACCACATTTTTGCATTACGACAGTCACGAAGTTGAGTTAGTGAATTTTCCGCACGGCGGGCGTGATTTTTACGGTGAGGAATTTAATGGGACAAATATTTCACGTACATTTACTTTTAATACGCCGAATGTGATTGCGCCGATTTCGGGTGTTACAGCAAGCAAAATGAAAATCCGCGTGCGCGCTGCAAATAAGGCGGCTGCACAAGCAACTTTGAACGTGAAACTCAACGAAAGCAACGTGGGCAACGTTACAATGGAAGGCAATACAGGTTCAAATAATTATGACATAGCGAAAATGAAAATGACCATTTTCACTTTTTCGCAGCAGGCTGCAAACCAACTCGAATTTACGCTTACGTACAGCAATGCAGGCGCAACAGCAAACCTTGATTTTTTAGAATTTAACGCGCCAAGAACTTTAAAAATCGACAACCCCGAATTTTATTTTAGAAATGTTGATAAAATTGGTTTAAACCAAAAAAATCGTTTTGTAGTGGGCAATCCAAGCGGCGCAACGCAAATTTGGGATATTACAGACGCAGCAAATATTCGTCAGTTGCCGATAACAAGGTCAAGCGAAAGTCTGACTTTTATTGCAAATACAAACACACTGCATCAATACTTGGCAATAAATCCTACTGCATATTTTCCAAAACCGACTGTGGTAGGCACAATTTCCAATCAAAATTTGCACGGATTTCCGCAAACCGATTTAGTGATTATCACGCATAAAGATTTTATTTCAGAGGCAGAACGGCTTGCTGAGGCGCATCGACAAATCGATAATTTGCGCGTGCAAGTAGTTGATGCTCAAAGTGTTTATAACGAATTTTCGTCAGGAACTCCAGATGCCTCTGCATACCGCAGATTAATGAAAATGTTTTACGACAGAGGAGCAGAAAGCGGCGATTTACCGCAAGATTTGTTGCTACTGGGAGATGGCTGTTATGATAATAGGGGTTTGCTCGATAATACTTCAAATCCGATACGCAGACTGTTGACCTATCAGGCTGTAAATTCTACTTCTACCGTTGCAGCGTATGTATGCGACGACTTTTTCGGTTACCTCGAAGACGGACAAGGCACAATGAAAGTGGACACAACCGAAAAAATGAACATCGGCGTTGGTCGTTTGCCCGTTTATTCAACAGAACAGGCGAAAACGGTTATTGATAAAACTATTTCCTATATGGAAAACACATTCCGTACAAATTGGAAAAACCGAATAGTGTTTATAGGCGATGACGGCGATGAAAACGACCACGTTAAATCTGTAGATACGGTAGCAAATATTACCTCGCGTCAAAACCGTGATATTGTTATACGCAAACTTTATCTTGACGCATATAAACAGGAAACTTCGGCAGCGGGCGAGCGTTACCCGATAGTTTCTACTCTGTTGGACAACTACATTCAGTCTGGTGTCCTTATGATTAACTTTATGGGACACGGCAGTTACAACGGTTGGACAAACGAACAAATTATGACATCTGCCAAAATTCTCAATATGGCGAATGACAAATACCCGCTTTTTATAACCGCCACTTGCGATTTTACCGCCTACGACCAATTTTACGATACGGGCGGAGAGCAACTTTTATGGAATAAAACAGGCGGCACAATGGCTCTTGTTACTACCACAAGAACGGTGTATTCCGCGCCTAATTTTAAATTAAACTGTTATTTTGCAAAAAGCGTTTTTGAAAAAGACGACAACGGCAACCCTATTTCTTTGGGCGAGGCTGTAAAACGCGCAAAAAATATGCAGACCGACAGCCAAAATAAATTTTCTTTCGCGCTCGTAGGCGACCCCGCACTAAGGCTCGTATATCCGCACGAAGGAAATGTAATTACAGATACAATCAAGCGAAATACAGTTAATCCGTTGGCTTTGGACACAATTTCGGCTTTGGAAGAAATCGAAATTGCAGGGCATGTAGAAACCAATCTTGGCGATTTAATCACATCTTTCAACGGAAAAGTTTTTGTGCAAGTTTTTGATAAACTTGACAGCATAACAACACTTGCAAATGACGCAGGCAGCCATTCATTTCATTATACCGACCGCCCGAATGCAATTTTTTCAGGCTCGGCGCAAGTGAAAAACGGTAAATTTAAACTTTCTTTTATCGTTCCAAAAGATATTAGATACAATTTCGGCACAGGCAGAATAGTTTATTACGCTACCGAAAACGATTACGGAATGGAGGCAAACGGACACTTTGAGGATTTTGTAATTGGAGGAGAATACGAAGGCTATGTTGCTGAAAATGATGGTCCAAAAACTCGACTTTATATGAATACGCCCTCATTTAGAGACGGTGGAAAAACCAACTCCTCGCCTCTGTTTGTAGCGGAAGTTTCCGACAACAGCGGCATAAACACTGTCGGAAACGGCATCGGACACGATATTATTATGCGGACAAAAACCAAAGACAGCAAAGGACAAGAGGTGATTAAAAACGAGGTTGTGCTGAACGATTATTTTGAAACATTAATGGGCAGTTATAAAGAGGGTAAAGTGGAATATCTGCTGCGCGACCTGCCTGACGGCAAATACTCAATCTTTTTCAAAGTTTGGGATTTGCAAAATAATTCAACAACAGACGAAATTTCGTTTGAAGTTTCAAAAGATATTCGCGTTGGCGGCGTAGATACGGTAATTTATTATTTAGACCCTGTAACCAACGAAGTAACCTTTATCCTCAACCACGATAGACCATACAAACCGCTCGAAATTACGGCGCGGGTATATGACGTGGCGGGCAGACATATTTGGACTTCGGAGAGAAATGTCGTTACCAGCGGTACGCACACCGAAATCAAGTGGAATTTTGCAGCGGAAGGAATGATAATCAGTCAAGGAGTGTTCCTTGCACAAATAGAAATTGCTGCAAAAGATGAAAAAAGTTCTTATAAAACATTAAAATTAATTATTAGCAAGCAATAAAAATAATAGTTTTACGTTTAATGTTTTGTTGATTGCAGAAAAAAATGTAATTTTGCAGGAATATTTTTAATAAAAATTTATTTGAGGATTTGAAATTGCACGAAAGTCATCAATAATTAAAACAGTATTTTCAAATCATCAAATCATCAAATTTTCAAATCATAAAATCATCAAATCATCAAATTTAATAAAAAATAATTTATACAGATGAAAAAAAGAACCTTTTTAGCAGCGTTGTTTGTTTTTGCAATCACGCTTTTGCAGGCACAACAAAATGCCAAAGATTATTACAATCCAATTCTCACAGGCGTTCCGTCTTTGGGAATTAATCCTGATGCTGCAGGCGGCGGTATGGCAGACATTGGTACTGCTACCAAGCCCGACCTGAACTCGCAATTTTGGAACTCGTCAAAATATGCACAGGCAGAAAGTCTGGGCGGTTTTGCAATTTCCTACACGCCTTGGTTAAGAAAAATCGTTAATGATATTGACCTTGCCTATCTTGCCGGTTATTATCAAATCAGTGATGTAGCAGGCACTTTGAGCGCATCGTTGCGGTATTTTTCTTTGGGTAAAATTGAGTTAAGAAACTCTGCGGAACAAGTAGTGGCTGATGTAGCAAAACCCTATGAAATGGCTTTGGATGTAGGCTATTCACGCAAGTTGGCTGAATATTTTTCAATGGGCGTAAATCTGCGCTTTGTGGCATCGGATTTAAGCATTAAAGCCCCAGAATACTACACAGGCTACGGTTTTGCAGCCGATGTTAATGGGTTTTACTCTTTGCCGATAGAAATTACATCAGGCGAATCAAAATTTAATTTTGGTTTCAATATCTCAAATATCGGTACAAAAATTTCTTATGACAAAGGAAATACCAGCAATTTTATGCCGACTAATTTCCGTCTTGGTATATCATATTATTTGCCTTTCGACAAATACAACCGCTTGGCATTCAATTTTGATGTAGATAAATTGCTTGTTCCTTCGCGCATTTCAAAACATACAGATTCGGTAAATTACGATGTGCCAAACTATAACTCAGAGGATAAAAAAACTTGGTCAATGTCCGATGAGCAATACAGCAAAATCGGCATTATGAAAGGCATCGGAATGTCGTTTGCAGACTCACCTTGGGGTTTTGCCGGCGAAATGAAAGAAATTACATTTTCAGGAGGTTTGGAATACGCCTACAATGAACAATTTTTTGTACGCGCTGGTTACCACTACGAGGCTCCGCAAACGGGCAACCGCAGTTATGTAGGTCTGGGCGCAGGTTTCAAATGGACTGCTTTCCGCATTGATGTTGGCTACATTATTGCTGCTGCAAGCACCAGCCCTCTTGACCAAACGTTGCGCTTCACGCTCGCATTCGACGTTGATGGCTTGAAAGAATTGACCGACAGACGATAAAAAAAAAATGGATACCTGTATATTTTGGTATAATATAGAGGTATCCATTTTAAAATACAATTTTATTTTTGAAAGTAATAAAACGCATTTTTTTTTGCGTACATACATACTGCAAAATTATAAAATTTTTCTTTGCGACACCCAAAATGGTGTCGCAAATTTTGTAAAACATTGATATACACGCTTTTATATAATAATGCTGAATAAAGTGTCAAAGTCAGGAAAAGAATATCTCATAAAAACACAAAGATCACAAAAAAACTTTGCAATCTTTGTATCTTTGTGGAATACAGTTAATTATTCGCTTTTATAATACACCTTGTTATCCGATGAAATGATAAGATAATACGAACTGCCTTTTTCGTCGCTCAGTTCTATCGCGTTTTTTGCGCTTATCACATCGACGTATTCATTGCTTATTTTCGTAACTATCAAAGGATAGTATGAGAACGGAGCGTCGAATGTTTTCAACGACAACTGATTGGCTAAGGCGTCGATGGTATAGACGAATAAATTGATATTCTTATTGTCTGTTGTATAAACTTTGCCGGCGG
>JAISYF010000124.1 GCA_031270065.1 Prevotellaceae bacterium | reverse complement strand
TGCCCGCTTTGTATTCTTTATTGTGATGTTGCCGTTGGTAATTTTCGGTTTTCTCAACAATTTCATTCCATTCAACGCAAGTACGCTGATAACCAGAAAGATAAAGGACAGAATGTTGCATTCGTCGTTCCATATCGTAATGGGCATTTTATTTACGTTTCCGCTGTGGTATCTGCTGGTTTTTCTCACAGTGCTTTGCTTTGTAAAATGGTGGATTGCGCTCATTTATTTTGTATCGCTGCCAATAAGTCTTGTGCTCTATATGCAAGGAAAACTTTATTGGATTAAGATTTACAACCGTTTGCGCCGTTTCCGTTTTATTTTTACAGGCAATTATATTTTCAAAGAGTCGGTCAATTTAAGAAAAAATATAATCGGCGTTTTAAAAGAAATTGTGAAATAAAAAATGTTAAAAAAAAGAAAAGAGATTGCTTTTAAAAACAGCAATCTCTTTTCTTTTTAATTTTTAATTTTTAATTTTTAATTAAAAATTATTCCGCTTTTTTCTCTTTGCAGCATTTTTTTTCAGCCTCTTTTTTACAGCATTTTTTTTCGCCGTCAGCCTCTTTTTTGCAACATTTCTTTTCGCCGTCTGCTTTGCTGCATTTAGGTTTCAAAGAATCAAGTTTGTCAAAAAACGCTTTTTTCTCTGCCAAAGTTTTGGTCTCAAAAGCAGCCCATTCAGCCTCAATTTCTGCTTTTGCAGCCTCTAATTCAGCCTTTTTAGCAGCACATTCGGGAGAGATTTCTTTTGCTTCCTCTGCCTCTTTCTCGCATTCCGCTTTTTTAGCGGCGCAAGCTTCACGGCTTTTTGTAAAACACTCAACTCTTTTTGCAATCAAAGCCTCTTGTTCTTCAACTGTTAAAGAATCGAATTTTGCCCATTTGGCACAAAATTCTGCTTTTGCAACAGAATCGCATTGTTTGCCCTCTTCATTTGCTTTGCCTTTTCCACAACAAGATGCGAATGCCAAAACAGCAGCGAACAAACTTACAAATAAAATTGATTTTTTCATACGAAAAATAAAATTTGGATTAATATTAGTAAAAATTTTTGAGGTGCAAAGGTAAGATTTTTTCTTTGAATAAACAAACTTTTTTTATTTTTTTTCGTCTTTTTCTATTTCTTTCATAATTTTTCTCGGCAAATTCTCTACGCAATGGCGGCATTTAAATGCCATATAACATTCTCGATGCAATAATTGCTATGCTTGCAATCAGAGCGATATTTTTCGTCTTTTTGACAGTAGTCGATAATTTAGGGTTGTTGATTAGCACACAGGAGAATTGAGCGGTTTTTGAGTTCGATATTTCCAAGTTTCAATGGTGTAAAAAGCATTTTATTCAATTAAAAATTACGGATTAAAAATTTAAAAATTGTGTGCAAATGTTGTTCAATTTTCAAAATCAAAAGTGCTAACTGCTTTTAAATCAAGCAATTAGCACTTTCTTTTGTTGTCCTGAAAGGATTCGAACCCTTACAAGCGGAACCAGAATCCGATGTGCTACCGTTACACCACAGGACAATGATTTTTTGGGACTGCAAAAATACAACATTTTTCTGAACTGACAAAATTTTTTCAGATTTTTTTTATACCTTTGCAGAAATTTTTTTTTAATAATATGAAAACCGCATTAATTCAACAAGCAAATTGCAGTGATATTCAAAAAAACATTAACAAACTAAAAATCAACATTTTAGACTGCGTCAAAAAAGGCGCGGAACTTATTATTTTGCAAGAATTGCACAATAATTTATATTTTTGCCAAACCGAAAACGTGAAAAATTTTGACTTGGCAGAGGAAATTAACGGTTTTTCTACACAATTTTTTGGAAAATTGGCTAAAGAAAACAGCGTTGTGATTGTTATTTCAATTTTTGAAAAACGCGCTGTTGGCTTGTATCACAATACGGCTGTGGTGCTGGAAAAAGACGGCTCTATCGCTGGTATTTACCGCAAAATGCATATTCCAGACGACCCCGCTTTTTACGAAAAATTTTACTTTACACAGGGCGATTCAGGGTTTGAGCCAATCAAAACTTCGGTCGGAAATCTCGGCGTTATGGTTTGTTGGGACCAGTGGTATCCTGAGGCTGCGCGTTTAATGGCGTTGGCAGGTGCGGAAATGCTGATTTATCCCACTGCGATTGGTTGGGACATTGCCGACACGCCCGCAGAACAACAGCGGCAAAAAGAGGCTTGGATTGCGGTGCAGCGGGGACACGCCGTTGCAAATCATTTGCCTGTAATAGCCTGTAACAGAACAGGTTGGGAGCAAAATCCAACTAACGAAAATGACGGAATAAAATTTTGGGGACACAGTTTTATCTTCGGCTCGCAAGGTGAAATTCTTGCGCAAGCAGACGAAAATGAGCAGAATATTATTGTAGAAATCGACACAAAACGCACCGAAGATTTGCGCCGAATTTTTCCATTTTTCAGAGATAGAAGGATTGATGCTTACAGTGATATTTTAAAAAGGTGGAACAATTAAAAATAACAAAAATATGCAAATAAAAATTATCAATAATTCGCACCACGATTTGCCAAAATACGCAACGGAGTTTTCGGCAGGAATGGATTTGAGAGCAAATCTTGAAAAACCTGTAACGCTCAATCCTCTCGAAAGAGGATTAATTCCGACAGGGCTATTTATCTCATTACCAAAGAATTACGAGGCGCAAATACGCCCACGCAGCGGTTTGGCAATCAAAAAAGGCGTTACAATTCTCAATTCGCCCGGCACGATTGACGCAGATTATCGAGGTGAAATTTGCGTGATTTTGGTTAATCTTTCCTCAGAGCCGTTTGTGATTGAAGACGGTGAGCGGATTTGCCAAATGGTTATCGCCAGGCACGAGCAAGCCGAGTGGCAGCAGGTAGAAATACTTGACGAAACGGAGCGCGGAGCAGGCGGATTTGGGCATACAGGAATAAAATAATCATTAAAAACTGAAAATTATGTTAAAACAAGGCGACCTCGCCCCTAACTTTTCGGGAATCAACCAAAAGGGCGAAATTATCTCATTATCAGAGTTTAAAGGCAAAAAAATTATACTCTATTTTTACCCGAAAGACAACACTTCGGGGTGCAGTGCAGAGGCGTGCAGTTTGCGCGACAGCAACAATTTTTTCCTCTCGAAAGGTTTTGCGGTAATCGGCGTGAGCGCGGACAGCGAAAAATCGCACAACGGATTTGCCGAAAAACACAATTTGCCGTTCAACCTAATCGCCGACACAGAGCGGAAAATCATTGATTTGTACGGCGTTTGGGGTGAAAAGAAAAATTACGGCAAGACGTATTTTGGTCTTTTGCGCACCACTTTTATCATTTCCGAAAATGGTGTTATCGAAAAAGTTTTTCCAAAAGTCGATACCAAAAACCACGCCGAACAGATAATAAAAGCATTGGGACTGTAAAATTTTGAAAAAATTTGCAGAATAAAAAAAATGTAATATTGCAGGAAATCTATAATTTTTTTCGGAAAAATTTTTATTCGTTTGTGTGTAATTGAGAATTTTATGTTACCTTTGCAAAAAATTTAATCATAAAATTATCAATATTATGGCACACTATTTAGACCCTAAAAGTGATTTGGTTTTTAAACGTATTTTTGGCGAGCATAAAAACCTGTGTATCAGTTTGTTAAACAGTATGTTGCCGTTGAAAGAAACGCAACAAATTGTTTCGATAGAGTACAATCCGAGCGAGTTTGTACCCGAAATTGATGCGCTTAAAAATTCGATTGTAGATGTGCGTTGCACCGATAATTACAAGCGTCAGTTTATTGTCGAAATGCAAATGTATTGGACAAAAAGTTTTAAACAGCGCGTTTTGCTCAATGCCTCGAAAGCATACGTCAATCAATTAGAGGTGAAACAGCCGTTTAAACTTTTGCATCCTGTTTATGCCCTGACTTTTGTAAATCAAAATTTTAACGATTCTCCTGATTATTATCACGATTATAAGATTGTAAATATTGCAAATACAGAAGAACGCATTGATGGTTTGGAATTTATTTTTATAGAATTGCCAAAATTTAAACCCCAAAATCGTGCAGAAAAAAAATTGCACGAGCTTTGGTTGCGTTTTATGACTGAAATAGAGGAAAAGACGGAACAAGTGCCGCCCGAACTTTTGGAAAATACGGAAATTAGCGAGGCGATACATTATGCGGAAAAAAGCGCATATACAAAGGTAGAACTTAATGACTACGACAAATGGCTGATTAATGCGCTAACAGCACAAAGCGCACTGCTTGATATGGAAGAAAGAGGAATGGAAAGAGGAATGGAAAAAGGAATGGAAAAAGGAATAGAAAAAGGAATGAAAAAAGGAATAAAAAAAGGAATGGAAGAGGGAATGAAAAAAGGAATAAAAAAAGGAATGGAAAAAGGAAAAGCAGAGCAAAATATAGAAATTGCAAAAAAAATGCTCAAAAAAGAACTTTTTTCTTTTGAAGATATTGCAGAAATAACAGGACTTTCAATAGAAGAAATTGAAACCTTAAAATAATCCCATTTTCCTATAATACAAAAACCACCGTACCAGAGTTTTCTGACACGGTGGTTTTTTAGAAACATTTAAAATTCGCAATGGTTAAAGATTTTTTCTGTATAAAAAAACAAATCAAAAGTACAACTTTGTTTTGATACTTGCAATTTTTTCTTAAAAAAAATCATTTTTAACTTTTCCCGAAAAATTTTTATTTGTTTGTATAATTGAAAATTTTATGTTACCTTTGCATAGAGTTTTATGCAAACAAGGTAAAAGCAGTGCAGGTTAAAAGCACTCAAAATTAACGCCCAAAACGGTACCCCATAAACTCAAAAAAACAATATAAAGCATTGATAATAAGATATTTAAAAAATATTGAATTACTTTTGCAAAAAATAACTTTTGTAGGGACATATCGCAATACGCCCCTACTTAACTAAAAAATTTTTTTATGAAAAAATCATTTTTATTTCTGTTTTTATTTGTTTCGGCAAATATTTTTGCTCAATCTTCGCTTGTGCCGATTGATACGGCGATAAGAAAAGGCGTTTTGAGCAACGGTTTAACCTACTACATTCGGCATAACGAAAAGCCGAAAGAACGCGCGGAGTTTCATATTGCGCAAAATGTGGGCGCAATTTTGGAACTTGACCACCAAAATGGACTCGCCCATTTCCTCGAACACATCGCTTTCAACGGCTCGGAGCATTTTCCAGACAAGGGAATTATCAACTATTTCGAGAGTATTGGAGTGAATTTCGGGGGAAATATCAACGCCTATACCTCGCTCGACGAGACAGTTTATCGCCTCTCTGATGTGCCGACCTACCGCGAGGGAATTATTGACAGTGCGCTTTTTGTGCTCTACGATTGGGCTTGCGCGCTTACTTTGGCTGACGAGGAAATTGATGCCGAGCGCGGCGTAATTTTGGAGGAATGGCGCACGCGCGCAAATGCAAACCGCAGAATGTGGAAAGCATCGCAGGCGCAGAAATACGCAGGTTCGCAGTATGCAAAACGTGATGTGATTGGCGATACTGCTGTTATCAAACACTTTGAGTATCAAGCACTTAAAGACTACTATAAAAAATGGTACGGACCCGATTTGCAGGCGATTGTGATTGTTGGAGATATTGACGTAGATAAAATTGAGCGGAAAATTATTGATATTTTTGGCAAAATTCCGCCTCGAAAAAATCGCGGAGAACGCCCGATTTATTATTTGCCCGAAAACACAGAGCCGATTGTTTCGATTGTTACCGACAAAGAGGCGCAAAATGCACGTATCTCGTTGGAATATAAGCAGTTAGCACAGCCAGATAGTGTGCGGCTTTCGTATAACGGTTATGTAAAAATGTTGGCGGACAATCTGATTTCCACAATTCTCTCGTATCGTTTTGACGAACTTACGCAGAATCCAAAATGCTCATACACAGGGGCTTATGCGGCTTATACGAATTTAACCAAAGGCAATGACGGTTTTTATGCGATTGTTGTGCCAAAAGAGGGGCGCGAAACAGAGGCATTGCACGATTTACTTTCGGAATTGGAACGCGCCGACAGGTTTGGCTTTACAAATTCGGAACTTGAACGCGCCAAAACTGATATTCTTAACGGTTACGAAAAATCCTTTAACGAGCGCAACAATCGGCAAAATATTTCGCTGACGCACGAATATATAAGAAATTATCTCGAAGCCGAATGTATTCCCGGAATTGAATGGGAATTTGAGGCGGCAAAGCAGATTTTACCGATATTTTCGCAGGAATATTTGAACGAACTTGTTAAAAGTTACATAACGCCGCAAAATCTTATAATTTCTTTTCAAGCACCTGAAAAAGAGGAAGTTAAATTACCGACAAAGGAAGAAACCCTGAATGTTTTAGCAGTCGTTAAAAATCGGCATTTGGACGCTCCGATAGAGGAAACTATTGCGAAAAATCTTATTGAAAAATCGCCGAAAGCGGGCAAAATCAAGCAAACCGCCAAAAATGACAAACTCGGCACAACCGAATGGTTTTTAAGCAACGGAGTGAAAGTAGTTATTAAACCGACAGAGTTTAAAAAAGACGAGATTTTGCTTGATGCTCATTCGTGGGGCGGAATGAATACGATTGACAATATTGAAGATTTGCCTTCGGCTGCATTTGCTCCAATAATTGTTGCAAATAACGGTTTCGGCAAATATTCGTATATTGATATTCAGAAAATTTTAGCGGGAAAAACCGTTTCTTTAAGAGCCTCTATTATGAGTAATATGGAAATGCTTATGGGCAATTCGTCAGTTAAAGATTTTGAAACAATGTTGCAATCTATCTATCTGTATTTCAATGAAATACGTCAAGATGACGAGGCTTATAAAGCATTGATTGAACAGTATAAAAATTATGTAATTAACCGCGAAAATAATCCGAAAGCGATTTTTGGCGATTCGCTTTCAATGATGGAAACTTGCCACGACAAACGCAATATTATTTATGATATTGAAACATTGCAAAAGGTCAATCAACAGAAAGCGTTAAAAATTTTTAAACAAAGATTTTCTGCCGCGAATGATTTTACATTTATTTTTACAGGAAATATTAACCCTGATGATAAAAATACGCAAAAACTTATCTGTACTTGGCTCGGCGGAATGAAAAAAGGCGCAACAGAGAAACTTTTTTTGCGCGATGAATGTAGCCCGAAAGGTTTTACGCAAAATCATTTTACGCGAAAAATGGAAGTTGAAAACGGCACAAATGTAATTCAATATATCACTGATATGCCCTATTCTTTGGCAAATGAATTAAATATGGAAGTTATAGGTAAGGTGCTTGATATTAGATATTTGGAAAGCGTGCGTGAAAAAGAGGGCGGAAGTTACGGCGTTGGCGTAAGAAGTTCGGTTAATGTTTTTCCTCCACAACGCGCTAAATTGCATATTCGATTTGACTGTAACCCCGACAAACAGCCTGCTTTGCTTAATATTATTCACGCTGAAATAAAAAATATTTTAGAAAACGGCGTGCGTGCAGACGATTTGCAAAAAGCCAAAGAAAGTTTGCTGAAAGATTATGCTGAAAATATTGAAAAAAATAGTTGGTGGGATTCTGCTCTGTATTATTATTATTGGTGTAATAAAGATTTGGTAAATGACTATCGCGCTGCTGTTGAGGCAGTTACAGCAGAAACAACGCTTGAAACTCTGAAAAAACTGATTGCAGGCGGAAATGTGCTGGAGGTGGTAATGATGCCAGAATAGACGCACTAACGGTCGAAAGGACAAACGAACAGAATGACGAAAGGTAGGGATCCCCCCCTTTCGCCCATTTGACCGTTAGTCCTTTTGCTTTATTCTTTTGTATAAACCGCCGTAATTTTCGCGCTTATAATATCATCAGGCGTAATAGTAATTGGCAGATTTATAGTAATTGGCAGATTTGCAGGTATATTCGCAACAAATAATTTTACCACATCAGTTGCATCATAATAGAGCGTGAGTTGGTTTCTGCTGTCCAAAATATAATCCAGAGTAACCTCCTGCCCCGACAAATCTATGCCCATAGTCACAAAATTTTCCGCCACAAACGTAATTGTTTCGTTGGTGTAGGTGTAGGTAAATTGCTGGGCGTTGCCATTTGCATTGTTGTAAGTGCCTGTACCGCCATTGTTGAAAGTGAATGACGTAGGAAACGTTACCGTTTGCAAAAGATTAGGTTTCATCATCGCAATAACAGCAAGGAGTTGCTGATTTGACGTTTCAATGTCGATGTCGTCTGCATTTGCAGTAATCCAAGTTGCTACAAGCGGACTTTCTGGTTCTACAATCGGTTTTTTACAGGAAACAAAACCGATAATTGCAATCAAAATGATTGCCAAAAGAATTTTAGAATTTTTCATAAATGCTTTGTTTATTAAATAATAAATTGATAATTTTTTTGAAATAATTTGAAATAAAATTTTGTGCAAAGGTAGTAAAAAATTACGAATTAACTTTTAATTTCTAACTTCTAATTTTTTCTGCCTCAAATAAAGTTGCCACGAATTTATCACATTTTGCCAAACGATATACGCGCCCGCAGCAACGGCGGAAATTGGATTTAGGTACTGCTGTGCAAGCCAAACTGCAAGAATGGTGTTTTTTTGCCCCAACGCCTGACCGCCAGCAATACGCTCGCCGTATTTTCCGCCGATAATTTTTCCAACAAAAAATTGCAACACGCACAAAATCAACGAGATAGCACCGAGCAAAAGTTCAATTTTTCCGCCGTAATTTTCCTCAATCAACATTTGCGCCACTTTTGCAATGGCGATTATCAAACAAATTGCCCAAATATAAAATGCAAGTCCGTTGACATTTTCGATTTTTTTCTGCAATTTCGGCATAAAAAATCGTATAGCAAAAACAATCAAAAACGGACAAATCAGCAGCAAAAACACCGTTTTTAAAATTTTGAAAAATAAATCGGTAAAAATTATATCTTTGTCGCTCATTAGTGGAAAAAGCAGCGGTGCCGCTATTGCCACAGCGATATTTGCAAATAGAGTGTAGGCTGCCGTTGCGGCGATATTCCCGCCAAGTTTGCCCGTAACCACAGCGGCGGCAGTAGCAGTAGGACACATCACGCAAATCATTGCGCCCTGAGCCAAAATTTGCCTTTCACGTATTTCTATAAAATGCAGCGACATCACGATGTAGTAAATTGCCGTGCTGAAACCTATTTCAAACAGCAGCAGCCAAAATTGAAACCACTGCGGTTTCAGGTTTTTTATGTCAATTTTCGAGAAAGTCAGCAGCAGCATCGCAAAAATCATTATCGGGGTATAATTTATCAAAAGTGAAAACCATTTATACCCCGCAATGCCGATTACCATTGCCACAAGCAATGTGTATTTTTTTATAAAAGAAATCATATTTTGCCTTAAAAAAATAACAACAAAGAACTTTTTTAATTTATTTTTTTAATTCATATCAATGTTTGTTATCGTTTTTATCTAAAATTTTCGGCAAAGTTACAAAATCTTTTCTAAACAAAAAATTAACCGATTATTTTTCAAATCAAGCATTTTTTATTTTATTTCTAAAAATCAATCTCAATAATTTTAAAAGGGATTGGAAAACGTTTTTTACAAAATCGTCAGGAATACGGAATAAAAAAATGTTTTTTAAAAAAAATAATTCATAATTTATAATTCATAATTCATAATTATTTCTTACCTTTGTTTTTTGAAAAAATAATCTCTAATTTTCTCATTTTCTGCATAATGAAATTAAAATATTGCGTAATTTTTTTGTCAATTCTGTTTTTTTGCTGTTCATCAGACAGAAAAAAGATTGAATTAATCCGTCCTGTAAAGACGGGACAGGTGTTTTTGTCGGCGAGCGAGCCAGTAGATATGCTTTCGGGCAGCGTGGTTGCAGGCAGCGAGGCATCACCGTCATTTACAGTTCCCGGATTGCTAAAAAAAATCTATGTCCACGAGGGTGAATTTGTGAAAACGGGCGCATTGATTGCCGAAATTGATGCAGCCGACTACCAGTCTGCAGCCATTGCAGCCGAGAGCAAATACAATCAGGTGAATGCCGAAGTAGGCAGGGTAGAGGAACTTTTTAAGAAAAACAGTGTTGCCAAAAACGAGTACGAAAAGGCGATTGCGGGCAGACAGTCGATTGCCTCGCTCTATGAAACTACGCAAAATCAACTCAAAGCGACAAAACTCTACGCGCCGATTTCGGGTATCGTGCAGTCAATAGACGCGGGGCTGTATCAGTCAGTTATTCCTGGCGTGGGTGTGGTTACGATTGTGAATACTTCAACGCTTTCGGTGCAGACAAATATTTCGTCTGCGCTTTTGGTTAAAAAAAATGATTTCAAATCGTTTGTCGGCTACTCGAATTTTGTAAAAGAGCCTGTTCCGCTGAAATTAAACTATATTTCGCCAAAAGCGAACAACAACCAACTATACAAAATGCTGCTTGATATTGACGGAAAATATTTGAAAAATCTTGCGCCAGGTATGTCAATGGAAATAAAATTGACGCATCAAGCCTCGAAAAAACAGGAATTTTCAATTTCATTGCAGGCAGTTTTTAATGAAAACGGAAAGGATTTTGTTTGGATTGTAGATGCTGAAAAAATGACGGTTTCTAAACGTGAAATTTCTACAGAAAATTTGAATAAAGAGGGCAGAATTGTAGTGCTTGACGGGCTTGACGGCAGCGAAACAATCGTTACCGCAGGCGTTTCCAAACTTGAAGAGGGGCAAAAAATTAGAATTTTACAACAATAGGGGCAAAAAATTTTTTGTCCTTGAAACAATACGGTCGTTGAGCGTAGTAGAAACGACCTGCATTTATATTTTTATCAAAAAAAAATTTATCATTTAATTAATAATAATTTAATTTTTTTAAATTTCTATGTTACCAATTTTTTGGATTGTACCGGCGGCATCGGTGCTGGCATTGGCGTTTGCTTTTTATTTTTTCAAAGAAATGATGAAAGAAAGCGAGGGCAACGACACAATGAAAAGCATTGCAAAATACGTCCGCGAGGGTGCAATGGCTTATTTGAAACAACAATACAAGATTGTATTGATAGTTTTTGTTATCTTGTGCGCGTTTTTTGCCGTTCTTGCCTACGTTTTTCACGTTCAGAACGGTTGGGTGCCGTTTGCGTTTATTACGGGCGGATTTTTTTCGGGGCTGGCAGGCTTTATCGGTATGAAAACCGCAACCTACGCCTCTGCGCGTACTGCCAACGCATCTCAACGCTCGTTGAACGCAGGCTTGAAAGTGGCGTTCCGTTCGGGTGCAGTTATGGGTTTGACGGTGGTCGGGCTTGCGTTGCTCGACATTTCGGCTTGGTATTTGCTGCTTGATTATTTTGTGCCTGCGGCAAACAAACTTATCGTAATTACAACCACGATGCTGACTTTCGGAATGGGCGCATCTACGCAGGCGTTGTTTGCCCGCGTGGGCGGCGGCATTTACACCAAAGCGGCTGACGTAGGCGCGGATTTGGTGGGAAAAGTTGAGGCGGGAATACCCGAAGACGACCCGCGCAACCCCGCAACTATTGCCGACAACGTAGGCGACAATGTAGGCGATGTGGCAGGTATGGGCGCGGACTTGTACGAAAGTTACGCGGGCAGTATTTTGGCTACGGCGGCACTCGGCGCGGCGGCGTTTGTAGGAATTGGCGAAATGCAGACAAAAGCGGTGTTCGCGCCAATGTTGATTGCGGCGGTAGGCGTTGCGCTTTCGATTTTGGGCATTTTCTTTGTGCGTACAAAAGAGGGCGCGAATATGAAACAACTGCTCGGAGCGTTGGGCAAAGGCGTAAACGGCAGTTCGATATTGATTGCAGTGGCAACTTTCGGCATTTTGAAGTTTTTAGATATTCAAAACTGGCTTGGTCTGTCATTTTCGGTGATTAGTGGTTTAGCTGCGGGCGTAATTATCGGTCAGGCAACCGAATATTTTACCTCACATTCTTACAAACCAACGCAAAAAATCTCTGCGAGCGGACAAACAGGTCCTGCAACGGTTATTATTTCGGGTATCGGTACGGGTATGATTTCTACCGCAATTCCTGTTATCACAATCGGTTTTGCCATAATGCTTGCTTATCTCTGCGCAATAAATTTTGACATTCAAAATATGATGTCCGCGCAAAATCTTTCACTCGGTTTATATGGCATCGGCATTGCTGCGGTTGGTATGCTTTCCACTTTGGGAATAACTCTGGCGACTGACGCTTATGGTCCAATCGCGGACAACGCGGGCGGAAACGCAGAAATGAGCAAACTTGACCCCGAAGTGCGCAAACGTACTGACGCGCTTGACGCATTAGGAAATACAACAGCCGCAACAGGCAAAGGTTTTGCTATCGGCTCGGCGGCTCTCACTGCTCTCGCATTGCTTGCATCGTATATTGAGGAGGTGAAAATTGGACTTGTACGGCTGGCAGAAAACGGTAACGCAGTAGCAATAAAATTTGCTGATTTTATCGGAAAACCTGTTGAAAATGCAAATCTTGTTGATTTCATTAATTATTATCAAATAAATTTAATGAATCCGAAAGTGCTTGTAGGCGCGTTTATTGGCGCAATGACTTCGTTCCTTTTCTGCGGTTTGAGTATGAATGCAGTAGGTCGCGCGGCGCAAAGTATGGTTGAGGAAGTTCGCCGTCAGTTCCGCGAAATCAAAGGAATTCTTACAGGCGAGGCAACGCCCGACTATGCCCGTTGCGTGGAAATTTCCACCAAAGGCGCGCAACGCGAAATGCTTCTTCCTTCGCTTTTGGCAATAATTATTCCTGTGGTAATAGGTTTGATACTCGGTGTTTCAGGCGTTATGGGATTACTTGTTGGCGGTTGCTCAACGGGTTTTGTGCTGGCTGTATTTATGGCTAACGCAGGCGGCGCGTGGGACAATGCCAAAAAGTATGTTGAAGAGGGTAATTTTGGCGGCAAAGGCAGCGATGTGCATAAGGCAGCCGTTGTTGGCGACACCGTTGGCGACCCGTTCAAAGACACTTCCGGTCCATCGCTCAACATCCTGATAAAACTTATGAGTATGGTTTCTATCGTTGTAGCAGGACTGACAGTGGCATGGAGTCTGTTTTAGGCACACAGAACACTTATTATACAGATAAATGTCAAATTTCACAACGTTGTTGATAGCAGCCCTTCGGACGAAGCGGAGGCGTAGCCGAAGGGCTGCTGCTATCAACAACGTTGTGAAACTTGACACTAAACCATACTTAAACAGGCTTTTAACACGTTTGCTGTGTCTGCTGTCAGGCAGTCAATCCCGTCCTTCCCAAACAGACAAATCAACAGGTTCATGATTTCGATTCTTCCGTCGGTATGGGAGTTGCCGCGCTTGTTTAACATTGTTATCAGCAGGGGGAAAGCAACACCGTCGTGTATCATGGCGCGCGTCAGCACATTGATTGGTGAGAACTGAAATTAATTTTGTACCTTTGTCCCCGCCTTTGATAATTTTCTTTGCCATTATAACCGCTTGAATATTAGTTGTAAAGGTACGAAAAATCAAGGACTTTCCCAAGAAATATATGTTATAAATCATTAAATATCAAATGGTTACAGCGACAAAATATGATTTTTGTCATGTACTAAAAATTTTTTTATCTTTGCGGCATAAATATTATTTTTCATGTATGAAAAAAGTGATTGACCATATAAAGGAACGTAAGAAAACAGCATTTTCATTTGAGATACTTCCGCCGTTGAAAGGCAACAGTATCAACCGGATATATGATATTATCGACAAGTTGAAGGAGTTTGACCCGAAATACATTAATATTACATCGCACCACAGCGAATTTATCGAAAAGATAAATTCCGACGGTACGGTTGGCCGTGTGAATATCCGCAAACGACCGGGTTCCGTAGCGATTGCTTCGGCAATACAGTATAAATATGGAATCACTGCCGTACCGCATATTATCTGCAAAGGTTTTACGAAAGAAGAGACGGAATATGCGCTGATTGACCTGAACTTTTTGGGTGTACATGACTTGCTGCTGCTGCGTGGCGACGTCAAAAATCTTGAAACAGACATAAATACATCGTTATATCATAATTACGCATCGGAACTGCAATCTCAGGTAAACAACTTTAACAGGGGTATTGCGCTTGACGGAAGTGTGTTTGAAGGCATTGATACGCCGTTTTCTTACGGGATGGCTTGTTATCCCGAAAAACACGAGGATGCGCCAAGCATGGAATCGGATATTTTTTATGCTAAGGAAAAAGTACGTAACGGCGCTGATTATCTTGTTACTCAAATGTTTTTTGACAATGCAAAGTATTATTTGTTTGTGGAAAAACTTCGGGCGGAAGGCGTAACCGTTCCCATCATTCCGGGCATTAAACCGATAGTATTTGTGAATCAACTGGCGGTTTTACCAAAAATTTTCCGTTCGGAAATACCTGATCCTCTCGCCTCCGAACTGCGTAAATGCAAGACGGATGCGGAAGCCGTTGAAGCAGGCGTCGAATGGAGCGTCATTCAATGTAAAGATCTTATTAAAAACGGAGCGCCAAGTATTCATTTCTATACTCTCATGGCAACCGAAAGCGTCCGCCGCATCGCAAGGGAAATATATTAAAGATGAAAGTTTAATTTTATATCATCCTTTTTAGCCCTTCCCATTTGACATTCCAATTTCCATCTTTCGGGAAACCGGGATTTTTTTCCCTGCAACCGTCCCAGCCTGCGCACATCATCGCTATCGCAGTCAGTAATCCGCCGTTTCCGGGCAAATAAATACGCAAGCGATCGTCCTGGTAATTATGCCCGTTGACGAGATACGTATTTGTGCGCCTGTCCATCAGTAATGCTGCGACAGCTTTCTCAGGCTCGCCAAGTCGCGCCGCCGCCATTGCAACCATCGGATAGTCCCAACCCCATGTTCTGTTCCAGTTCCAATTGTCCCAAACCCAATTCAGTGTATTTAACATTAAATCTTTACGAACCAATCGACTTTCGGGTAAGATACCCCAGGCGCCGAGAACGGCAGGATGATCGGACGTGAAACGAATATCTTTGTATGTATCCGGCGCCGTTTCGGCAGCAAGATACAAATTGTCTTCATTGTATGCAAGCGGCGAGAGTTTCTCCATAAGTTTGTCCCATTCGGGATTTCGTTCTTCGCCTTTCCGCTCGCGCCATTTTTGCGCTAAAGACATGCCTGTATGCCAGTAAGACAACTCAAAAGGAGAATTAACCGTTTCGGAGGCCCTTAAAGTCTCCTGTGCAGGTATGATTCCTTTCAGTACATAACGGTCTTTTTCCTCTTCGCAAGTGGCAAAATCATACATGAACCGGGCAGTTTCCTGTACAAGTGGATAATATCTGTTCAGAATGGAATCATCCGGACTGTCGCGATACAGAAGTTCTGCAAGATAAATATAATGCGGCTGTTGCCAAATAAGGAAACTGCCCACGCCCGACGGCGCTTCAAGTCCTCCCGGATCTGTCATTTTCATCCAGCGAATACCATTGAATCCTTGACGTTCGGCAATTTGCCGCGCTGTTGGCGCCGCCTTTTCGTACCAGTCCATAGTACGGGCAAGTAACTGGGGTCTGTTCCACAATGCAAACTGCGCTTCGTGCCACCAAATCATTTCGAGATGGAATTTGCCGAACCATGAATTGTAGGTAAGCCCTGTTTCCTGTGGCGGCGTAGAACCTGAACATTGAATGGCAAGCAGGTACTGGCTGAGTACAACACGTCTTTCCAGTTCTTTTGCACGCGGGTCTGTGCAGTCTGAAAAATCTATTGCTGCGCCGTCGTACCAGAAATCGTGCCAATATGCAGCCGAAGTGACGGCTGTCGCTTCGAAATCCGGATTTTGTTCCTGCGGTTGATACGGCATGAATGAGCAGGTTATGGAAACAGAATCTTCCTCCGGCGTGATGATGAAGCAGTTTTTACTTTTCTCGGCGAATGTTGCTTTTCCTTTCCATTCGACGGATACGTAATAAACCGTAGAATCAATAATTCTTCTAAGCACTGCCGAATTAGGCGTCAGTAATCCTGTTTCCGTTTTGTGTTTCTCATCGCTGTTCCAATCGCAGGCATCGTCGGTATGTTGTCCCGTCGGATATGGAAAACGCAATTTTAAGGCAGGTCTTAGTGGCGAACAAACTTTCACCGCAAGCATGTCTTTATCCGGGTGAACGCACGTTTCTACCCGTACCGGCTGCCCTGTAAGTTTGTAACTGCTCTCAATGAGTCCTTTTTCCAAAACCAGCGTTTGATGAATATCTGTGAATGATTTATAATCCATGTTCTCATCCAATTCCAAACCCAGAATACCGAGATGCAACCTGTGCGGATTTGCCCTGTACCAATTGGCTGCATGTTTTGGCCTGCCTTCTTCGTTGAATTGCACGGAATAAAGTTCTTTCCGCCCGTCGTGTCCGAAATCAAATTCTTTCAAAGTCTCTTCAAAGCGGTAATTATCGGGATTCCCGAAACTGTGCCAACCCCACTGCGCCTGTGTTCCGAGCGGAACGCCTTTTGCATACAGTTCGGGGAAGGTCTGAAGCCCCGTCGCATCAACGGTAACGGCAAATTCACCGTTTCCAACCGACAGCGAAGCCAGGGAGTCAAACGATGAAACCTGGGGATTGTTTCTTTTTAACAGCGCCTTACGGTCTATGCGTTCGTCTTCCTGCTTGCACGTAACACATAAAACCGGTACAATCAAACATATAATTACAATAATCTTTTTCATACTCCAAATTGATAATGACGCTACAAATGTATGTCTTTTTTATTACTTTTAAAACATTTTTGAAATATCTCTTAAAATCCGGAATAAAAAACGGATGGGTATCTAAACTTACCGCCGTTTCACCGCCCCATTCTTTTCGAGCAAAATGACGGGGTTATAGGATAATTTCGCTTTTCGCAAGCCTTCGATACCCAAATCCTCCTCACGGTTAATGTATGTATATTCTTCCGGCAGATGAGATACAAGCTCCCGGTTGATAACGCTGAATATGCCTTCGTAATTAATATCCGCTTTTTCTGCATGGACGCCAAATGTATCGTGATTGATTTTCGAACCGTAAGAAAATGCGATTATCCTGTCATCCACAACTATTGCACCACCGTACAGCCCCAATTCCGAAAAATTCCTCAATGCAAAACACAGTGAACGGCGTTCATTGGCCAACGCTTCCCTGTATTCGTCCGAGACATTGGCGCTCAACCAAACCTGTTCCAGTTCCATGCATCGGGGTGCGATTTCGGGCGTTATCGGGACATATTCGTATTTGTACAGTTTATTGAATTTGTTTATATGGTTGCGTTTAGGCTGAAACTTCTTCCCTTTGAGAAATTGCAGGTCGTCGCGCAGGTAAATATAATCGAAATAATCTCTTTCGGCAAAATATGTAAATTTGCCCGGAAACGTTTCGTCGAGCAACTGCCTGCTGTCCGGCGTAACACCCAATATCAGGAAAGAGGTCTTCAAAGATTCGGCATCTTCTTCTATTTTATTAATTGCCCGGCGAATAT
>JAISYF010000192.1 GCA_031270065.1 Prevotellaceae bacterium | reverse complement strand
TGATTAGACAGTGCTAAATTACTAATAATCAGCGATATATGCAACTTTTTTAAGAAAAATTAACAGAAAAAATAATATAGAAAAATGGGCTTTTCAACCCGTGATTCGCATAATTAATATATGAGTATTTATATTCTTATTTTTACAACATTTTCAACGATTGTTTAATAATCTGCTCAACTTTGAGCGCGGAGTTGATTTCATAAACTTTATTGACGGCTTTTTGTGCTGGCATTTGCGCAAAACCGAGCATAACCAACGCCGCAACCGCCTCGTTTTTAACAGAATTATTAAGCGGAACTCCTTGTTTGTCAGATACTTCCACTTTTGCAACTTTGTCCTTTAAATCAACTATAATGCGCTCTGCTGTTTTTCCACCGATGCCCTTGACGCTTTTCAGCACGCCCACGTTGCCAGAAATTATAGCGTTTTGCAACTCCGCAGGCGACAAACTCGACAGTATTATCCGCGCCGTATTTGCGCCAACGCCTGACACCGAAATCAGCAGCAGAAACAACGCTTTTTCATCTTTTGTCAAAAAACCGAAAAGTCGGTGCGCCTCTTCGCTAATCGCCTCGTAGATGTAGAGTTTTGCAGTGGTTTGCCCGTTGAGTTCCGAAAAAGTTATCAGAGAAATATTGACGTGATAACCAATTTCTCCCGCCTCCAAAACCGCGTGAGCAGGCGAAAGTTCCACAATTTGTCCTTTGATGTAGTCAATCATAATTATTTAGTTGAAAGTAAAAAGTTGAAAGTTTTTATATTTCAGGCTTTTTTTTGTTATTTTAGAAATTTCTATTTCTTGATTTATATATGATAATTTTTCTGCAAGATGCAATGCTAAAATATATTCAAATCTTTGAATAACTGTAACTTTCTACTGTTTTTTTTAAAAATTAAACGTTAATCCCATTGTTGCCGTAAAATTTTTACCTTGATAAAATTTTGGCGAAAATTTGTCTAAAAATCCTTGCGCAGTAAGGCAATTTTCGCCCGCAACTTTGCCCGCGTTGGCAGTTAAATCGTAGCCTTTGGCATTGTTGTACGAAAAATTTACTTTCGCATAAATATTGTTAAATATCTCATACACAGCATCAAAAGCCAAAATTTGATTTGTCCAACTTTTTTGATTAAAAGGTTTTTGCGCTAAAATCGCCTGTTCGGCAGTAACAACAGGGGTACTTTTCCGAATATCAATATTTTCCCGTAAATATTCGTAATCATTAAATTTTGTAGAATTTACATAATAAATCTTTAAATTCAAGCCGCGAACAGGCTTGCAGGCGAGTGCAACGTAAATATCCTGTGAATTATCGCCGAGATAATGCCCAAGCCCGATGCCGTTTGAGGCGTAAGTCAGTTCCGCAATGGAATGTTTGTAAGGAATAATATTTGTGCGGGTAAATTCTGCCGTAATTGAGTAGTTTTTTAGCAAAAAATTATTCAAATTCAATCCGACTTTGTACGAAAATGGATTTTTTGACTTTGATTTAGACGAAAAGCGGCTAAAAGAAATTTCATCAAAATAGAGAGAGGCATAAAGGTGTAAATGTCTGATATTCCGCGAACTAACATTGAAAAAGATTTGCGAATTTTGATTTTCGATGCCCAAGCCGCGCGTTTGAATTTTGTCCAACGCCTTATAAAACGCAAAAGGCAGGTAATACGCCGCATTAGGCAATTTTTCAGCGTAAATTATAGAGTTGCCAACCGACAAATCAAGTCCGCGCAACGGTTTTAAAGTGAATAAGTTAGTTGCTAAAAATTTGTTTTTTGTTCGGTAATATGGCTTTTCGTTGCCGTCTTTGTCAATTTCGGTGTAATAATAGGAACTGTCAAGCACATTGCTCACCAAAAATGCGTGCATATAGTTGAATTCAAACCACTTACAAGGTTTCAGATTGAGTGTGATTGCAGGATATGACGGCGCATTGCCCGAAATAATATTGGCTCCATAATAATTATCGCCCCACACAATATTATCTTTCACAAAGCCGATGCTGCCCCAATTTGCATAAATTTTTATGCCTCCTCTACTATCGGTAAAATCTCCGCCGTATTGGTTGTTCAAGTCGTATTCGTAGCCCGCGCTGTTGGTCAAAAACTGCACAGGGTAGCCGAAATATTTCTCCGCAGCCGCTGAAGGATTGAGCAACGCTCCGAGTTGCCTGTTGCCGATACCGCTTTTTAAGCCTTTTCCGTTGAACGAAATATCGCGCACGCTGCCCCAAATCGAAATATGATTTATAAAATCCGCCTGAAATTCTGCTCCCCACTGCCGTTTTGTAATCAGCCCTTTGCGATTGATAATCAAGTCCATACCGAGAATTGGCGTAATGCGTGCCTTAAAAATCTTGTTTTTGTAGTGAAAAGCGGGCTGCAAAAGCGAGAGAGAGAATGATTTTTTGTCAGTCCATGTAAGGGCGCGTTCTAAACGGGACCCTACGGGCATGGTGTCAAGTTCCAAAGCATAATCGCGTTTAAAAAACTCAATTTCCGCGATTTGCCGTTTCGACAATGTTGGGGCGGATTTTAAACCAGCCCCTGCGGTATCAATTTTTTGTTCCGCCTCAACGAGTTTTTGCGCAATAAAATTCCGCGAATAAGGTTTTACAGCAGAAAAAACCTCTATAACACCATCTGTAGCCAACTCGTCAATAAACTCATAAATCCTTGTGTATGAGATATTTTGCGGTATATCTTGCGCAAAAATATTTAACGCAAAGATTGAAATAATTATTGTATAAAACAATTTTTTCATCTGTTTATTTATTTTTATTTTTTAGCAGTATATTCATCTGTATCATCAGGTCGAAAAAAATGATTCTTGCATTGCCGTTTTGCTCAATTTGGGCTTCGGCAAGGGCAAATTCATTCATTAGCGGTTCGATATTTTTTTCGGTAATTATGGGCGCAAATTTTGTAAGAAATTCCTGTTCCGCTTTGTTTATGTAAGATAAGTCGCTGTTATTAAGGTTGTAAATAAAACTTTCGCGCAACATTCTTTGCGAAAATTGCAGAAAAGCAATCTGCAAACTTCTGCCCATTTTATAAATTTCGGCGTTGAGTTCTTTCATATAATCAATTTTGAACATCAGGCTGAGGCGCATCATATTTATGAAAGTTTCGAGAAATTCCCGCTGCTCATCGTTCTGCTCAATTTCGCGAAGCAAATCCACCCACGACCCTTTTGCATTTTTCAGCACAAACTCCACATCGCCGTCATCAACGTATATGTGCCTGTCAGTGAGCGCGTTGCGCAAGTCTTCATTGCTCAACGGCGGAAAAAATAACGGTTGTGTGCGTGAAAGAATTGTGGAAATAATTTTTTCAGTGTTTTCGGAAATTAGCAGAAAAACCGTTTGTCCCTGTGGCTCTTCGATAATTTTCAGCACTTTATTTGCGCACTCTTCGTTCATTTTTTCGGCGCACCAGATAATCATAATTTTGTAATCTGCCTGAAAGGGTTTCAGACCCAGTTTTCTTATAATTTCGTCTCCTTCGCGGGTATAAATTATTGGCATTGTGTTCTCTTTTTTGATTTTTGCATGCCAATTTTCAAAGGTTAAATAGGGATTTTCGAGCAACGCTTTGCGAAAATCGGGCAAAAAATCGTTGCACATCGAGTTTTTTATATTGATTATCGGAAAAACAAAATGCAAATCGGGGTGTGCAAGTTTTGCAAAGGCGCGGCACGAGGCACAAACGCCGCAAGAGTCTGTTTTTGAGCGGTTTGTGCAGCAAATATATTGTGCATAAGCCAATGCTATGGGCAATACGCCCGCTCCGCTTTTGCCGTAAAAAAGCTGCGCGTGCGCAATTCTGCCCTCCTGTACGCTCTTTATAAGCCGTTCCTTAATCTGTTTTTGCCCTATAATTTCTTTGAAAAGCATTTTTTTAAAATTAAAAATTAATTATCTTTATAATCAACTGTTTTTTTTGACAATCAATATATTTGTCTTTAAATAGGTATGAGACAGGGTTTGAAGTTTTGGCTATATTTGACTTGCCCTTATCTGCATAGAACTTTTGTGCAAAAGTAATACAAATTTTTGAAAAAACAGAAATAAAATCCGAATATTTTTCAGATGCTTTTTTACCCAAAAGCAAAAAAACTCTCTTTTGTTCCTGAAATTTACTTTAAAACAATAAATTACAGGAGACTTCTAAAATTTAACTTATTGTAAATCATAATTTACATTGTTGATTTTCAAAAAAAAAAATTTTTTCAGTAAAAAAAAATTTTTTTTTCAATAATTTACAAAAAAAATTCTTACCTTTGTAGCCGGAATTATAAAAACAAAAATAACCATAAAAAAT
>JAISYF010000067.1 GCA_031270065.1 Prevotellaceae bacterium | reverse complement strand
GTGGTTCTCTTACGGCGACACCAAACTTGGTCAGGGGCGCGATGCCGCTAAAAAACTGATGGAAGACAACCCGGAACTCGCCGCTGAAATAGAGGCTAAAATTATGGATGGAATGAAAGTCAAATATTATGCGTAGCCCAATGCGTTAGCGTTGGAAATTATAGAATGCGCCCCTACAAAATTTCCATCTTCAAATTCTCAACTTTTTGCATAAAAACCCTGTATTCGTCTGAGTTTTCGTGTAGGGGGCAGTGAGCAAGCATTTTGTTTAGTTTGTCGATTTTGGGTAAATAATTTTTTGTTTTTTCATCAAAAAAAGCCTCTGCAAACCGTTCCCAAACAATCTGTTCCGCAAGTGCAGAGGGGTGCAGCATGTCGTCTGCAAAAAAGCGGTAATCGCGCAGTTCATCAAGCAAAATCTCGTATGCAGGGAAATAAATTATTTGCGGAAAAATCTTTGTAAGTTCCTCAACAGCAAGCAGTAACGTTGCTTTACTGAGTGAATTTTTATGTATTCCGTTGTGCAAATACCGCACAGGACTAACCGACAAAATTATCTTTGCAGTCGGATTTATTTTTAAAAATTCATTAAAAATTAAACAATAATTTTCTACAATTTCTGAAATTGTAAGCATTTTTCTTACAAAAAGATTTTCGGGCAATTTGTGGCAGTTGGCGACAATTTTTCCATTTTTCAAAAATGCTTGTGCCGAGCCGAAAGTTATGATTAAAAAATCGGTTTTCGGCAAAATTTCTTTTGCAGCGCAGAAACTTGCATTGATTTTAATCAGAGTTTCGATTTTGGATTTGTCGGAAAATTTGCCGTGATGTAAATCGCTGTGCCAAAGCGATTTATGCTCAAAAAGTTCGTTCTCGGAAAATTCGCTGCCTTCAATCAGCCTTTTCAACGCAGTCGAAATCGAAAGCGGATTAAACAAAATTCCGAAAGGATTTACTTCGCCGTCAAACTGAAAAATTTTCAGTCTTTGCCCGATATTTTCTGCAAAGCACGAGCCAAGCAGCAAAAATCGGCTTTTATGATTTATAATCAGGGTACTGTCAATATTAACAGGAGTAGAAAGTTGCATAGATTGCGGATTATTTTTAATTTAAAAATTTTATAAATTCAAGAAAAATTTGTACTTTTGTACGCAAAAAATTCAATGCAAAATTAATTATTTTATTTCAAAATTATTAATAATTTTCAAAAAATATGAATAAAGAACTACTTATAACCTTGATTGACAGGGATATAGCAGACTTAAAAATGCTTACAAAAGGTTTTTCTGCAATGGACAATCTGCCTGAGGCTATTATTGAACTCGCCGTATCGAAAGCGCAAAATATAGTTGATTGCCTGCAAAAATTGCCTCTGTATGTAGAAAAAACAGAAAAAATCGCTGAACAAATCATTAAGAAACAGGAAAAAAAAGAGATAATTTTGGTTGAGCCTGCCGTTGAAGAACCTCCAGCCCAAGATGGCGGGCAACAGCCTTTTTTTGAAGAAAAAATTGAGAAAAAAGAGCCTGATATTGAGGAAAAACCTGTGAAAACTGTTGTTGTTGAGGAAAAACCTGTGAAAACTGTTGTTGTTGAGCCAAAAAAAGTTAAGGAAAAACCTGTGAAAATTATTGCCGATAAGCACGAAAAAACAGAAGTAAAATTAGAGGAAAAGCCCGCGCCGATTGTTGCAGACCAGAGCAAAGCCTCATTTAGCATTGCGGATAGATTTCGGTTTTCGCGCGAACTTTTCAACGGAAATGTGGAGCAATATCTCTTTGCTGTTTCAAAATTTAACGAAATGGAAACGCTCAACGAGGCTAAAAATTATATCGAAAAAAATATGAAATGGGATTTGGAAAATCCTGTTGTGCAAGAGTTTATCGGTATTTTAGAAAGAAAATACAATATAATTTCTAATATATAATTAATTGATAATCAAAGTTTTATGAACTGGTTTGAATGTAATGTTTCGTACGAAACGCTTGGGGGCGAAGATGGTTTGCTCAAAAAAGAAAATAAACTTTTTTTGGTTGATGCGCTCACTTTTTCAGAGGTAGAAAATCGCGTAATAGACGAGGTTGCGCCATTTAACAGCGGAGAATTGACGATTGGAAAAATCCGCAAAGTGAAAATTGCCGAAGTGATTGACAACGAAGTCGGCGACCGTTGGTATAAGTGCAAAATGATTTTTACGGCGGTAGTTACTGACGAAAAAACGCAGAAAGAAGTTGAAAAAAAGACTTCGCTTTTTTATCTTGTAAAAGCCTCAATTTTGCAAGAGGCGATTGAAAATTTGCTTGATTTTATGAAAACTTCGGCATCAGATTTCACCGTTGCCTCTGTTGTAGAAACATTGATAGAGGACATTTTAAACTACCAGCCGTCTGTGAAAAACGAGGAGGAGGAAGATGAATAATTTTTTAATTACAGAAAAAAAATGATTTTTTTTGAATCTCATATACACTCAAACCACAACAGAGGCAGTATCGAAGTGATTTGCGGGTCGATGTTTTCGGGGAAAACAGAGGAATTAATCCGCCGACTCAAACGTGCAAAAATTGCAAAACAACGAGTAGAAATTTTTAAGCCGCTTATAGATACGCGCTACTCCGAAAGCAAGGTCGTGAGCCACGACAACAACGCAATCCCTTCAACGCCAATCGGTTCGCCGCAAAATATTCTGCTTATGGCGGAAGATGTTGATGTAATCGGCATTGACGAGGCGCAGTTTTTTGACGAAACGCTTGTGGAAGTCTGCACCACGCTTGCCAAACGCGGCTACCGAGTTATTATCGCTGGGCTTGACATGGATTTTCGGGGACAGCCTTTCGGCGCGATGCCCGCTCTGATGGCGATTGCAGACGATGTTACAAAGGAACACGCAATTTGTGTCCGTTGCGGTGCGCCTGCCTACGTTTCGCACCGTCTTGTAAATGAGGGCAAACAGGTTTTGCTCGGCGAAAAAGACGCCTACGAACCGATTTGCAGGTGCTGTTTTAATAATTTGTAGAATAAGCAAAAAGCGCACTTTTTCCAAACAACAAAATGATTGACAGACAAATCGTAGATAAAATTTTTGACGCTGCCCGTATCGAAGATGTGGTCGGCGATTTTGTATCGTTGCGCAAGCGCGGTGCGAATTTGATTGGTTTGTGTCCTTTTCATAACGAAAAAACAGGCTCGTTCAACGTAAATCCTGCGCGGAATATTTTTAAGTGTTTTGGTTGCGGTGAGGGCGGAAATTCGGTGCATTTCATAATGAAGCACGAGCAACTTTCCTACCCGGACGCATTACGTTATTTGGCGAAAAAATATCATATCGAAATTCAGGAACGAAAACTGACAGAGGAGGAAAAAAATTTGCAATCCGAGCGCGAAAGTTTGCTTTTGGCAAATGAATTTGCGGTGGAAATTTATGCGCAATGCCTCAATAACCGCCCTGACGGCAAGGCTGTGGGCAAGGCATATTTCTATGAGCGCGGTTTTACTGACGAAACTATCAAGCGTTTTAATCTCGGTTACGCACCAGACGAGTACGAATTTTTAATTAACGAGGCGCAAAAACGGGGAATTCCCGTTGAAACTCTCGAAAAGGTCGGGCTTGCGCTCAAAAGCGACAAAGGCGGCTACTACGAGCGTTTTAGGGGCAGAGTGATGTTTCCCATACATTCTATTTCGGGAAAAATTGTGGCTTTCGGCGGTAGAATTTTGGGCAACAAAACCGACAAATTGGCAAAATACGTCAATTCGCCCGAAAGCGAAATTTACCACAAATCAAACGAACTTTACGGTATCTATTTCGCTAAAAATGAGATTGTTAAGCAGGACAAATGTTTTCTTGTGGAGGGTTACACAGACGTGATTTCTATGGCTCAGGCTGGCGTAAAAAACGTTGTAGCCTCGTCTGGCACTTCGCTCACGCAGGGACAAATCAAACTTATACACCGCTTTACACCGAATATCACTGTGATTTATGACGGCGATGCGGCAGGAATTAAAGCCTCAATTCGCGGAATTGACCTGCTGCTTGCCGAAGGAATGAAAGTGAAAACGGTGCTGCTGCCCAACGGCGAAGACCCCGACAGTTTCGCCCGCTCACACAACGCATCAGATTTTATTGAGTTCGTAAATAACAACCAAACCGACTTTATTCACTTCAAAATCAGCATTTTACAGCAAGATGCCAAAAACGACCCATTGAAAAAAGCGGAGATGGTCAAAGAGGTAATCCGCACCATCGCAATCGTGCCAGATATGCTGCTCAGAGCCGAATACATTAAGGAATGCAGCACGTTGCTCGATGTAAATGAACAGGCAATTTACAATGAAATAAACAAAATAAAATTGCAGGAAAAACAAGACGAATTAAAACGGCTTGAAATTGAAAAAAACAGAGAACAAAATCAACTGAAAAGCATTGATAATCAACAAAACATTGCGCAGATAGAGGAAAATTATGAGGATTTTGCAAAGAAAATTTTTGTTAAAAATAAAAAAATCGAAAATTTGGAACGCGAATTGCTTACTTTTGTTATTAGAAACGGTAATTCGGCAATTTTGCAAGACGAAAATGGCGAAATATTTGTGGCGCAATATATTAAAGCAACGTTAGAGGCTCAAAATCTCAAATTTACAAATCCGCTTTTTACACAAATTTTTGAGGAATTTATAGCAGAAAGTGCAAAACAAAATTTTGATGTTGAAAATTATTTTAAATATCATAACAATCAATATATCAGTAAATTTGCTGCCGAAATTATTACCGAAAAATACACTTTGAGCAAGATGTTTCAGGAGGAGGAAATTACGCTGACAAATCCTGACGAGATAGTAATTCCTGAGGTGGATTATGAAGACGAACAAAGTGTGCGGGCTTATAATAAAGCGGTAAAAGAATTTGAGCAAAAAAAAAATCAGCACAACCGCGAACTCAAACTTATTGTACAACGAAAATCTGAAAAAATTGTAAAACTTTTTAATGACATTCAGCGCGTTTTAATTGAATATATAAATGAAAATACGCTAAACGAAAAAAAAATTAAACTTGAACAATTAAAAAAAACGTATTTATCTAATAATCAAGATGAAATACGCAAAATTCAAACCGAACTAACCGAAATCAACACACGCATTAACACTCTCTCTAAACCGTTGGGCAACAGAGCGATAATAAAGATTTTGAAGTAACTCCTGACTTCGCCACAGGGACACCCAAGTGTCAAAATGCAAAAATACAATTTGAAAATTTGAAAATTTGAGGATTTGAAAATGCAGAAATGCAAAAATACAATTTGAAAATTTGAAATTAAAATCCCAAAATATTCAAATTGTATTTTTGTATTTTCAAATTTTCAAATCTTCAAATTTATTACTGTCCGCTAAACATTTTTTTGAGTAAAAAAATGTTTAGCGGACAGCAAAAATTTTTAAATGTTAAATAATTAGTCGTCAGTGTGAATAGTTTTCTCACAAGTTTCCCAATAATAATCGTCGTGCCATATATCAGGCGCAGATTTTTTGTGGAACTTAATAGTAACGCTCG
>JAISYF010000217.1 GCA_031270065.1 Prevotellaceae bacterium | reverse complement strand
CCAAGTGCATACGCTAAATTTGGATTATCTAAAAATATTTTTTCGGGTTTGCTCAAAAATTTCAAATTTTTACTTGCATCGCGCAACAATCCCAACAGCCGCGAGCGTTCCAAAAGTTCAAGTGATTTCAACAGGTTGCTGCGCTGAATTTCAACCTGATTACCCAACTGTGTCATATTCGGAGTGAAAGGCGTAAGCCCCGAAATAACCACAAGCAAACGTTTGAGTTTTTGAACTGTAATGAACTCAATTTTTTCCACCGCAGGCAAATCCGTTTCCAAAATTGCATTAACAGTATTTAACAAACGTTGTCTGTAACTCTGCAAATCCTCTTTATAGTACGGAAAATAGCCGCCTTGCAAATATCTTCTGAACAACGGCAAAATTTTTATATCTTTTATAATTTCAGCCGCAATAGAAATGTGATTTTGCAACAAATTTTCCAACGAAATTGGTGCAATTTTCATAATTCCTTCAAATGCCAAAAATTCGCGAAACGACAAACCAAAAAGTTCGTAATGTATCGCTCTGCGGCTCAAATCTGCGTTTCCTTTGTAGATATTCAAAATTGACGACCCCGAAAAAACGACTTTCACTTGCGGCAACGAATCATAAATATTTTTTAATTCCTGCGCCCATGTGTTGTAAGGGTATTTATGCACTTCGTCAATAAAAAAGTTCGTAACTCCCTCTTGCCAAAGTTTGCGCACGGTATCAATAAGGCGGTTTGTGGAAAAATACAAGTCGTCTAAACTCATATAAAACGCCTTTTCTGCATCAAGATTTTGCTTGATATGCTGCAACATAAGCGTAGTTTTGCCTGTTCCGCGCGAGCCGATAACTGCAAAAAGCCGATTATTCCAATTAACCTGCGGCATTAAGTATCTAACAAACTCATTATCAGTTTGTTCCAACTTTCTCCGATATGTTTTTATAAAATCTTCCATAAAATCGTATATTTGAAAGTGCAAAGATACAACTTTTTTGTATATTACAAACTGCATTTTTAAGATAAAAACGTATATTTAAATATACGTTTTTTGTAATTGTTTGATTTTCAATTGATTATATACGCATTTTTTTAGGGAACTCATAAAAAATATATAAGTATCAGAACTTTTTTAACTGAAAACTGAAAAGTGAAAACTGAGATTTAGCCATAAAATGTTAAAAGAAAGAAATACAAAACCGATTATTACATATTGTTTCATTGTATTTGCATATTAGTATTAGCGTGTATTTGAAAGTGCAAAAATATAACTTTTTTGTATATTACAAACTACATTTTTATATAAAAACGCATATTTAAATATACATTTTTTATAATTATCTGATTTTCAATTAATTATATACATATTTTTTTGTTTTTTAGCACGCAAATAATGCAGATTAAGCATATTTGCGCAGATTTTTAAAAATTATTTTACAATTCTAACAAAAATCGCATATTTGAAAGTTCAAAAATACATCTTTTTTTGTATATTACAAACTGCATTTTTTGCATAAAAACGCATATTTGAATATACGCTTTTTGTAATTATCTGATTTTCAATTAATTATATACATATTTTTTTGTTTTTTAGCACGCAAATAATGCAGATTAAGCATATTTGCGCAGATTTTTTAGTATTGGTCAAAAATATACACAGAAAAACATATTACCAAAAAGTAATAACAACGTACTGATAATTGTACTCCACCAAAATGCTTTTTTCCATTTATTTTATTAATTCTGAAAATTCTGTTAATTTTGTTAAAAAAACGGTGTTAATCTGTGGACAAAATAAATTTTACCTCATTTTCAACGTTATTATCGTTACTGCCGCCAACAAAATCGTTATAATCCAAAACCTCATTGTAATTTTTGTTTCAAACTGCAATTTTTGCGGTTTTGCAAAAAGGTACGAAAAGCCCTCTAACGGCTCGTAGCGGAAATGGTCGTGTATCGGCGTGCGCTTGAAAAAACGCAGTTTGCGCCCGCGCCGCGTTCCCCATTTTGCGTATTGCGTTTGCAGGATTACACTCAAATTTTCCACCAAAAACACACCGCAAAGTATCGGCAACAACAATTCTTTGTGTATCAAAATTGCGAAAACAGCGATTATTCCGCCAATGGTCAAACTGCCTGTATCGCCCATAAATACTTGTGCGGGGTAGGAATTGTACCACAAAAAACCCACCAGCGACCCAATAAACGCGCAGATAAATATCACAAGTTCCTCGCTGCCGGGAATGAACATAATATTAAGATAACTCGCGAGTTGAACGTGGCTCGAAACATAAGCCAAAATGCCCAATGCCATACCGATTATTGCCGAATTTCCCGCTGCCATTCCGTCCATTCCGTCATTGAGGTTTGCGCCGTTGCTAACTGCCGCCACCACAAAAACCGTTACGAATACAAAGAACGCCCAACCGAGTTTCCGTCGCCAATGTTTATCTTTCACAAAATTAAAAGCATCAACATAATCAAGGTTGTTTTCTTTGAAAAACGGAATTGTAGTCTGTGTCGATTTCACAAACTTCGGCGATAGTACCACCTCAACATTGCCGTTATCACGCTGAATTTCAATATTCTCGCGCATTACGGCATCAGGCACATAATAGAGCGACAAGCCCACAATTAACCCCAAACCAACCTGAGCCACAATTTTATATTTTCCGTTCAAACCCTCTTTCTTTTTGCGGAAAATTTTAATATAATCGTCAGCAAAACCCACTGCGCCGAGCCAAAACGTTGTTATGAGCATCAGTATCAAATAGGTGTTGTGCAGTTTTCCGACCAGCAGGCACGGCAGCACAATCGCGAGAATGATTATCACGCCGCCCATCGAAGGCACGCCTTCTTTGGCAGTGCCGAACTTGTCGAGCGACTCGTCCCGCTGCGTTTCAAACGTCCTTTTGCATTTGAGCAGATTTATAAACGCATTGCCGAAAATAGCGGATATAAGCAACGCCAAAATAGTAACGAGCAATGCCCGAAACGATACATAATTAAACATTCCCGCGCCGGGAAAATTTAATTTGTCAAGCCATTGGAATAAGTAGTACAGCATATCAATTAAAAATTAAAAGTTAAATTTTTTTTTTATTTTTCTGTATTATAATATATTTTTTGTGCATTTCTTGAACAAGCAATATCTGTTAAAATGCTTATAATCAATATTTTAAAAATATTTTTCATTGGTTTAAAATTTTATAAATTGTATTTTAATCATTTCGCTTGGTGTATTTTTTGTATTTTAGCCCGAATGGCTGAATTTTCCCTTTACTTACTATCGGTTTCCAATTTTTATCTATCTCAAAATCTTTATTTTGAAAATTTTTATCAAGCCCTTTGTTTCCCAAAATTTCTAATTGTGATTTGTGCAAATAATTTTCATAATTAGAATAATTTTTTGCTAATTCATAGTTCCAATCATCACAAAAACAATCTAAACACTGTTCATCTTTATAAGCAATTAATCCACAAAAATGACAAGTAATGTATCCATATTTTTTATTCTTTTTTGTTGCGCCTTTCAGGCAGTTGATATATAAAATTTATAATTTAAAATTATCAATTATTAATTGATTTCTCACTTCCTCTTTGTCGTCAAAATGGTGCTTAACGCCATTGATAATCTGATAATTTTCGTGTCCTTTGCCTGCGACAAGAATAATGTCGCTTGTGCGGGCAAGTTTGCAGGCGGTGCGGATTGCTTCGCGGCGGTCGCTGATAGTCAGCGTTTTATTGTGTTGCGCGGTCGTTAATCCTGCGAGCATATCATTGAGAATATCCTGCGGATTTTCGTTTCGCGGGTTGTCTGACGTAAAAATAGCAGTATCTGACAGGTTCGCCGCAATTTTCGCCATTTCGGGGCGTTTGCCTTTGTCGCGGTTGCCGCCGCAGCCTACAACGCATATAAGTTTTGCCCCGCCGAGTTTAATATCGTTAATCGTGTCCAACACGTTTTTCAGCGCATCTGGCGTGTGCGCGTAATCCACAATCGCTGTAACGCTCTTTCCGCGTATGGTTTCAAACCTGCCCGAAACGGATTTTAAAGCACTCAATTTTATTAAAATATCATCTAATTGAAAATGATTGTGTGTAAATAATAAAACCGCCGCACCAAAAACCGCTGTGAGATTTTGCGCATTAAATTTTCCTACAAAAGTTGTGTAAAAGTCAAACGTATCTTTTTCTCGTAATTCATAATTCGTAATTCGTAATTGAAGTTCCATTCCCTCAAAATCGCTCTCTACAATCTTGGTTTTGAAATCGGCGAGGGTGCGGGTGGAATATGTATAATGCTCGGCGGGGCAGTTCTGCAACATAAATTTGCCGTTTTTGTCGTCAAGGTTTGTGAGCGCAAAGGCTGTTTTGGGCAGGTTGTCGAAAAAGAGTTTTTTTGCATCGCGGTAGTTTTCCATTGTGCCGTGATAGTCGAGGTGGTCGCGCGTGAGATTGGTGAAAATGCCGCCTGCAAACGCTAAACCCGTTATTCTATGCTGCAAAACAGCGTGCGAGGAGACTTCCATAAAGCAGTATTCGCAGCCCTGTTTCACCATTTCGGCGAGTAATCGGTTGAGTTCCAAACTGTCGGGCGTGGTGTGAGTTGCTTCAATTTTTTGCCCGCAAATATAGTTGCAGACAGTGGAAAGCAAGCCCGCTTTTATGCCCAAATTCATAGTCAAATTGTAGAGCAGCGTGGCGATAGTGGTTTTGCCGTTGGTGCCTGTAACGCCCACGAGGCACAGTTTTGAGGAAGGATTGTTGTAGAAATTTGAGGCGATGTAGCCGAGAGCGGCAGCGGAATTTTCAACTTTAATAATTGAAAATTGAAAATTGAAAATTGAAAATTTTTGAGGAATTTCCTCGCACAGTACTGCAACCGCGCCTTTTTCAATCGCTTTTTCAATAAAATTGTGTCCATCGACAGTCGTTCCGCGTATAGCAACAAACAAATCGCCTTTTTCCACCAAACGCGAATCGAATTGTATACTATTTATTTCTATGTCGTTTTCTACAATAGAAATTCCTTTTAAAATTTCAGATAATTTCATATTATTTCAGTTTTTAACTTATTTTCACAGAGAAATTTTTAGTTTAATTTTATTTCTATAATTGCGCCTTTGACAATTCTTATTCCTGCTGGCAAAGATTGTTCTTTTACCATTCCTGCGCCAGAAATTCGCACGCGCAAGCCGCTTTTTTCCAAAAGATAAACGGCATCTCTCGCGCCCATTCCTTCAACATTCGGTACAAGATTTTCAATCAACTCAATCGGCTTGCCTGTAATTCTATTTTCAGTTGTATCTTTCTGATACACAAGCCATTCGCCTTTGTCAAAACCGCTTTTTACACCCATTTCTTTTAACGCTTTTTCGGTTGCTTTTGCCCTGCCTTTTTTAACAAACGGCAAGGTGTTTTTTTCTTTTTTTACGTCAGAAAGTTTTTTTTCATTCTCAAAAGCATAAACTTTTTCAGCGATATTTTTGAAAACTTTACCGTTTTCTGCGCCGTACAATTTTCCGTTTTTGCACATAACCACAATGCAGGAATATTTTGGTTTTTTATCTAAATTAACCGTATCAACGGGAAAATAACCGCAAAAAGTCGCCTGATGAGTGATTGTTCCGACAGGATTTGCAGTGCCTGTTTTGCCTGCAAACTGCACATTTTTACTGCGGCTTTGGTACATTGTGCCTTTTGGATTATTCACAACGCCGACAAGCATTTTTTTAATTTCAGTTAAAGTTTTATCAGAACAAATTTCTTTGCAAACAACCTTTTTTTCAGGAAATTTTTTATCGCCGATTTTTTTTACAATATAAGGATTAACCATTTCGCCGTTGTTGGCGATTGCATTGTAGAATCTGAGAATATAAATCGGCGGAATTGTGAGGTAACCGATTGAACGCGCAGGCAAATCACGTTTTATAATTTCCTTTTCAAAATTGGGCGTTGTGGTTTTAAATTCAAAGTCCATTGGTGCATCAATGCAAGTTTTTTTGAGTAAATCGACATACTCCGAAATATTATCGCCGAACAGGCTGCCAATAATATTCGCCGTACCTTTGTTAGACGACTTCATAACAACTTCGGCAGCGGTCAGAATACCGTAATTATGCCCCTCTGCTTCGCCGATAGGGTATTTTGAGGTTCTGCAATCGATTGTGTCTGAGGATTTTAACTTTCCGCTTTCGAGCGCAGCCATTATTGAAGGAACTTTAAAAACGCTGCCGAGTTCAGTTCTGTTAATCAGCCCTTTATTTTCTGCGCTTCTTTCAGAATAATAACCGCCCATATTTTTCAAAGACGACATCGCCTTAATTTTACCTGTTTCCACCTCCATAAGAATTGCACAAGCATATTCTACGTTACCGTTTTTCACTTCGCGTCCCTCTAAAAGACTGTTTGTAACAATGTCCTGCAAGTCCATATCAAGCGTGAGGGTAATATCTTTTCCATTTTTCGGGTCGTCAATAATGTACGGTATGGTTTTGTTGCCTACACCAATGTATTTTACCTGCGTTCCAGCCTTACCGCCAAGTTCTGTGTTAAACTTTTTTTCAATTCCATAAGAGGCGGTATCGCCCGAATAATTTACTACGCCTATTGTGCCGACCGCCAAATTGCCGTAGGGCAAAGGCATCATACGACTATTTTTTTTATGCGTATAATCAAGGCAAGAGGAATATTTGCCTGTTGAGTTGAGCAAAGTAAATTTTCCCAAAACGCTGTCCAAGACGAACTGATTTACAGAGTCTTTCAGCAACAGATTTGTGGTTTCTCGGAAGGCTTTTGATATAATATTTTGGTAATAAGCAGCGGGCATGCCAAACTCTTTTGACATCTGTTTCGACAATTTTTTGATGCTGTCGTTTGCGCTAAAATAAAAATAAATTCGGCGTTCCTCCGTTCTGTCTTCGTCTTCGTATTTTTTGCGCAATTTTTTATTTTTACGAATAATTTTTTGGTTGATTCTGTCAAGTTGCTTGCCATCGAACCAAACACTGTACAGCACCGACGATTCTGCAACTTTTTTATCGCCGCTTGCGTAAATTGTGCCTCGTTTCGGATAGACCGTTTCCGTTTTTGTGCGTGCAATTCTGCCGTTGATGCTGTCCCAAGTATCATTTTTAAATTTTTTTGTTTCAAAAATTTTAAACATTGCCAAAGCAGCAAACAAAATAAAAAGCACATAAATAATGCCATAGCCAACCCAAATTCTGTCTTTTGTTGTCATAATCTTTTTTAGAATAAAGAACAAAGAATAAAGAGTAAAGAGTAAAGACTTGTGCAAGTTAGAACAAAGAGCAAAGACTTGTGCAAGAGTTTTTGATTATTCTGTCATTATTCCATTTATTGTTAAATTTTTTTATCTTTTTTTAAAAGGTTTTTTTTAATTCCTTTCTAATTTTCTAAATTTCTACTTCCTGTCTTTGTTCTTTTAGCGCAGCGGTCTTTGTTCTTTACTCTTTGTTCTACTTTTTCCCTGTTACTCTAATCGGCTGCTCGGTAGAATAGCCAACCGTTGACCCCATTTGTTTTAGGCGGTTAAAAGTTTTTGAGCGCAGTTTTAGCGCGTCAAGTCCCTGTTGTTTGATTTGCCGTTGCGCCTCCCAACTTGCAACCTCTTTTGTCAAAACGCCGTTTTGCATTTTAAGTCGCTCATTCTCAAACATATTCCAAGTATAAATCATTATCAAAAATACTGCTAATAGCAGTAATGGAACATACTTCCACAATCTTTCACTTTCAAAAAACCTTCTGTCAAACGGATTTTTAAACATTCTACGACTAAATGAAAGTTTTTCTTTTTTTCTGTCGTTGTTCAATTCTCTGTCGCGTTCAATTGCCTGGTCAAGGTCTGATTTTATTTTGCTAAAAAATTTCATATTCTAATTTTAAATTATAAATCGTTAATTATAATTTTTTCAGCAACTCGAAGTTTCGCGCTGCGCGAGCGTGAATTTTGTAAAAGTTCGTGTTCCGTTGCCGTAATTACCTTGTTATTAATCGGTTGCAGTGGTGCTATCAGGTTTCCGTAAAAATCTTTTTCCGCTATTCCTTCAAAATTTCCTGTTTTAAAAAAATTTTTTACCAGCCTGTCCTCTAATGAATGATAGGTAATTATCACAATTCTACCGTTGTTTGCAAGCATTTTCACAGATTGTTCCAAAAGCATTTTCAGCGAGTTAAGTTCGCCATTCACTTCAATTCTTATTGCCTGAAAAATTGGAGCAAGTTCTTTATTTTCACGCCCTTTCGCATAAAAAGGTTTTAATATTTCCACAAATTGAAAAATAGTTTCAATCCGCATTTTCGCTCTTTCGACAACAATTTTTTTTGCAATCTGCCTCGAATTTCGCAGTTCGCCGTATTGATAAAAAACGTCTGCAAGGCGTTCTTCTGCATAATCGTTCAGCACTTTTTCCGCCGTAAGTTCGCTTTTTTGGTTCATTCGCATATCAAGTTTTCCGTCAAAACGGTACGAAAAACCGCGTTTGCTCTCGTCAAAATGGTGTGAAGACACTCCTAAATCCGCTAAAATTCCATCTACTTTTTCAATGCCGTAGTACTTCAAAAAATTATCTAAATATTTAAAATTTCCGTGCACAAAGGTAAATTTGCTGTTGGAAAGCGTGTTTTTATAAGCGTCTAAATCTTGGTCGAAAGCAAAAAGTTTGCCCTCTGCGCCGAGATTTTCCAAAATCGCTGCCGAATGACCGCCTCCGCCGAATGTACAATCAACATAAATTCCGTTGGGCTTAATTTTTAAGCCGCAAATGCTTTCTTTTAATAGAACTGGAACGTGGTACATAATCATAGTTGAAAGTTAAAAGTTAAAAGTTAAAAGTTGAGGGTTGTTGTTTCAAAAAATTGCACTCAACAACTTTTAGTTTTTAGTTTCGTTTAAGTTTTTCGCTTAATAAATTCTCAAAATCGGTTTCTGATAGCATTTTTTCTTGGAGGTTTTCTTTTTGGGTAATGGTAAAAAAGTCGCCCATTCCTGCAAAAAGCACCTCTTTTTCTACATTAATGTCATTTTTTTGCGATTTATTTAACAAAATTCTACCCGCAGCGTCAATATCAATATATTCGATTGAGGAAAAAAGTTGCCACAAAAGTTTTTTGCCTTCTGCTGTATTTTCGTCAATTTTTTCTTTTGCAAGTTTAAATTTTTCCTCCCAAACGCTCGGAGTAAATACCGACAATGCGCACAAATGAGCGTCAAAACGGCAAATTACCTGCGAAATATTTTCATCTGCAAGTTGTTTGCGATATTGAGAGGGAATTACCACACGCCCCTTTTCATCAAGTTTTCCGTCTGTTTTTCCAAAGAAAAATACCATTGTTTTGCTTATTAATTTTTAACACTGCAAAAATAAATAAAATTTCCCACTTTCGCCCATTTTCACCCACTTTATTTATTAACATTTTATTAATAAATAAAAAAACACGTTATCAACCATTTTTGTTAATTGTTTGTTATTAATTCTTAATTGTTAATTATTAATTGTTTTTCTTTGTGTGTAATTGAAAATTTTATGCTAATTTTGCACAAAAATATTTTATCAATGAAAAAAAATTTGCTTATATTAATATTTTTCCCGCTGCTTTTTGCCTGCAAACCGCAATATGTACGCGATTTTACGCCTCAGACAAATTTTGATGCGCTGTGGCGGATTTTAGACGAAAAATATTGTTTTTTTGACGACAAAGATATTGATTGGAATGGCGTAAAAGCAGTTTATCAACCTCAACTTGCGAAGATGAAAAACGAGGTGCAGATGTTCGATTTGTTTGCGCAAATGATTGATACTCTGCAAGATGGACACGTTAATCTCTATTCGCAGTTTGATGTTTCGCGCTGCAAAGGCTGGTTTGAGGATTATCCCGAAAACTTTAATGCTGCAATAATTTCACAGCGATATTTGGGCGAAAATTACAGGGTTTCGGGCGGTTTTTCCTACAATTTGATTGACAACAAAAAAATTGGTTATATGCGTTATTCGAGTTTTGAAAACGCGGTTTCTGGCGCGGGAATGAAATATATTCGAGAAATTTTCGGCAACTGCAAGGGCATTATTCTTGATGTGCGCAGCAATGGCGGCGGTTCGCTCAGTTACAGCGAGGCTTTGGCAGCCTGTTTTTTAAAGGAAAAAACGCTCACGGGCTACATCAGGCACAAAAACGGCATCGGTCATAACGATTTTTCTGCGCCAAAGGCGGTTTATACCGACCCCAAAGACGCACCTGTCGACTGGTCAGACTTGAATATCGTAATCCTCACAAACAGAAGGTGTTACAGTGCTACGAATGATTTTATTTGCCGAATAAAAAACAATGCGCCCAATGTTGTAATTGTGGGCAGGACAACAGGCGGAGGCGGCGGAGTGCCGTCTTCAAACGAACTGCCGTGCGGCTGGATGATACGCTTTTCTGCTGTGCAACTTTTGGATAAAAACCATAATCAAATTGAGTTCGGAATTGAGCCTGATTTTTCTGTTGATTTAGAAAACGATGATGTTGCAGAAGGCAAAGATACATTGATAGAATATGCTGTTAATTTGTTGAAAAACAAATAGTTAAATTAATCGCAAAGCACATACAAATCGGCTCGAGGATTGATTAAAAGGATTGGAATTTTGGTTGAATTTATGATTTTTTTCTCTTTACTGCCGAAAATTATATCATCAAGTCCGTACTCGCGCGAGGCGGAAATTACGACCATTTTGCAACCGTCATTTTCGGCGTTTTTTGCAGCCTCGCCTTCGATGCCAAAACTGCCTTTTTTACCCTGTTTTTCCTCGTAACACAATGAAAATGAGTTAAATAGCGTCTTCATTTGGTTGATTGTCTGACGCGCTTTGCTGCCATAATCTTTTGGCGAATAAATCAAAATTTTCGATTGGCAAAATCGTCCGAAAGCCGATGCAAACGGTGCTTTTTCTTTGTCTTCAACAAGAAACGACACAGGCAACGCAATTTTTTCAACATCAAAACTTGCGTCAGGGCGCAAAACAATATAAGGCGCACGCAAATCTCTGCACAAGTTCAGATAACGCTGAGTATCAGAGTTTTGCGTGAGTTCAAGAATAATCAGTGCGGCGTCTTGTTCCTCTGCAATTTGAGCAAAATTTTCAGATGTTTGCGACTCTTTTTCCAGCATCAAAAAATCTTTTTGATATTGAAATTTCTTTGCCAAAGCGTTAGCCCAAACATTCGCCGTTTGATAATTATACTCTGAAAAATCTTTGAAAATCAGTATTTTACGCATATTTTTTTCTTAACAATCAGTGGATTGCAGTTCGGGTCAGCAAAGAGAGGAAATTTCGTCAAAATCAATTTTTTCAATTCTTTTTTGATGTCGACCACCCTCAAAGTCAGTTGAAAAAAATGTTTTAACTATCTCAACAGCAGTGTCTTGCGAAATAAAACGTGCAGGCAGCGACAGAATATTTGCATCGTTATGCTGGCGGGCGAGTTTAGCAAGTTCGGGCAACCAACAGAGCGCGCCGCGAATGTCTTTGTGATGATTGACCGACATATTTATGCCGTTGCCAGAGCCGCAGATTGCAACACCGTAATCGCACGCGCCGCTTTCAACTGCACTCGCCAACGGGTGCGCAAAGTCTGGATAATCAACACTTTGCGGGGAATGCGTGCCGTAATCATAAACTACGCTGCCCCGATTTTCGAGGAATTTTACCAACGTGCTTTTGAGTTCAAAACCTGCGTGGTCGCTTGCAATTCCGATAGAAAGTAAATTAATTGGTTTCATAATTTTTTTGTTTTACAACGAAAATTTATACGGAAATTTTGCCGTAATATTGCTGTAAAATTTCTTTATTTCAACAATATCTTTTTCAATATCGCCTGTCGGAGCAAAAAGTTTTCCGACATGAATAAGTTTTTTCTTATAATCAAGCGAAACAAGCACAATCAGCACTTGTGCCTTGAATGCAATGTAATAAAATCCCTTTTTCCATTCCGAATTATACTTGCGCGTACCTTCTGGCGTGATTGCCAAACGCAACGTCTTTTGTTCAGAAAAGGCTTTTGCCATCAAATCTGTGGTAGAATTTTGGGTATCTCGCCATATTGGAACGCCGCCCAAACTCCGAATTATTTTGCCAAATGGAAAATTAAACCATTCTTTTTTTATAAAAAAATTCGCCTCTAATTTATATGCCTGTTTAAAAATAATGCCGATTATAAAATCCCAATTACTTGTATGCGGGGCTACGCAAATGATGCATTTATCAGGAATTTCACAATCAAACTGTGCTCGCCAGCCCATTTGTACAAAGACTGTTTTAAATATATTCACTATGATTTTTTTTGTTAAATTTTCAAGTTGCAAAGTTACGCAAAAAAAACGAAACTTTAATGCTAAAAAAAAAAATGATATTTTTTTTGAAAAATATTTTGTTTGTTCAAGAAAATGTTGTACTTTTGCAGCCGGAATTTGAAGATTTGAGAATTTGAAAATTTGAAAATGCAAGAGAATGCAGAGAAACCTGATTTTTCAAATTGAATTTTGAAAAAATTTTGAGAGAATTTGAAAATACAGAGAAACCTAATGTTTTTCAAATTTTCAAATTGAATTTTAAGAGAATTTTGCGGAAATAGCTCAGTTGGTAGAGCACGACCTTGCCAAGGTCGGGGTCGCGGGTTCGAGTCCCGTTTTCCGCTCAAACTTTTGCCCAAATGGCGGAATTGGTAGACGCGCACGTTTCAGGTGCGTGTGTTGAAAAGCGTGCAGGTTCGAGTCCTGTTTTGGGCACAATTTTTGTAGATTGATAGTGTATGCGCAGGTGGTGAAATTGGTATACACGCTACTTTGAGGGGGTAGTGTCGGCAACGACGTGTGAGTTCGAGTCTCATCCTGCGCACAAATATTTGATAATCAATAAATTAAAGCAATTTTTTAAAGGAAATTAACTGTATGTCGGCGCAAAAACGGCACAAAATTTTTCAAATATTTTTTTATTTCGCAAAAATGTATTATCTTTGCAGCCGAATAAACAATTAATTAACAATTAATTAACAATTAATAAACAATTAATAATTAAAAATTCTCTGTATTTCTCCGTATTTCTCTGTGAAACTTAACATATACAAATAACTATTAAATAACAAAGAATAACAATAAATAACTATTAATAACAACAAATAACTATTAAATAACAAAGAATAACAATAAATAACTATCAATAACAACAAATAACTATTAAATAACAAAGAATAACAACAAATAACTATAAAATAACCATTAATAACAATAAATAACTATTAATAACAATTAAAAATTTATCCGTGTTTATCAGTGAAAATATATATAATTATTTATCAATTAATTTAAATTTTGATTTTTATGAAAAATTCAAAAAGTTTTAATTTACCAACCATATCAGTTTTGATATTTACGTTGGTTTTGGCGATGTCGGGCAATAATGTTGCTCGTGCGCAGGTAACAATCGGTGAAAATTTGGAACCATTAGATGGCTCTATTCTTGAACTGATTTCAACAGATTCAAGTGCGCCGCGCGGGTTGCGGTTGCCTCTTTTGGATAATGCAGAAGTTGGAATTTTTACCTCTCGAATCAATCTGCTTCCAGACGATAAAAAAGAGAAAGCGATTGGAATGCTTATTTTCAACACCACTACAAAATGTACTATGGTGTGGAATGGAACAGAATTCAAAAGCCTTTGCGGCGATGTCGGTCCAGCAAAAATTACACCAAAGTGCGGAGAGATAAGAATTTATCCAAACGATGGCGTGTATCCTTTTACACCGCAAAACTATCAGCAGGGACAGGTTATTGACGGGCTTACCTCTTTTATGGAGTTGCCTGTAACAGTAGCCACAAGGGGAACATACTATATTATGGCGCGTACGGGTAACGGCTATTCATATTCGCAACAGGGGACTATACTTGAAGTTGGCGACCACGTTTTAAACCTGCCCGGATCAGGAACGCCTATTTATGGAACAGGTCCTGTTTTTTCTGGTCCTTCTACTAATCCTATTGATACTGATACACATTTAGACTCCATTGTGTCGCTTATGATAAATGACGAAGAGTTCATTGATTCAATCCCCATTTGTTTATCTACTACTACGCCAGCAATTCCTGTTGGTGCAGCAACCCAAGCAGCAGTTTTTACAATGGAATGTAGTACCTCCTTCCCTGTTGTAAATGGCGTATATATTGTAGGACAGCCTGTTGGCAGCACGCATAATATTACAGTAAAAGTTCATGTAACACTTGCAGGCTATTATAATATTAGTGCTAAAGCAGCAGGTGTGGAATTTAGCCGTAGCGGAACATGGATATCAGCAAACGTAGACGAACTTATAACTCTTTATTCTTCCGGCACACCCACAACGGATGGAGTAATTCCTATTACAATTAAAGGAGCAAAGTCAAATGGTACTAATGGTATAGATACAGTTTACTGCAACACATCATTTAAAGTTGCATACCGCACTATAAAAGTTCTCGGTTTCGGCACCGATAATTATAACGGAGTCTCCACTACTCACAGTATGTATAAAATTATGAAATCGTCTTTAAATTTTGGTACAACAGGCATAGTGCCTACTCAATCAATATCTATTGTTGACGGAGGTTCAAGCCCAAGTGCCACCCAGTTTGCAAACAAAATCGCAAGCAATAATCCCGATATTATTATTATCGGCTACAATTATCACCCGAAGGGAGATGCCAATACCACATTAGCTAATTTTATAAACAATAAAAAAGGATTTGTACTGATGATGACGGAAAATGACCCCTCTGATGTTTCGGCGACACTTTCTGCAATAATGGGGACCACTGTAACGGTAGGCGTTAAGTCCGGCACAAATGGTGGGGGAAGTGTGAATCCATTCATTACAGACAACGCCAATCCGTTAATCAACGGACCGTTCGGTGATGTTGGCGGACAGTATTGGGGAGAAGACGCCACCACCACACTCTGCGTAAAATCGGTTTTGCCCTCAAATTTGATATCTTTAAGCTCATACTTATCATCCGGCGAGCATACTATAGTATGGAAGAAAGGTGGCACCCCTGAAGACAACAACTTTGTATACATAGGAGACGGTGGTTTTGGAGCTGGTAATCACATCGAAACCTCGAAAACATACTTCCCCTGTGCAATAAATTCAAGTGGCGTTCCTATTTATAAAGTATACCGTGATGGCACAGTGTATAACTCGCTTTTTTTTGCCAATGTTATTGCTTATGCAATAGATTGGGTGCATAAATACAAATTGTAAAGTAATCGTTTTTTTTAAAAAAATAAGTTTTTATCTACAAATTTCACGAATAAACACGAATAAAAATCGGGTTTATTTGTGAAATTTTTAATTAATTATTAATTGTTTTTTTGTATTTCAAAAAAAATTTTGTAATTTTGCAAAAATTAGATTATGAAAAAAGATAAAACCAGAACGGTACTTTCTTTTGACTACGCAATGAAAAAACTTTTGCGGCAAAAGAGCAA
>JAISYF010000207.1 GCA_031270065.1 Prevotellaceae bacterium | reverse complement strand
GCAAAACGCTGATTTTCACCCAAGAAATGAGCGGAAATGCCGAAATTATTACTGACGATTTGAGGTTGATTGAAAGATTGCTAAATCCGATTAGAGCGGTGGTGAAAAAATGAAAAAACAGACTATCTTCACAGACAGCCTGCCTTACATTTTTAACGTTATTAATTTTCTTACTTATAGATGTGAAAATTTTATATCTAAACTTTTTCTGCTGCTTTTTGTACGTTAATGTCGTCTAAATCGGTTACGGTTTTGCTTGCGTCATACGCCCTGTCGTAATCCTCTTTCGACATAACAACCATTTTTTCGTATTCGCGGAGTCCTGTGCCTGCGGGGATTTTCAAGCCCACAATTACATTCTCTTTCATACCTTCAAGTTTATCAACTCTGCCGTTGATAGCGGATTCGTTGAGAACTTTTGTAGTTTCCTGAAACGAGGCAGCCGACATAAAACTCTTTGTCTGCAACGCAGCGCGGGTAATTCCCTGCAACACCGGCGAGGCGGTTGCGGGAACGGCATCGCGCGTTTCAATCGGTTTCAAGTCCTTACGTTTGAGCGAGGAATTTTCATCACGAAGTTTGCGCGCGGTAACAATTTGTCCTGCCTGATAATTTTCGGAGTCGCCCGCGTCAAGCACAACCTTTGTTCCCCAAATTGCATCATTTGCCTGCATAAACGTGTGTTTATCAATGAGTTGTCCTTCGAGGAAGTTGGTGTCGCCCTGTTCGATAATCTGAACTTTCGACATCATTTGACGAACAATTACCTCAAAATGCTTGTCGTTGATTTTTACGCCTTGCAAACGATAAACGTCTTGAATTTCATTTACAATATATTCCTGCACTGCGGTCGGTCCTTTAATCGCCAAAATGTCTGAAGGAGTGGTAACGCCGTCTGAAAGTGGAGTTCCAGCACGCACATAGTCGCTTTCCTGTACAAGAATTTGTTTTGACAACGGAACGAGATATTTCTTTTCCTCGCCTGTTTTTGAAGTAACCGAAATTTCGCGGTTACCGCGTTTAATCTTTCCAAAAGAAACCTCACCGTCAATTTCGGCAACGATAGCGGGATTTGACGGATTACGCGCCTCAAACAACTCGGTAACACGAGGAAGTCCGCCCGTAATATCGCCTGCTTTGCCCTGCGCACGTGGAATTTTCACCAACAAGTTGCCCGTTTTGATGTCGCTCTTGTCATCAATAATAAGGTGCGCGCCCACAGGCAAGTTGTATGTTTTAACAATATTTCCCTCTTTATCAACGATATGCGCTGTCGGAATTTTTGCTTTATCTTTACTTTCAATAATAATTTTTTCACGCAAGCCTGTACTTTCGTCTTCCTCAATTTTGAAAGTTGTACCTTCTATAACTGACTCGAAATTAACCGTACCTGCCGCCTCTGAAACGATAACCGCGTTGAAGGGGTCCCATTCGCAAATTACATCGTTTTTTTTAACTTTGTCGCCGTTTTTTTTGTAAAGTTTTGAACCATAAGGGATTGACTGCATTGTAAGCGCAATTTTTGTGTTCGGGTCAATAATTCTCATTTCTGTTTGGCGCGCTACAACCACCTCGTAAGGATTGCCTGCGGTATCGTGCGCCTCAACGGTACGAAGTTCGTCAATTTCCAAAAGTCCGTCATAACGCGAAACGATTTTGTTTTCCGCAGCGATGTTTGACGCGATACCGCCCACGTGGAAAGTACGCAGTGTTAATTGCGTTCCCGGCTCGCCGATACTCTGCGCTGCAATAACGCCTACCGCCTCGCCTTTATTAACCAAAAGTCCGTTTGAAAGATTGCGTCCGTAGCACTTTGCGCAAATACCGTGCCGCATTTCGCAAGTCAGCACTGAACGCACTTCTACGCGCTCAATAGGCGACAATTCTATAATATTTGCAATTCTTTCGTCAATCAATTCGCCTGCTGCAACAATCAATTCGTTTGTTAATGGGTTGCGCACATCGTGAACCGTTACGCGCCCCAAAATTCTATCTGCAAGAGTAGCGATAACTTCCTCTTTACTTTTGAGTTCAGAAATAGTTAAACCGCGCAATGTTCCGCAGTCTTCGTCAGTAACAATAACATCGTGCGAAACATCAACAAGACGGCGCGTGAGATAACCCGCGTCAGCCGTTTTCAACGCTGTATCAGCCAAACCTTTACGCGCTCCGTGAGTAGAAATAAAGTATTCCAGCACGCTCAAACCTTCTTTAAAGTTAGCCAAAATTGGGTTTTCAATAATTTGACCTCCCTCTGCGCCCGCTTTCTGAGGTTTCGCCATAAGTCCGCGCATACCCGACAACTGCCGAATTTGCTCTTTACTGCCGCGCGCGCCAGAGTCAAGCATCATATAAACAGAATTAAATCCTTGATTGTCTGCAATAAAATCTTTCATTACAACATCGGTTAATTCTTTATTAACGCGAGTCCAAACATCAATAATCTGGTTGTAACGCTCATTATTTGTGATGAAACCCATCGAATAATCCGACACAATTCTATCAATCTTGTCATAACCAGCCTGAACAAGTTTCTGCTTGTCCTCTGGAATAATTACATCTGCAAGATTGAAAGAAAGACCTCCCTGAAACGCCATTTTATAACCTAAATTCTTAATGTCGTCAAGAAATTTCGCTGTTTTTGCCACACCTGACACTTCGATAACGTATCCGATAATGTCGCGCAACGATTTTTTTGTCAAAAGTTCGTTCAAAAATTTGACCTCTTTCGGCGTATATTTATTAACAATAACACGTCCAACGGTGGTGTCTTTGATAATTCTGGTATTAATTTTTCCGTCTAAACCTTTTTCTTTTAAACGAACATTAATTTTTGCGTGAATATCAACTTTTTTCTCGTTATAGGCAATTTCCGCCTCTTCTGGCGATGCAAAAGTCATACCTTCTCCTTTTGCATTCGAGCGGATTTTGGTGATATAATAAAGCCCCAATACCATATCTTGCGATGGCACTGTGATAGGCGCGCCATTTGCGGGATTAAGAATATTGTGTGAGCCGAGCATAAGAAGTTGCGCCTCCAAAACCGCCTCGTTTCCAAGCGGAAGATGCACAGCCATTTGGTCGCCGTCAAAATCGGCATTGAACGCCGTACAAGCAAGCGGGTGCAACTGAATTGCCTTACCCTCAATCATTTTCGGCTGGAACGCCTGAATACCCAAGCGGTGCAATGTTGGAGCGCGGTTCAAAAGAACGGGGTGTCCTTTCATCACATTTTCCAAAATATCATAAACAACAGGGTCTTTTCTATCAATAAATTTTTTTGCCGATTTAACGGTTTTAACAATACCGCGTTCAATTAACTTTCTAATAATGAATGGTTTATAAAGTTCTGCCGCCATCTCTTTCGGCAGACCACATTCGCCCATTTTCAATTCAGGTCCAACAACGATTACCGAACGCGCCGAGTAATCAACGCGCTTTCCGAGCAAATTCTGACGGAAACGTCCCTGTTTTCCTTTCAAACTTTCTGACAACGATTTCAGAGGACGCGAAGAATCGGCTTTTGCCGTTGCGCTACGGCGCGAGTTGTCCAAAAGACTGTCAACTGCTTCTTGCAACATACGTTTTTCGTTGCGTAAAATTACTTCGGGTGCTTTAATCTCTATCAATCGGCGCAGGCGGTTATTTCTGATAATCACTCTGCGGTACAAATCATTCAAGTCCGAAGTTGCAAAACGTCCTCCGTCAAGCGGTACAAGCGGGCGAAGTTCGGGCGGAATAACAGGCAGAACCTTTAAAATCATCCATTCTGGCTTGTTATTCATTTTTGACGCGCGAAAAGATTCAACCACATTCAAGCGTTTCAACGCCTCTGCCTTGCGCTGTTGCGAGGTATCGGTGTCGGCTTTGTGGCGAAGTTCGTAAGAGAGAGTGTCCAAGTTTAAACGGGAAAGCATCTCTTGAATCGCCTCTGCTCCCATTTTTGCAATAAATTTCTGCGGGTCATCGTCTTCCAAAAGGTGATTGTCCTTCGGCAAATTTTCGAGCAATTCAAGATACTGGTCTTCTTCTATTACATCTCCTTCAAGCACATCCTGAACCACGCCTTCGAGCGCACCGAGTTGAATTATCACATATTTTTCATAATAAATGATAGAATCAAGTTTTTTTGTAGGCATTCCAAGCAGATAGCCGATTTTGTTAGGCAATGAGCGGAAATACCAGATATGAGCCACTGGCACAACGAGTTGAATATGTCCTGCGCGTTCTCTACGTACCTTTTTTTCGGTAACTTCCACGCCGCAACGGTCGCAAACAATGCCTTTATAACGAATGCGTTTATATTTTCCGCAATGGCACTCGTAATCTTTGCAGGGACCGAAAATTCTTTCGCAGAAAAGTCCGTCACGCTCAGGCTTGTAAGTGCGGTAGTTGATAGTTTCGGGCTTTGTTACCTCGCCGAATGAGGACTCCAAAATTTCCTCAGGCGATGCCAGTCCGATAGTAATTTTACTGAAATTACTTTTTACCTTGTTTTCTCTTTTAAATGCCATAATTTATATATTGTATTTTTAATTAATTCAATAGTTTTATTTGATAATTTGAAAATGCGGAATTTTCTGTAATTTTTAAATCATCAAATTTTTAAATCGTCATTTTTTTTTATTCACGCACAAAAATTTCCCTCAATTTTATCTTATTGAGGCAAAAATTTTTCTATTTGCTAATGTAATATAAATACCTGATAATCAATGTATTGCTGTTAAAAAATTATACAAAAGCAAACCCATTTTGCGGGTTTATAAAATAAGTTTGCAAAGGTATGAAAAAAATATGAATTATAAAATAGAAATTATGATTTTTTTTTTAGAAAAATTTACTGTATTGAAAAATTAATTTATAAGTACATGAAAAAAAAAAAATTAAATCAGGTTTCTATTCGCCAAAAGAAATTTTTTACCTAAATTTGCAATCATAAATAGTTGCATTATGTAGTTGAATCTATCATATGGCAACACAAAAACAACTCGCCGCCCTCGTAAAAGGCAGGGCTGCATTGGCGAAACGCTGCAGAGAAAACCGCTAAAAGCAGTTTGAATTGGCGACCCATTGTTCCGAAAATTGAGAAAGGTGTTCCCTATATTATCGGAACAGAAGAACAATTAGGCGGAAAATATTCCTCCTAATTGAAAAATTACCAAGCGTTCTTTGACATATTGAATTTTATCGAAAAAAAATTGTTTTTGTTTTTGAAAAATATTTTATACTTTTGCATAAAATTAAAAAAACAATTATATGCCAAAAGTTTTAATATATATTTCCAAAGAAGTAATATGGACTTTTTTATTTTGGAACAAAGATATAACGAAAACAGAGCGCACGTTCACGTTGGAAAAAAGGGAACAAAAGAACTTTGCAAAATATGGTTAGAGCCAGAAATCTCTGTCGAAAAAAAAGGAAGTTTAAAAAACAAAGATTTAAAAGAAATTGTTGAGTTGGTAGAAAAATACCACTCAAAACTAATGGTTCAATGGAAAATCTTAAAAAAAGGCGAACAAGTTAAAATTATTAATATTAAAAATAATAAATAACAATGTATAAAATTGAAGGATTTTGGGACATAAAACCTCGAATTAAAAAAGTGGGGTTTCCTGTACGCGGCAAAATGCAGGTAAATTTTGAGGACGGAAGATGTTTGATTATGCCTATTTCTGCTTTTCCAAGTATAAAAAAAGCACCTGTAAAACAGCGTAAAGAATGGTATTTAATTGGCAATGGTGTAACTTGGGACACTTGCCCCGAAGTTATACATGTAGAGCAAATGCTTGGAGATTTTCAAAAATATTCTCACGAAGCATAAAAATATTTTTCACAATAAAAAATCGGTAAAATTCTATATATCAGAGTTTTACCGATTTTTTTATGTGCAAAATTTTAAAATAAAAAAATAATATGAATAAACTTTGGCGATTTAGACAACGGCAGCGTTGTCAGTCAAATTACAGGCGTTACTTTCGCTTTTTAACGCAACACTACTAAAATCAAAATATAAAATTATATAAACACCAAAAAAATTATTACCTTTGTATGTAAGATATTTTATTGATTTTAAGAAATACAATGTAGCACCCTGTCATTGCGGGCTTCGACCCAAAATTTCATTGTTTTTTTGATTGGATTGCGGGTCAAAGCAATGAATGACAGAGAATAAACAATGTTTAACGGAATTATCTACTTTGTGGTAAAGCCCATAAAATCAGCAAATTATGATTATATTTAGGCATATATACGGGTATCCATTTTATTTTTTTTTACCACTAACCACTCTAACCGCACGAAGGTAAATAATTTTCGTGTGGTTTGGAGGTTTTTAATTTTTCAAAAAATATTTTACTGCATTTTCAAAAATATTTTGGTTTTTGTTGCCGTAAATATTCTTGAAAAGTCCGCTCTCAAAACGTTCTGAATGTCCCATTTTGCCGAGAATTTGTCCATTTTCCGAAATCATACCTTCGATAGCGTACATTGAGCCGTTAGGATTATATGGAGGCTTTTGCGTGATATTACCCTGTAAATCAACGTATTGAAACGCAATTTGATTTTTTGCAAAAAGTTCCAGTGCAAGTTTTTCGGAAATAACAATTTTGCCTTCGCCGTGGCTCATTGCAACCTGATGAATTTCGCCGATTTTAAAGCCTGCGAGCCACGGCGAACTTACGGAACTCACTCTGGTTGAGGCGATTAGCGAAATATGTCGGTTGATGTCGTTGCGGAAAAGCGTGGGCGAATTTTCGATTACCATTCCGAGCCTCCCATACGGCAACAGCCCCGATTTTATCAACGCTTGAAAGCCGTTGCAGATGCCGAGAATCAATCCGCCTCTATCCAAAAGCGCGTGAATTTCGGCGGTTATATCTTTGTTATTCAGTACATTAGCAATAAATTTTCCGCTACCGTCAGGTTCGTCTCCTGATGAAAATCCGCCCGAAAGCGCAAAAATTTGGCATTTGCGGATTTTTTGACACATTTCCTTAATTGACGAAAAAATGTCCCCGCTTGTGAGGTTGCAAAACACACTCGTTGTTATTTCCGCGCCAGCCTTTTCAAACGCCTTTGCAGTGTCGTAATCGCAATTTGTACCCGTAAAAACAGGTAAAAATGCGATTGGTTTTTTAATATTTTCTGACATATTTTTTTCTAATTATTTACTTGTTATTGGGTAAATTTCCGCAAATTTTTCCGTATTTGCTTTATAAAGTTCCTCAATATCAACGTTTTCGTTATTAATTTTAATAACTTTTTCGGAAAGAGTTTTGCCAAGAAAAATTGCGTTTTCAAAATTTAATTCATTTGGCGTTTCTACCAAAATTGAGCCATAAGATAAATTAAACAAATCGCTTTCCGTAATTTGTAATTCGTAATTTGTAATTTCTACACCTGTTTCATTCCCAAACGCCATTTTGCAAACCGCCTCTGCCAAGCCTCCGAAACCAATCGCAAAAGCAGAGATAATATGCTGATTTTCAACCTCTTGCGAGATAAAATCGTAGTTATTTTTCAACTGTTCAACATTGGGCGAATAGTCTGCGTGGGGCGTGTGCTTTATAAGGTAAAGGTTATTGCCCGCTGCTTTTAAGTCGGTGGAAATCACGTTCTCAACATCAACTTTTGTTATTCCGAAAGCCATCAACATCGGCGGAACATTGATGTTGTGGAACGTGCCGCTCATTGAGTCCTTACCGCCGATAGATGCGAGTTTAAAGTCGGCTTGCATCTGCAATGCGCCGAGTAACGCGGCAGTTGGTTTGCCCCACGAAATTGGATTTTGCGTCATTTTTTCAAAATATTCCTGAAACGAAAAACGAATATTATTGTACCGTCCGCCCGCTGCAACAATTTTTGTAATCGCCTCAATCACTGCGTATTGCGCTCCGTGAAATGGACTCCACGCCGAAAGTTCGGGGTTGTAGCCGTAAGCCATCATAGACGCGGTGTTAGTAAAGTGGTTGCCGACAGGGATTTTTTGCACAGACACCTGACTTTCAGAGCGTTGCGTTTTTCCGCCGAAAGGCATAAGAATAGTAGAACGCCCGATTGTAGCGTCAAACATTTCGATTAAACCCTTTTGCGACAGCACATTTTTGCAGCGCAAATTATTTATTAAATTTTGTTTTCTTTCAAAAGGATTTTTTTTCTCCACTTTTTCTATTTTCGCCTTTGCAAAATGTTTTGCGCCTGCGCTGTCAATAAATTCTCGTGAAATATCAACGATTTTTTGCCCTTTGTAAAACATTCGCAGGCGGGCGGTGTCGGTTACGTCAGCAATTTTTACAACCTCAATATTTTCCTCTGCGCAATATTTTTTAAATTTCTGTATGTCTTTCGGCTCAATCACCACCGACATACGCTCCTGACTTTCAGAAATAGCGAGTTCGGTTGCGCTTAAACCCGAATATTTTGTCTGCACTTTGTCAAGGTTAATGTCAAGTCCGTCAGCAAGTTCGCCGATTGCCACGCTTATGCCGCCTGCGCCAAAGTCGTTTGATTTTTTGATTAACTGCGTAACTTCCGGGCGGCGGAAAAGCCGTTCCAATTTATGTTCTTCGGGCGCATTGCCTTTCTGCACTTCGCTGCTGCACGTTTCCAAACTCTCGGCGGTATGTTCTTTTGACGAGCCAGTCGCCCCGCCAATTCCATCTCGTCCTGTTCTGCCGCCGAGCATAAGCACTGCGTCGCCCACTTTTGGACTTTCTCGGCGCACATTTTCGGCTTTTACCGCACCGACAACAGCCCCTACTTCGAGTCGTTTCGCCGCATAATTATCGTGGTAAATCTCTCTGACAAAGGTAGTTGCAAGCCCGATTTGATTGCCGTAAGACGAATAGCCGTGAGCCGCTTTTGTGGAAATAATTTTTTGCGGAAGTTTGCCTTCAATAGTCTGATTTACAGGCAGATAAATATCTCCTGCGCCAGTTACTCGCATTGCTTGATAGACGTAACTTCTGCCCGAAAGCGGGTCGCGGATTGCACCGCCGAGGCAGGTAGATGCACCGCCAAACGGCTCAATTTCGGTTGGGTGGTTGTGCGTTTCGTTTTTGAACATCAGCAGCCACTTTTCCGTTTCGCTGTCAACATCAACGTCAATGAAAATACTGCAAGCGTTATTCTCCTCGCTCTGCTCCAAATCGTCAAGGCAACCCTTTGATTTTAAGTATCTTGCGCCGATTGTGGCAATGTCCATAAGGCAAATATCTTTGTGTTCCCGCCCAAGTTCGCAACGTATTGAATGATAGAGGTTTAGCGATTTTTTTATTTTTTCTGAAACAAAACTTTCCTCCACTTCAATATTTTCTAAAATGGTTGTGAAAGTAGTGTGTCGGCAATGGTCGCTCCAGTATGTGTCCAAAATTTTGAGTTCGGTTTCATACGGCTCGCGGTTTTCTTTTTTGAAATAATTAACTACTTCGCGCAAATCGGCGGCGTTCATTGCCAAAGAATTTTCTTTGCAAAATTTTTCTAACTCATTATCTTTCAAAGAATTAAACCCTTTAAGAATTTCAATTTCTTTTGCTTTTGGGTGAGAAAATTCCGCCAGCACCGACATGTCTTTTTCGCGGCTTTCTATTGCATTGATAAAATATTTTTTTACAGTTTCAATATTTTTTTGCGAAAAATTATCGTCAAATATTAAAATTTTTGAACTTTTTATATTTACATCGGCAGTCGGCTCAATAAGTTTCACGCAATCAACGGCGGAACTTGCTCTTTGGTCAAACTGTCCGGGCAAAAATTCCACCGCGAGATACGGCGAATTTTCATAATCAAGCGACTTTGATACGTTATCGGTTACTATTTCGCCAAACACATTATACAGGCATTTTTCGATTAACTCTTCCGAAAAACCGAAACAGTCATACACATTTATCAATCTCAAATTCAGCAAGTTAAGGTTCAGGTTTGCATCAAGTTCCCTCTGCAAACTTTCCGCCTCAACCCTAAATTGAGGTTTCTTTTCAACAAAAATTCTGTGGTTCATTTATTATAGAAAACTTCTATTAATCACTTTTTTTCTATTGATTTTTTTTTCAGAGCCGAAGTTCGATAAAACTCTGTAAAAAATCGCTGCAAAGATAACATAAAATTTTCAATTACACACAAACTTATAAAAATTCTCCGAAAAATTTATAGGGGAAAGTTAGCATAAAATTTTCAATTATACACAAACGCATAAAAATTAATTTGAAAATTTGAGGATTTGAGGATTTAAAATAAAAATCCCAAAATTTTCAAATTGAATTTTCAAATCCTCAAATCCTCAAATTTTCAAATTGTATTTTTGCATTTTCAAATTTTCAAATTTTCAAATTGTATTTTTACAAGTTTGTGTGTAATTGAAAATTTTATGCTAATTTTGCACTCTAAAACAAAAAAATGACAGACAGAGTAGAAAATTGGAATTTTGAAAGCGAAAAAAAGAAATGGCTTTTACAATTATTCAAAAAAATAGAAAATCTGTATCTATCAGAAAAATCTGTTTTTTGCAAAATAATTTACCTCAAATTGTTCAGGTAAAGCAAAACGTGCAAAAGAAAATTACAGTAAATATGACAGAAAAAAAGTGCCGAAACAGCAAGGTTATTACAATAGATACAGTCTTATAGAAATTGATGATATGGCATCTGCAAAATTAAAAGCACTAAAAGAAACATTAGGTGATACATAAACTCAAAAAACAATTTTAAATTTTACACTTTATACTTTATACTAAATTATATGGCAGACGACAAAAAAATAATTTTTTCGATGGTAAATGTATCAAAAACATTTCCACCGCACAAACAGGTATTAAAAAATATCTATCTATCTTTTTTTTATGGGGCTAAAATCGGAATTATCGGTTTAAACGGCTCGGGAAAATCTACGCTGTTGAAAATTATCGCAGGAGTAGAAAAAAGTTTTGACGGTGAAGTACTGTTTTCGCAGGACTATTCTGTGGGTTATTTGGAACAGGAACCAAAATTTGACGAGGAAAAATCCGTCAAAGAAATTGTGCAGGAGGGCGTGGCGGAAACAATGGCTCTGCTTGCGGAATTTGAGCAAATCAACGCCGCTTTTGCCGAGTCGGATGCGGATTTTGACAAACTGCTCGCCCGTCAAGCCGAAGTGCAGGACAAACTTGATGCCGCAGACGCTTGGAATATTGACACCAAACTCGAAAAAGCGATGGACGCGCTACGTTGTCCAGATGAAAATGCGTTGATAAAAAATTGTTCGGGAGGCGAGCGCAGGCGCGTTGCTTTGTGCCGACTTCTGTTGCAAAATCCTGATATTCTGCTGCTTGACGAGCCAACAAACCACCTCGATGCAGAGAGCATTGACTGGCTTGAACAGCATTTGCAGCAGTACGCGGGAACGGTTATCGCAATCACGCACGACCGCTATTTCCTTGACCACGTTGCAGGTTGGATTTTGGAGTTGGACAGAGGCGAGGGCATTCCATGGAAAGGAAATTATACGGGTTGGCTCGAACAAAAAACGGCGCGAATGGCTCTGGAAGAAAAGCAGGAAAGCAAACGCCGAAAAACCCTTGAACGCGAGTTGGAATGGGTGCGAATGGCACCGTCTGCCCGCCACGCAAAAGGGAAGGCGCGTCTTAACGCCTACGACCAACTTATGAATGAAGACCAAAAACAGCGCGAGGATAAACTCGAAATTTTTATTCCTAATGGACCTCGACTTGGTAATAAAGTTATTGAGGCTAAAAATGTTGAGAAAGCGTTTGGCGAAAAACTTTTGTTTGAAAATCTTAATTTTATGCTTCCGCCAAATGGAATTGTTGGAATAATAGGTGCGAATGGCGCAGGAAAAACCACGCTTTTCCGTATGATTATGGGAATGGAAAGCATTGACAAAGGCGTGTTTGACGTTGGCGAAACTGTGAAAATCGGCTATGTCGACCAGATGCACAAAGATATTGACCCGCAAAAAACGATTTTTCAGGTGGTTTCGGGTGGAACGGAGTTTATTCGCGTGGCAGGCAGGGAGATTAACGCCCGCGCCTATCTTTCGCGGTTTAATTTTACGGGCGCAGACCAGGAAAAACTTTGCGGAGTGCTTTCGGGAGGCGAGCGCAACCGTCTGCATCTTGCCCTCACGCTCAAATCGGAGGCAAACGTGCTGCTGCTTGACGAGCCGACAAACGATATTGATGTAAATACTCTGAGGGCTTTGGAGGAAGGTTTAACCAATTTTGCGGGATGCGCTGTGGTTATCTCGCACGACAGGTGGTTTTTGGACAGGATTTGTACTCATATTCTCGCTTTTGAGGGCAATTCACAGGTGTATTTTTACGAAGGCAGTTATTCCGAATACGAGGAACACAAACTCCAAAGAAATGGAGTAGAGGAAACGAAAAGAATAAAATACAGGAAATTGTAAACAATTAACAATTAATAATTTTTCTGTGTTTATTTGTGTAATCAGTGGCAAAAAAACACAAAGATTTTTATACCCTGACTTTCATTGCAGCACCCTGTCAAAGCCCGCAATGACAGGGCACAACATCGAAAGTCGGGTATAAAAAACTTTGTGTTTTTTTTTACCAAATTTTTGGAAAAACCCGCAGGATGTCCCTGTGGCGAAGTCAGGAAATGTTGATTTTCAAAAAAAAAAATTTTTTCAGTAAAAAAAAATTTTTTTTTCAATAATTTACAAAAAAAATTCTTACCTTTGTAGCCGGAATTATAAAAACAAAAATAACCATAAAAAAT
>JAISYF010000186.1 GCA_031270065.1 Prevotellaceae bacterium | reverse complement strand
TTTTTTTATTATTTTACAACACAAAGTTACTAAAAATCAGTAACTTAACAAAATAAAATGCTACTTTTTTTATTATAAATCAGCAAGTTAATGAACTTGCGAAAGTTAAATTATAAACTCTATGTCAGGTTACGACAGGCAGAACTCCTGTCCAAATACTCGCTTAAAGATATTATCGAATGCTCGAAAACTATTTGCAAAATGAAAATTAGAGGGCAATGGAATCAATCCGAAATTACAAAAAAACGCAAAGAATTTTTGATAAAATCGGTATAGACTACCTAAATTGAGCGGAGTTAGCGATTAATTCAAAAAAAACGTGCTAAATTTTTAAGAGGTTTGGCAAGTTGTTTGTCTTTTCAAAAACTTTTTATACCTTTGCGCCGTTAATTTAGTTATATTATTTTATAATACAACTAATTGATTTTCAATAATTTATAATATATAATTCATAATTTAAAAAACTTGTATGACAGAAAAAACAAGATATTCCGATGCAGAATTGGAGGATTTTCGCAAATTAGTAGAGGAAAAACTCGAAATTGCGAGGAATGAATACAACGAACTGCGCTCGTATGTGAGCAATGCAGACGGTAACGATATTTCGGACACTTCGCCCACTTTCAAAACGCTCGAAGAGGGCGCATCTACGCTCTCAAAAGAGGAACACGGGCAACTTGCGCAACGGCAAATGAAGTTTATTCAGCACCTTGAAGCTGCGCTTGTACGCATCGAAAATAAAACTTACGGAATTTGCAGAGAAACAGGCAAATTAATCCCAAAGGAACGCCTTAGAGCCGTTCCCCACGCCACTCTTACCGTTGAGGCTAAAAGCGCAAAAAAATAATTAATTATAACCACGAACCTCGCAAACCTCGCAAACAATCAAATTTGTGAAGTTTGTGTGGTTAGCGGTTAAAGAAAATTTATGAATTTTATATAAGTTTATACACTCCAAGCGAAATGAATATTTTATAACTTTTCAGAATTAACCATAAAAATAATGAAATAAGCAATAATCCAGTGTAGAAGTAGAATATTCCTTGCATTGACAAAGATAGTTTCATAAATATTATTTAGCAAAGGTTAATGCTTAAAAAAATATATACAGATGAAAAAAATTATATACAACTCTTTGATAATCATAATATTAGTTTTATCCGCTTGCACAGAGCGGATTGAAATTAATACTGACGATGCAGAGCCGAGACTGGTAATTTTCGGTGCTATTTCTGATGAAATTGGCGCACACCGCATAACAATTTCAAAATCCACAGGCTATTTCTCCAACGAGGCTCCACCCGCAATTACCAATGCCGTTGTTACGATTACCTCATCTGAAAACGAGGTTTTTACATTAACAGAAATTATATATAATGTGTATAGACCAGAAGACATAGACAGTTTAACCCCCATTGGCACTGTTGGTTCTGGGATTTATGAAACAGACGCAACTTTCCGCGCAGCAAAATACGGCTTGATTTACACGCTTGATGTTTGGTTGGATTTTGACGGAAACGGCGAAATAGAGCATTATCAGGCGCAATCAACAATGCCGCACGGTCCAAGAGTGGATTCTATTGCTCTATCGCCGATTGTGATTGATAAAATGCCGATTTTGTTTCTTTACGGCGAGGTTTTTCACGATACGCCGAACAATTTTTGCATTTATACCTCGAAAAACAATAATGATAATGTACCATTAGGGCTTTTCGATTATTTTGCGATTTTAGACGAGAGTATGATAAAAACTTTCGGCAATATTTATCCTCTGCCCTATTTTGCGCGGGGCGGCATCAATGTTGGCGATACAGTCAATTTTCGGGTTGATGATTTGAACAATGATTATGCGGTTTTCCTCTCTCAATGCAAGTCGGAAATGGGAATGAAAACGCCGTTTTTCTCATCGCCGCCCGCCGAAGTAGTTACTAATATCAAGTGCCTTAACGCTGATATTAAGGTGTCGGGCTTTTTCGCGGCATACGACAGAGGCATTGATATGACAACCATTTCTACTATTAATTTTAAATTTATGGAACAATAATCCCCCCGCACTTTGTGCACCCAAAATTATCTTTAAAGGGGACAGCCCAAAGGACAGAGATTTTTAAAAAAATTATGAAACATATACGAATGAATAGGAGTTAGGGAGCAATAAGGAATTAGGAAGAAAGTGCGGAAAACCCTAATTTTTAAACTTTAAACTTTTATTTGTATGATTAGTGGTTAAAAATAAAATAAAAAATATGAAAAAAATTATAACATTAATTTTTCTTTTAAACACAATTTTTGCGTTTGGACAAAAGGTTACGCTCTACGGTAATGTAACCGACTCGCTGAATGGTGAAAGTTTAATCGGCGTAACTGTTTATATGCTTGAAAATCAGACAAGTACAACTACCAACGAATACGGTTTTTATTCACTTTCTGCGCCTGCGGGCAACTGTCGAGTGAGTTTTTCGTATCTGGGCTATTATACAAAAACTATTGAGGTAAATCTTTCCGCAAACAAAAAAATGAATATTGCTTTAAGTACGCAAGCCTCTGAATTGCAGGAAGTTGTCGTTAGCACAGAAGGGCAAAACATATCTCAAACTCAGACGAGCATAACGCGGCTAAACGCCTCAACAATCAAATCAATCCCCGCGATGGGCGAAGTGGATTTGATAAAAGCGGTGCAACTGTTGCCAGGTGTGCAGCCTCTTGCCGAAGGGTCGTCGAATTTCAGCGTGAGGGGCGGAGGCTACGACCAAAATTTGATTTTACTTGACGAGGCAACAATCTATTCCTCGTCGCACCTGCTCGGTTTTTTTTCGATTTTCAACAACGATGCCGTAAAAGACGTGCAACTCTACAAAGGCGATATTCCTGCGACATTCGGCGGGCGACTGTCGTCATTGATGGAAGTGCGCACTAAGGACGGCAACAATCAACGTTTCAGCACAACGGGAGGAATAGGCACAATAGCCTCGCGAATAACACTCGAAAGCCCGATTGTTACTGAAAATATCAGTTTTTTGGCATCTGCTCGCAGAACATACGCAGATTTATTTTTAAAACTTTCTCAAAATGAAAATCTAAAAAAATCACAACTCTATTTTTACGATATTAACGCAAAATTGAATTTTAAAATTGGCGGAAACGACAGAATTTTTCTTGCAGGGTATTTTGGCGAAGACAAATTTGCCAATAATATGGCGGGAATGACATTCGGCAACCAGACGGCTACTTTGCGTTGGACACATATTTTTTCGTCAAAAATTTTCTCAAATTTTACCTTTCTTTTTAGCAACTACAACTACGCGATGCAGTCGTCAATTACCGAACAAATGGCGTTTGATTGGAAATCGCGTCTTATGGATTTCGGCGGAAAATTGGATTTTACATACAATATCAACTCCGAAAACACGCTCAAATTCGGTTATCAGGCAACGCACCACTCAATGTTTCCTGGCAAAGGCGGAGGCGAGGGTGAAAATTCACTGATACAGGAATATTCGCTGCCTACGCTTTTTTCTCTTGAACACGCGCTCTACGCCTCGCATCAAATTTCGTTTTTGAAAAATAAATTTAACATTAGGTACGGTTTGCGTTTTTCGCTTTTTCATAATCTCGGAAATGGAAATGCAAGTTATATCCTTGAAAATCATGTAATTGCCGATTCTGTTTCAACTCAAAAAGGAAAAATTTACAATACTCACTATAATTTTGAGCCGAGAATTAGCCTGACCTATATGTTGAATAAAAAAAATTCATTCAAGATGTCTTATTCGCATTCGGCGCAATATATTCAAATTGCGTCAAATTCTACGGCTGGCTCGCCGTTGGATTTGTGGTTTTCGGCATCCCAAAATGTTAAACCGCAAATTTGCGACCAGATTATAGGAGGTTATTTCCGCAATTTTTGGCAAAATAAAATTGAGGCATCTCTTGAAATTTACTACAAAGATTTCCGCAACGTGATTGATTTTAAGGAACGTGCCAATCTTTTCGGCAACGCGCATTTAGAGCAGGAATTACGCATTGGCAAAGGCTATTCCTACGGCATTGAGGTAATGGTTCGGAAAAATTCGGGCAAATTAACTGGCTGGGCGAGTTACACCTTTTCACGCAGTTACCGCAAAATTGAGGACATCAATGATGGCGAACAGTTCCTGTCGCCCTACGACAAACCGCACAACATTTCTATTGTATTGAATTACGAAATTTTGCCGCGATTGTCAGCATCCGCATCGTGGGTCTATTCCACAGGCGCGCCCGTAACCTACCCTGTTGGGAGGTATCAGATTGACAACAGGTACATTCCAATTCCATCAAAGCGCAACGCATACCGTTTCCCCGATTACCATAGGCTCGACTTGTCGGTTACCTGCAAATTGTCGAAGCCTGAAAAAAAGTTTCAGCACGAATTAAATGTGTCGATTTACAACGCTTATGCGCGAAAAAACGCTTGGACAATCTATTTTGTGCAAGACAAGGACAACTCCAACAAAACCTACGCCGAAATGCTTTACCTCTTTTCTGTTGTGCCGTCAATCACATGGAATTTTAAATGGTAAAAATTTTTTGTACCTTTGCAGAAATATTTTGAGATGTCAATCAACGAATTAAAAACCAAGTGGCAGCAAAATGTCGAAATGTACGGCGAACAGGAAGTCGGTTCGGGGGTGCATAGTTTTGTGCGTGATGTTTTGCGGTCGCCTGAATTGCTGAATTTGAACGAAACGGCAAAAAAAACGGCAAAATTTGGAACATTTATTCACGATTCGGAGCAGAAAAAAGAAGGTCGACCAGATTTTATTTTGTATATTTGCGATGATGTTACCATTCCTGTTGAGGTAAAATGTTTTGGCAGAATTACCAAAGGCATCAACCAACTGCGCCGCTACCAACTTGATTACAGCAAGCAGTTCGGCATTCTTACCGACGGCAACGAGTGGCGTTTCTACCGCGCTACTTCTTACATAAAATTTACGCTTGACCAAATTTTTAAAAATACAGACGATTTTCTTGCCTTTTGGAACGATTATATTAAGCCCGAAAATTACTACATAGAATTTTTTAATCCCACCGAAAAATCGCTTTTTGATGAAAAATTAGACTTGAATGATGCCGAAAACCGCAAAATATTTTTTGAAGACACCACAAATTTGATTCGGAAATTCCGTATAAAACTTAAAACATTGAATATTCTTAATTTAGAAACCGAAAAACAGGAAGTTGAAACGGCATATTCGTATCTGATTCAGTTTATTTTGTACAAGGTTTTGGTAGACAGTAATTTCAAAAAATTTATTTCAGAATATCAAAAAATGCTCAGAATTATCAAAAAATCCATTCTTGACAGCGATTTTTATAATGTGATTGTGAAAGATATTCGGGATATTTCGGAATACATTTCAAAAAATATTTATAAACCATTTGTGCAGGAACAGTTAACAATTAATCAAAAACTTGCAGAAACGTTGAAAAATGATTTAACAATTGACGAAATCGCGCCTTGGCTTGATGTGATTATTTTCATTGATAAATATAATTTTGGCAACCTGAAAAATGAAATTTTTGGCTTTATTTATGAAAATTACCTCAAAGATTTGTTTCAAAATGAAAATCGCGGACAATATTTTACCGACCCTGCCGTAGTAAATTATATGCTTGATATTGCAGACTTTACAACTGAAAATATACGTAAAAATCCCGAAAAACTTTCGCTGATTGACCCTTCGTGCGGTGCGGGAACGTTTTTGTATTCGGCTGTTGACAGAATTATTAACGCATTTTTTGAAAATAAAATTCCAAAAACGGAGGCGCAAAAAAAACTGTTGCAAGAAAACGCACAAAAAATTGAAAAACTTGTAAGCAAAAATATTTTTGGAATGGATATTGAGGAATTTCCGCTTTACTTGGCAGAAATGAATATTTTGATGCGGCTTTTGCCGTTAATTATCAATGATAATTTTGAAAATCCGATTGACGATAAAATCAAAATTTTCAAAACAAAAGACAGTATTTCCGAGTTTCTTGATGCTGAAATTGGCGCAATAAATCCCGAAATCGACTTTCCTATGCTGTTTTCAAAAAACGAGTTGGGCTACAAATCGTTTATGCGCGATAACAATAATTTGCAGGAAATGATTGAAAGTATGCAAGGCACAAACGGCGAGCGGCTACGCTTTGATTTTGTTTTTGGCAACCCGCCCTACATTGGTTACAACGAGTGCAGCAAACAAAATATGCAGTTTGTCAGGCGTTTGCAGGACAAAAACGACCATTCAATTTCGATGGGCAATGTCTATGGCGTAAATCTAAACACCGTTCCAAATAGACGCAAACCCTATTCGCCGAAACCTAATTTGTACGCATTTTTTACAGCATTGTCGTTTTCTTTACTCAAAAAAAACGGAAAAATTTGTTTTATTATTCCGCAAACAATGCTCACAGCAGGCGATTTAGACGTTTTGCGCTATTACTTGGCAAAATTTACAACCATAGAAAAATTGGCTACTTTTGAAGGTAATCTGTTTATTGACAGAGGTTTAAACGAAAATAAACCCGTTGCAACTTCATCATTGATATTTGTTGCAACAAAAAATACGCCTGATAAAAATCATCAAGTTGAAATTATAAATTTTAAGCCTTATTTTGAGAAAAAAGGTGAAAGTTTTAAGGATTATTTTAAAGGAAAACATCGCAAAACAGCAAAAACAATTTTGCAAACCAAGCTTTTGGAAAATATTGATAACTGGAACTTTATTAAAAGCGACAAAAAGACATTGCATTTTGAAAAAAAATATGCAAAAAATTCCATTTCAATAGAAGATTACAGAAAAAATGTGCTGGCGGATTATGATGAGATGCAATTTGATAAAGGTTTAGTTTTTGACAAAAACAATATAAATAAAGAACAAGAAAATTGGTTTTTATTCCAAAAAGCAAAAAAACAATTCATTCTGCAATTAGACGGCAATTTTATTGCAACTAAGTTTTTGCGGTTGCCGGAAGGTTCTCAAGGATTGCAAATATTTGAAAATCAAAATAAAATCATTTGGCGGTATATGAACCCGGATAAATTTTATTTTTCTGATGAAAAAATAATGATTGATTTTAATTGGGTAATTATTTCATCAAACAATAAAAATGAAATTTTATATTTGTTATCACTGTTGAACTCTAAAATTTCAAAAAAAATTCTTAATTCCCGTTTAAAAACACGAAACGAACAAGCGTTATTATTAGGAATTAAATCTATCAAACAATACATTCGCATTCCAAAAATAACTCCTGAAAATCAGCCAATTAAGGACAAAATTATTTTTTTAACCGAAAAAATGCTTGACTTGGAAAAAGTTGCGTTAAAAGATTTAGCAGATTTTTCAGATTTAATGATACAGCGTTTTGAAAATGTGCAGGTTGTCGGCAATAATTTAGTTTTAACTTTTAATAATAAAGATTATCGACAAAAAATAGCCAAAGAAAAAACCAATTTTGTAAAAAAACTGATTTCCGAAAAATTTTATGATAATGGATTGATTTTCAATCGTTCAGAAGTAACTTTGCAGGAATTGCAAAACTTGGAGGCGATAGATTTTCAGGAGCAGGAAAAATTAAAAAATCACATTGATAATCTTGTTTTTGCACTCTATTTTGAGGTAAATCTGCTTGAAAATCAATTAGATAACATTGATTTTGTACAAAAAGAATGTGAACAAAACGAATTTTATAATTAAAAAAAAATATGGGAAATATAGCAGCGATAGTCGGTCGCCCGAATGTGGGCAAATCAACACTTTTTAATAGATTTACAAAGACTCGTAGAGCGATTGTCAATAACGAAGCAGGCACAACCCGCGACCGCCAATACGGCAAAGTGGAGTGGAACGGTAAAGAATTTTCGATTATCGACACAGGCGGCTGGGTGGTTAATTCCGAAGATATTTTTGAGGAAGAAATCAACCGTCAAGTAAATATCGCAATCGAGGAGGCAGATGTGATTTTGTTTGTGGTTGATACCGTAAGCGGAATTACCGATTTAGACTCGTTTGTAGCGGAAATTTTGCGCAAAAGTAAAAAAAACGTGATTGTGGTGGCAAACAAAGTTGATACCTTTGATTTGCAATATCAGGCGGCGGAATTTTACTCACTCGGACTTGGTGAGCCGTTTATTTTGTCCTCTGTGAATGGGCTTGGCAGCGGAGAACTGCTTGACGAAGTGCTAAACCGTTTCCCAAAAGATAGAAAAGAAGAAGAACTTGACGACCTGCCAAAATTTACCGTTGTCGGTCGCCCAAACGCAGGAAAATCATCGCTGATAAACGCTTTTATGGACGACAACCGACATATTGTTACCGACATTGCAGGCACAACCCGCGACTCGATTTATACCAGATACAACAAATTCGGACACGATTTTTATTTAGTCGATACAGCAGGAATCCGCAAAAAAGCGAAAGTGAATGAAGATGTTGAGTATTATTCGGTTGTCAGGGCAATCCGAGCGATTGAAAATTCTGACGTTTGCATTCTTATGCTTGATGCCGAGCGCGGAATTGAAAGTCAGGACTTGAATATTTTTTCGTTAATACAAAAAAACCGCAAAGGACTTGTGGTGTGCGTTAATAAATGGGATTTGATTGAGAGTAAAACCGCGAAAGACATCAAAGGTTTTGAGAGTGCAATCCGCGAGAGACTTGCGCCTTTTACCGATTTTCAGATAATTTTTATATCTGTTATAAATAAGCAGCGAATTTTTAAGGTTATCGAAACCGCAATGCAGGCTTTTGAGAACAAAAAACGCAAAATTCCGACAAATCAACTCAATGAATTTTTCTTGCCTTTGATAGAAAAGTATCCTCCGCCCGCGATTAAGGGGAAGTACATCAAAATTAAATACGTTACGCAACTGCCTGATACTCAAGTGCCTACGTTTGTGTTTTTCGCAAACTTACCTCAATATATTCGCGAGCCGTATATGCGCTTTTTGGAAAATAAACTGCGTGCAGAATGGGAACTGACAGGAACGCCCGTGCTACTGTTTGCAAGAAAAAAATAGACGCAAAAACCTGATTTATACCCATTTTCTAAAAATAACCGTTGTTACAATAAAGATTTGAAAATTTGAAAATACCTGAATTTCAAATCTGCAAATTTGCATTTTCTTCATTTCTTAATTGTTACTTCCTGACTTCGCCACTGGGACACCCTACGAATTTTCCCAAAAATTTGGTTTAAAAATTTGAGCAATGGATTTATGTTTGGGTGTGATGAGCATTGTCTTTGAGAGCGTATCTTTGCTCTCTTGGAGTTTGATTTT
>JAISYF010000179.1 GCA_031270065.1 Prevotellaceae bacterium | reverse complement strand
ACAAAATATACTGTCTTTGTGCACGTCTAAACCTGATGTATTCATATTTAATATATTTGGTATTATTCTTCAAAGATACGAAAATTCAGGTTTAGATGTTTTTTGATAATCCGATTACGCTTGATAATCCCGAAAATTTTTATAAGTTTGTGTATAATTGAAAATTTTATGTTACCTTTGCAGAAATTTGTTTAGAACAATGACAATAACCGCAGGCATTTTAGAGGCGAAAAAAATAGAATTTTCGTTAAACGGCAAGTTTTTTTGTAAAGAAAAAACGGAAAATTTGCAGGGAAAATTGTGTGCTAAATTTTTTGACGGAAAAATTTTGTTTGACGGAAAAGAATTTCCGGAACTGAATTTTGAAAATCAAAATAACGCAACTTTTACTCTTTTTGACGTGAAAATTGGCAAAAATTTTCATTGGCAACAGTTTGAAAATCAGACTTTTGAAGGGAATTTGAAAATAATTTCAGACAACGAAAATCTTGTGGCAATCAATGTGATTGACATTGAAAAATATCTTTATTCGGTGATTTCGTCTGAAATGTCCTCGACATCGTTTGCCGAACTGCTGAAAGCGCACGCAGTAATTTCACGCAGTTGGCTGTTGGCTAATATTGCTGCGCCTCAACTTCGCTCGGCAACCGAATTTTACACCGAAAATTCGCTAAAAAAATGGTATGAGCGCGATAGCCACACGCTTTTTGATGTGTGTGCAGACGACCATTGCCAGCGGTATCAAGGCTTGCCTAAACAGGAAACGCCTACGCTCAAAGCAGCAGTTGAGGCGACAAAAGACGAGGTTTTGACCTGCGAAAACGAAATTTGCGATACGCGGTTTTCAAAGTGTTGCGGAGGCAAAACCGAAATTTTTTCTACCTGCTGGGCAGACAAAAATTTTGCCTGTCTACCTGCAAAAATTGATTTTAATGAAAATTTTGAAATTGACTTGACCGATGAACAAAACGCACAAAAATTTATATTTTCCTCGCCGCAATGTTTTTGTAACACACAGAACAAAAGCGTTATAAATCAGGTATTTAACGACTATGACCAAACCACGCAAAACTTTTTTCGTTGGAAAATAAAATATTCCAATGCGGAACTTTCGGCAATTTTGCGTGAAAAATCGGGCATTGATTTTGGCAAAATTTTGGATTTAATTCCGCTAAAACGCGGCACATCAGGCAGAATTTATGAACTGAAAATTGTTGGCGAAAAGCGCATTTTTACCGTTGGAAAGGAACTCGAAATTCGCCGTTGGCTATCAAAATCGCACCTCTATTCGTCTGCTTTTGTGGCAGAAAAAGACAAAAAAGGCGACTTCACTCTAACAGGTACAGGGTGGGGACACGGCGTAGGGCTATGCCAAATCGGCGCAGCGGTAATGAGCGCGCAAGGCTTTGATTATCAGCAGATTTTAGCGCATTATTTTCCAAATAGCAAACTTGTAAAGCACATATAGATAACACAATTTTTTTATAAAAAAAATTATTACAGTCCGCTAAACATTTTTTTGAGCAAAAAAATGTTTAGCGGACTGTAATAAAAAGGAATAAAAACGCAAACATCGCTATAAATACAGGTCATTCCTTTTGAAACCTATTTTTAATACGTTAAATAATAATTATTCAGATACGACACCGTTTTTGAGTAAATTGGTTTGGTAAATTCGATAAATAAGTCTTGTGGAGCGGGTGGAATTTCTTGTCGGCGACTGCAAAGTCTTTTCTGTGCTGCGGTTAATGCGCGGTCATCGCCTCGCGAGATTGCCCATTGCGACCGCCAAACATAACTGCCCGAAAAATTTTGTTCGCGCAGCATTCTGTTTGTACCAAAATCCATTACTTTTACTTTGAGAATACCGCCTGAGGAAAGTTCCAAAGTGTAGGTTGTGAGAGTTGCCTTAACGGTGTTGTATGCAGGATATTTTTTGCCGCCGATTTCCACTTCTCCCACTTTTACGCTGTCTTTTTTGCACTCAATAGTGTTGCTTGTTTCTTTTGCATTTCCGACTGTAAAGTCCAGAAAATCAAGCGTAACAGTCTGATGCGGCGTGTATATTTTTTCTGTTTTTGCCTGTTCTTCTGAATAAAAAACTACGAGTTTGTCCTTGGTAACTCGGCGCAATTCTGTAAGCAAATTATCAAAGAAAAAGTCTGCCGAAAGTTGATAAGCGCGATTTGTGAGCGGCTTTTTTACCAGCACACGCAAAGTCGAGTAAAATTCGGCATCGGCAATCATTTGCTCAACATCTTTGTAGCCTTTTACAAAATAGTCGGCACTGATAAAATAACTCCGAGCAACCCGCGCCTGACGGACATCGCTGCCAATGAAAGTAGCCTTGCCGAGCGAGTAAAATTCCTCTGCCGCTGTTTCCCGCGCATTTTGCAGTTCGGCAACAAACTCTGTCGGCTGCACAAGCGTCAATGCTTTTGGACAACGGTAAATCTCTGATGCTAAGCGGTTTAACGCTTCATATTGCTGCACAATAGAATAATGCTTTTGCGGATTTTGGCTTGCTTTCAGATTGCTGACAGTGCGCAAAGCGTTTTGCTGCGCCATTGGGTAGGCAGCAGTCAAAGCCTCCTGCGCTTTGGCATTGTCCGGCTTTGCGCGGAGTTTTTTTACAGCAGCAATTACTGCATCTTGATAATTGCCTTTTTTATACAAATTCAAAGGCGAATTGCACTGCGTAAAAAGCAGCAATGCAAAAATTATTGTGAAAAATTTAGAGAGTTTCATTATATTTATTGTTTAAATGGTTTTTAAAAACTCTTGAAAACATTGATTTAATTTATCTTTTTCAGAAACAAGCATTTTTTCGGCAGGAATTTTCCAATCAACATTAAGGTCTTTGTCATTGTAGATTATGCTCAATTCTGCATTTTTTTCGTAAAAATTATCGCATTTGTAGGTAAAAATAGCCGTATCAGAGAGCACCGAAAAGCCGTGAAAAAAGCCTCTTGGAACAAGAAACTGCAAATGATTTTCGTCAGAAAGTTCTACTCCGTACCATTTGCCGAAAGTTTCGGAATTTTGGCGCAAATCTACCGCAATATCCCACACTTTGCCCACAACCACCGATACAAGTTTTGCCTGCGAAAACTCGCCTTTTTGGTTATGCAGCCCGCGTACTGTGCCGTAAGACGACTTCGACATATTATCTTGCACAAAATTATTCAAAATTCCATTTGCAAAATATTTTTCTTTATTGTAAGTCTCTGTAAAATAGCCTCTTGCATCATGAAATACATCGGGTTTAATAATTATTAAGTCTTTGATTGGAGTTGTAATTATTTCCATTTTATAATTTTTAATTCGTCAATTTGTAATTGTAATAAATATTGTCCGTACTCGGTTTTTTCGAGTTTTTTGCCGGCAGAAAGCAGTTGTTCGTCAGAAATCCAACCGTTGCGCCACGCTATTTCCTCAATGCACGACACATAAAATCCCTGACGGTTTTGAATTGTCGCCACAAAATTTGAGGCATCAAGCAGACTGTTGCAATTTCCTGTGTCGAGCCACGTGAAACCGCGCCCGAATGTTTCCACTTTGAGCGTTCCCTCTTCAAGATAGAGGCGGTTGAGGTCGGTAATTTCGTACTCGCCGCGTGCAGATGGTTTCAAATCTTTCGCCTTTTGTGCAACGGTATTGTCGTAGAAATACAATCCAGGAACGGCAAAATTACTTTTCGGGTGTTCGGGTTTTTCTTCGAGCGACCACACTTTACCGTTTTTGTCAAACTCTACCACGCCATAAGCGCGGGGGTCTTTTACAAAATAACCGAAAATGCAAGCCCCTTTTTCGATTTTTGCGGTGCGTTTGAGCATAGACGAAAAATTTTGCCCATAAAAAAGATTATCGCCTAGAATAAGGCAACCGCCCTCACCGTCTAGAAAGTCCGCGCCAAGCACAAACGCCTGCGCAAGTCCATTCGGCTGGTGCTGAATGATATATTCAAAACGCATTCCGAGTTCCTCGCCTGTACCTAAAAGTTCGCGGAACATCGGCAAATCGCGCGGGGTAGAAATAATTAAAACCTCTCTAATCCCTGCCAACATTAGCGTTGAGAGCGGGTAATAAATCATCGGCTTGTCATAAACAGGCATAATCTGTTTAGAAATCGCCTTTGAGAGCGGGAAAAGGCGCGTTGCGCTGCCGCCTGCAAGTATTATTCCTTTCATTGTATTTTTTAGATATTTGTTGATGATGATGGTTATTTGTAGTTATTTATAGTTATTTGTAGTTATTTGTAGTTATTCGTTGTTATTTATTGTTATTTATAGTTATTTATAGTTATTTGTAGTTATTTGTAGTTATTTGTAGTTATTTGTAGTTATTTGTAGTTATTTGTAGTTATTTGTAGTTGTTTATTGTTATTTGTTGTTATTGATGGTTGTTTATTGTTGTTGATAGTTATTTGTAGTTATTAATATCTATTTTATTGCAAAAAACTAATAATAACAACAAATAACGCCGAAGGCAAATAACTATTAATAACAATAAATAACACCGAAGGTAAATAACAATTAATAACATCAACGGCAAATAACGAATTTATTTTTCTTTGCAAATCTGTAAACCAAAATTTTTAATTCCGACAAGATTTTCTGTTCTCATCAAATGAGTAATTTTGTATGTGTATCTACCTGATTTATAGAATTTTACGTTTTGTTTGTAAATATATTCGCAATCGTAATACGAGCCGATGCCTTTTCCGCGCCAACGCCCGTAGCCGTCAGCAAGGAACACATTTACGCTGTCAATAAAAACTTCGCCGTCAGTTGATTTTTCCACTTTTAACCAAAGATTTTGACGTGGAAAATTGTCAGTATTGCGCACCAAAAGGTCAAGTTCGTAACTCGAAACGGTGTCTTGCACATCAAAACTGAACAAACAGACGCTGTCTTTGTTCCAACCGCCAGCGGAAATTTGGTAAAACTCGCTGTAAATCACCTCTTTGCCGCAAGAAACAAGCAGCATTGCAGAAAATATTATTATAAAAAATTTTTTCATCTGTTTTAAATTTATTTTTAACCACACTAATAAAAGTTAAAAATTGAGAATTTTAGGTTTTCCGTACTTTCTACCTAACTCCGCTTAACTCCTCTAACTCCTAACTCCTTTTAACTCCTCATTCCTTTTCAATTCGTACACAATTTGTTAGATTTGTGGTTTTATAATTAATAATTTTATAGTGTGTTTCATAAACATTTTATCTAAAAATTTTTGCAAAATTAATTGAAAATTCACAGAAAACAAAATTTTTCTTACCTTTGCGCAAAAAAAGGAGTAAAAAAATGGATTTTTCTTCATATTCGCCGCTTGTTTTGGCGTTGATTGGCACTGGTTTTACTTTTGCTTGCACTGCAATAGGGGCTGCATTTGTATTCTTTTTTAAAGGTGAAATAAACGAGAATTTTCAGCGGATTTTTCTCGGTTTTGCTGCTGGCGTAATGATTGCCGCATCGGTTTGGTCGCTGCTTATTCCGTCAATTGAAATGTCGACAGAGCAGGGTAAAATCGGTTGGATTCCCGCTGCGGGCGGCTTTGTTATCGGCGGACTTTTTCTGTTTTTGCTTGATATTCTTATTCCGCATTTACATTCGGGCAGCGACACGCCAGAGGGTTTGCCCTCGAAAATGAAACGAACAACTATGCTTGTTTTTGCAATCACGCTGCACAATATTCCCGAAGGAATGGCGGTTGGGCTGACTTTTGGACTTGTTGCGCTCAACAGCAGTGATGCAACGATTGCAGCCGCTTTTGCGCTTGCGTTGGGTATTGGGCTGCAAAATATTCCTGAGGGTGCCGCTGTGTCGTTGCCTCTGAAAAGTGAGGGACTGAGCCGCAAAAAATCGTTTGCCTACGGCGCGTTGTCGGGCATTGTAGAGCCGATTGCGGGAGTGCTGGGCGTACTTTTGGTTGCGTTTGTGTCGCCTGTAATGCCTTGGCTGCTTGCCTTTGCTGCGGGCGCAATGATTTACGTTGTGGTAGAGGAATTAATCCCCGCCGCGCATCTCGGCAACCACTCAAACTCAGGCACAATCGGAGTTATGGTCGGCTTTCTGGTAATGATGATTTTAGATGTGGCGTTGGGGTAATTAAAACGTGGATTATGCAGATTATAAAAAAATAAAACGCAGATTTTTTTTAATAATAATAAAAAAATCTGCGTTTATCTGCGGTCTACAAATTTTATCTGAGGATTGTTAAATCGCCTGTATAAGACATATTAATTGTACTGCCGAAGTAACTTTTTGCTGTAACAGTAATACTGCTTGCGTCAACAATAACAGTGCCCGATTGTAAGAAATAAACGTTAGAACCGTCTACTGTAATATAAGACGGAGTGCCGTATTGCGGACTTGTAAGTGTTTTGCCCGAACTTGCCTGAACGTATGGAAGTGCAATATTATTCCCTTTCGCAATTTGATATGTTCCCACAGGAATTGTTGTTGCATCGGTTGGAGAAAGCAGGAATAAAAGAGTTAAATTTTTATTTCCGCCAAGATTAAAAACCGCCTGTACTTTATCAATGTTATTTTCTACGCCTCCAATAATATTAGTATAAACGCCGTTTTCCGTAATGGTTTTCTTTTCCAACGGTTCAAGTCTATAATCGTAAGAATCACCGACAATTTTTCCCTCATAACGAAGTTTGTATTCGTTGTTCATGTCGTCTGAAACAACTGCCTTTACAATATAGTCTCCGTTGTTTTTTTTGGTAACGGTAACTGTTCCGCCAGTAAAATCGGCAGTGTGTGCCCAACTTGGCTGCTGGGCATTTTGCGCCCTTTCTACTTCCGAAAACCTGTTGCAGAAAGTAAAAGGCAATTCGGTGTCGTCAAGGTCAAATTTATATTCGCCTTCTGGAATAATGTAGCCTTGTTCCGATGCAGCATTTGCAAACGGAGCGTACATATAAAAACGATATACAACTCCTGCTGTTTTAAATTTCAATGTGTCGGACTTTAATTCAAACACGCCCTCGTCATACAGGGACATTTCAAATTTATGCGCACCAACCACATCGCTGGTACCGTGGTACCAAGTTACATAATGCCCAACTTTGTCGGAGGCTTCACTCCATTTTGCGTAGAGAGTGATGTCGCTGTTTACGGCATCGGTTGCAAAATTCCACTCGGTTACACAAGCAGCCTCTTTGTACCAACCGTCAAAATCAGAATTGGCTTTTGTGGGCGCAACAGGCTCTGCGATTGTAGTTCCTTCGGGAACTTCTGTAAGCGACGCAACGGCAGAACCGCCCTGAGAGTTGAAAGTTACGGTATAAGATTTTTCACAAGAAGTGAATGTTAAAACAGCCGCAAAAATAAGGCTGAGTTTAAGTAAATTTTTCATAAACGTTTTTTTGAAATTTTTTAAAAATAAATTAATTAAAATAAAGTGCAAAGATACAAATTAATTATGAATTAAAAATTAAAAAATTATAATTTTTTTTTCCTTTATAAATTTCACTGTCAAAGCAGCAATTTTTAGAAAATACACGCCACTGTTTAAATTATGAATTACGATTGAATGGTTTGTATAATTTTTCAAAAACATCGTAAATTTCAATATTTTCTCCATCTCGTAATTCGTAATTTTTAATTCATAATTCGTCAATAATTACATGTTACAAAAATTTAAACAGCCTCTTAAAATAAATTAGTAACTTTGAACAAAATTTTAAATCAAAGTATTATTGTACTCGAAATTAATGCAATAATTCTAAATATTAACTCGAAATTTATCTGCAAAAAGTCTGTTTTTTCTATATCCATTTTTACTTTTTTATTGCTATAATTTTTTTTAACTTGTTGATAATCAGAATATCTATTACAAAACAAATTTACTTTTGCGTTTAACATTTATCGCTATATTGATATTGTGTTTAAAAAAACAATAATTTTGCATTCTAATTATTATTATGAAAAATTTTTCAAAGAGAGTACTATCTTTGAAAAGCGGTATTTACCCGTTTTTAAAAAAATTTTTTTAATCTATTTTTAACTTTTTAATCTAATAAACATCATGAAAAAACTTACTTTTTTAATTCTTTTCGCCGCATCAGCGGTATTTTCCGCAAAAGCGGATTTGACATTTACAATAGATTTAGAAGACTGGAGCGATGTTGGCTCTAATTTATATGTAAGTGTTGCTTATAACACATCAGGTACTTGGCAAGGTTGGAAAGACCGCACTCAAGCAACCTATTTAGGTGGAAATTGTTACTCTTACACAATTTCTGAAAGCGGTACAATTTCAGGTTGGCAGGCGC
>JAISYF010000177.1 GCA_031270065.1 Prevotellaceae bacterium | reverse complement strand
GAAGAAGCAAAAGGCGAAGTTCCCATGAGCAGGAAAACCGATAAAGTCTTTTATAAAGGTTTAAAATTGGAATATGAATATGATTTCGGCAGTTCGACCGAACTTTTGTTAACTGTTGTGGAAGAATATCCGGTCAAAGCCGACGAGAAAATCGTTTTACTTTCGCGTAACGAGCCTTTGGAATGGTTGTGCGATACATGTCAAAAAGAGCCTGCTACACAAATCTGTACTGTTCACGACTGGGGTAATGAGAGTCAGTTCTGCGATAAGTGCGCCGAAAAACATGCAAAAAAATGTAAAGATTTTGAAGAATACGCAGCCATGCCGATTGTCAATTCACCCCGAATGGGAGTGTGCGGATATACAGGTGGCTCAATAGATATCGAAAGAGATGGCGTTTTTTGTAAAATATCATTATGATTAAAAAAACTCTCTATTTTTCCAACCCTGCTTATTTAAGTTTGAAAAACGCCCAACTTGTTATTAAACTGCCAGAAGTAGAAAAAAACGATACTTTGCCCGAAAGTTTTAAGGCGGAGGCAATTCGGACTATTCCAATCGAGGATATCGGCGTGTTAGTGATTGATAATAAGCAAATTACATTCACTTCGGGATTATTAGAGGCGTTGCTTGATAATAATTGTGCGGTGGTAACCTGCGACAGCCGTTCGATGCCGCAGGGTTTGCTGTTGCCGTTGGAACGAAACACTACACAGAGCGAGCGTTTTACGGCGCAGATTGAGGCGAGCGTGCCGCTGAAAAAGCAACTTTGGCAACAAACCATTATTGCAAAAATCGAAAATCAGGCGGCAGTTCTGAAAACTTGTAGAAATGAGGAAGTTAGAAATATGCTTAAATTGGCGAATGATGTGAAAAGCGGCGACCCCAACAACCTCGAAGGTCGGGCAGCGGCGTATTATTGGAAAAATCTATTTCCAAAAATCACGGATTTTACGCGGGGTAGAGATGAGGTGTCGCCGAATAATTTGCTGAATTACGGCTACGCGATTTTGCGGGCTGTTGTGGCGCGGGCGTTGGTGGCGAGCGGACTTTTGCCGACTTTGGGCATTCACCACCACAACAAATATAATGCCTATTGTTTGGCAGACGATATTATGGAGCCGTATCGCCCGTTTGTTGATAAAATTGTAGCGAAAATTGTTGATAGTGGCGAAAATATTTCGGAATTATCAATGGAAATTAAGAAAAAATTGCTTGAAATTCCTGTGTTAGACGTACTTATCAACGAACAACGAAGTCCGTTGATGCTTGCCGTAGGGCAGACAACTGCCTCATTAGCAAAGTGTTACCTTGGAGAAATTAGAAAAATCGCTTATCCGACTTTATAATCTGCAAATTTTCACTACCTTTGCAACTTAATTTTTAATACAAAAAAATAAAAATTTATATGACAGTATTTTTTATAAAAGCAGCGCAACTTATGTTTGCGTTGGCAGTGCTGGTGCTGATTCACGAACTCGGACACTTCACTTTTGCAAAACTTTTTAAAGTTCGCGTAGATAAATTTTACCTCTTTTTTAATCCACAAATTTCTATTTTCAGATTTAAAAAAGTGAATGGAAAATTGAAATTTAAGTTTTTTGCGAAAAATTTGCAGTATGAAACACCTGTTTTAGACGAAAACGGCGCACCAAAACTTGACAAAAAAGGCAAAAAAATTATGCAGCCCATTCCAACCGACACTCTTGCTGACGACGATTGGCGCAAATATCCCGACAATACCGAATGGGGTTTGGGTTGGATACCTCTCGGCGGATACTGCAAAATTGGCGGTATGATGGACGAGTCGATGGACAAAAACGTGAAAAACATTCGCCACGAAAACTGGGCTTACGAGTCGCACCCCGTTTGGCAGCGTATGTTGATTGACGCTGGCGGCGTGATTTTCAACTTTGTGAGCGCAATAATCATTTTTGCAATGATGCTTTTTCACTACGGAGAGGAATATATTCCTGTTCGGAACGAATATTTGGGTTATAATTATTGCCAAACCGCTATAAATCACGGTTTTATGAACGGCGACAGAATTTTGACTGTCAACGGAGATACGATTGAGGAAAAGTCGCAGGCGGTAGAAAAAATTGTGATTGAGGGCAAAACAAATATCGTGCTTGTACGTGACAGTCAAAAAGTTACGTTGAATTTGCCTGCAAATTTCGGCGAACAAATGATTTCTGCAAAAGAAAAAATATTTATGACAGAACGGGTTCCTTTTGTGATTGACGGCGTTACAAAAGGCGCGACTGCTGATGTTGCGGGCTTGCAGTCTGGCGACAGCGTGGTTGGTTTAAATTCAAAGCAAATATTTGAGTATCAAGATATTGCAAACGAATTAGCAAAATGCGCAGGAAAAAAAGTTAATATTGATTTTTACCGCAACGGCGAATTTCACACCAACAGCATTACCATTGATGAAAATGGCAAACTCGGTGTTAGCTTGCGCCGAATGCAAACTTTTTTCCAAACAAAACGTACTGAATACGGATTTTTTGCCTCATTTCCAGCGGGTTGGCGTACAGGCGTGGAAACGCTCACAAGTTATGTTAAGCAATTTCGCCTCGTTTTCACAAAGGCAGGCGCAAAGAATCTTGGCGGTTTCGGTACAATCGGTTCAATTTTCCCGTCTGAATGGAATTGGGCGGCGTTGTGGTCTATGACAGCGTTTTTGTCTGTAATCCTCGCCTTTATGAACATTCTACCGATACCGGTACTTGACGGCGGGCACCTGCTTTTCTTGCTCTACGAGTTGATTTTCAGGCGCAAACCAAGCGATAAATTTATGGAAGTTTCGCTTACAATAGGGCTTTATTTGCTAATCGCGTTAATGATTTTTGCCAACGGCAACGATATTTTAAGAGCGTTGGGACTGATGTAAAAAAACGCAACACATTTCTAAAAAATGTGTTGCGTTTTTCATAAAGTACCCTCGCAGAGAATCGAACTCTGATTTGAAGTTTAGGAAACTTCCGTTCTATCCATTGAACTACAAGGGCTGATTTTGGGTGCAAAAGTAGCGTTTTTTTTGCAAATTTCCAATTTTTTTGCTGCAAGATTTTTTTTTTCATAAATTTCTTTTTTTCAAATAATTTCTTGTAATTTTGCGGTAAATTTTTTTAATATTCGTTTTATAATAAAATTTCTAAACAATGAAACGTAAAAAATCTATTATATTATTGATAATCACTGCTTTATGTGTAGTGATTGGGTTTAATTCGTGTGGCGACCCCATGAGTTTTGACTCCTCTTTGCTGATTGGGAAATGGCGGAAAACGTCAAAATACGACAGCACTAAATATGAATATTACCGCTTTGATGCAGGCGGAAACGGCGCAACTTGGGACGAGGGCGATGATGTGTCCGAAAACGAAGCGCAGCCTTTCACTTGGACTTTGACGAGTACAGGCGATTTTACGCTCTTGCATAAAGGTGAAATGGGGCAAGTTGTTCCAAAAACCTACACAATGCTTACTTTGACTGCCACAACTCTCTCATTTAAAGACAGTTACGGAGAAAGATATACATATTATAAGTAGAACAAAGTCAGGTAGCCGAAAAATAAAAACAAGAACAAATGTTAAATAAAAATAATTGTTAATAATAAATAAAAATAAAATAGAGGCATAGTTTTGAATAAAACTTTCACAGGTTTTTATTCTTTGCTCTATGTTTTTTGTTCTGAAAAATTATGAAAAAAATTTTAAAAATAGCGGCGGTAACGTTTACCTCGCTGATAATCATTGTGTTAGTAGTGGTTGCAGCGGCGGTATGGTTTGTTTTTACGCCTGAAAAAATTACACCTGCAATACAAAAAGTGCTTGCGGAAAATGTAACTTGCAAGAGCAACCTCGACAAAGTTGATTTAACTTTTTTTAGCACATTCCCGAATTTCAGTCTGAAAATCAACAATCTGACTTTGGAAAACTCCTTAGATGGCTCATTATCAGACACTTTACTGAATGTGCAAAATTGCATTGCGTCAGTAAATTTAATGAAATTTCTGACAGAAAACGAGGTTGTTTTAAATGATTTTTCGCTGAAAAACGGCAAAATTAACCTTTTTATTGATACTTTGGGCAACGCAAATTTCAACGTTTTCAAAACAGATACCACAAAAAAAGATACTGCGGCGTTTGAACTGCCCGATTTTATTTCTGTGCAAAATGTTGATTTAGAAAATGTTAGCGTAAATTACCTGGACTTAAAAAATAAAATTTCGGCAAAGGGAAATGATTTTTCACTAAAATTTGACGGCGAACTTACCGAAAACAACGGAAACGCAGACGTAGATTTTTCTGTGCAAAATATTGATTTTGAGTTGCTTAACTCGAAACTCAAAGCGCAAACGCCGAAAATTGAACTCAAAATTAAAGGTAAAAAAGCGGAAAGCAATGTTTTGGGCGAAATTTATGCCGATATTCAGTCGCTGCTTTTTGTTATGGACAACGAGAAATACGTTGATAATAAAGATGTTAGCATAGTTTTGCCTGCAGAAATTGATATAGATGCAATGAAAATTTTGCTTGAAAATGCTAAAATAGTTTTTGCTCAAAAAACGGTAACTCTTGGCGGCGAGGCAAGAAAAATTGACGAAAATTTTGATTTAAACTTCAATTTTTCAACCGATTTTCTTGGAATAAACGATATTTTAAATCTTTTGCCCGAAAGTTTGCAAAAATCGTTCTCTTCAATGAAATTTGACGGAAAAACCGCGATAAACGGCAGAGTTTCAGGTATTTACAACGAAATTTCGATGCCCGAAATTTTTGCAGATGTTTATCTGAAAAATGGAAAATTGCTGCTGAATGATTTGAAAGATTACCCGATGCACGATATTAACGGCAAAGTTTCTGCGAAAATTGATTTAAACAAAAACGCTGTTTCCAACCTGAATATCAGCGCGTTATCTCTGAAAACAAAAAATACTTCGGCGCAAATTAACGGAAAAATAGACGATTTGCTCGGAAAAATGCTTTGCAAAATCAACCTCAAAGGCGATGTCGATTTGCTTGATGCCGCGCCAATGCTGCCCAAAGAGTTGAAAATTAACGGTTTAGCGAAAATGGACTTGAACGGCAATTTTACCATTGAGCAAATTTCAAATGTTGATTTGAAAAATATTAAACTTAAAGGCAAAATTTCTGCGCAAAAACTTGATGTGAAATACAATGACAGTATTTATCTTGCTGTGCATCAGTCGATTATGAATATTGAATTGCCAAGTCCTCACAAAAATAACCGCTTTGCAGAACTTGCGCAAATCGTGATAAATTCGCCTGATTTGAGCGTAGAAATGGTTGATTTTTTGAATGCAAAACTTGAAAATTCGGAACTTAAAATTGGAATTTCCGATGTTATGAACGAAAAAGAGCCGTTTGCGCTCGCCTGTAACTATTCCGCAAGTGTTTTGAATGCGAAAATGGACACAATTTTTGCGCAAATTAATGCGCCGAATGGCAATTTTATAATGTTTCCATCAAAAGAAAATACCGGCTACGATATTTCGCTTAATGGTACGCAACTTGCTGTAAATCAAGGAAAAACAACAGAATTAACGGTTGAAAAAATTATTTTGGACGGCGGCGCAACTTATAACGAGAAAGAGAAAAACGTGCTTTTGCAATGGAATCCAAAAATTACTGCAAAGTTGAGTAACGCCGATTTTAAAACAAAAAATTTGAAAGCAAAAACATCAATTCCATTGATAGATTTTGATTTTTCGCCAGAAAAATTTACAATTAACAAAAGTAAAATTGTGATTGACAATTCCGATTTTAACCTTTCGGGCGTTATCACAAATATTGATAAATACCTGAATAACAGCGGATTGCTGATGGCAAACGTTGATTTTACATCAGATAAGACCAACATAAAAGAGTTGATGTCGGTTTTTAGCGGGTTTGGCGCGAGCGACACCATTAAAAACGAAAAACCGCAAAGCGGCGGCAGTGAGCCGTTTATGGTGCCTTATGGCGTTGATGTTACGGTAAATACGAAGGTTTCGTACGGCATTGTGGGCGATACAGAACTGCACGATGTTGGTGGCACGCTAACTGTCAAAGACGGCGTGCTGGTGCTGGAACAGATGGGTTTTACCTGCGAGGCTGCGCGTATGCAACTCACAGCGATGTACCGTTCGGAGCGCAAAAATCATCTTTTTGTCGGGCTTGATTTTCACCTTTTGGACATTGAAATAGATAAACTGCTTGGCATTGTGCCGCAAATCGATACCATTGTGCCGTTCCTGAAAACATTTGCCGGCAAAGGTGAATTTCACCTCGCGGCGGAAACATATTTGAAGTCCGATTACAGCCTCAAAGTTTCTACCACGCGCGGCGCGGCGGCGTTTGCAGGGCAAAAATTGACTGTAATTCCAAACGAATATTACAATATGCTGGCAAAATATCTTTTCAGCAAAAAAACGAAAAACGTAATTGACAGCCTGTCGCTCGAAATGACGCTTTTCCGCGACAAGGTTGAACTGTTTCCAAGCCTTGTGTCAATCGACAAATACCAAGTTTTTTTCAACGGCATATATTCGTACCCTGTTCTTATGCAAAAATACGACCTGCACGCCGAGTTGGTTGCGCCGCTAAAACTTGCTGTTGATATTAAGGGCAGTGCGAAAGATGACGTTAAAACATTATTCAGATTTCCTGTAAAAACGCGCTACGGAAATATGTACAAGCCTGAAAAGCGCACCGAACTTCAACAACAAATTTTGGATTTGAAAAAAATGATTTCCGATGCGTTAAAAAGAAATGTAAAATAAAAAGATATGTTAAAAGTAGCAATACCCAATCAAATTACTTACACTGATAAGCAATTGCAATTTTTGCTGGCGAATATCGGCGTGGATTCTGCTTTGCAGGATGATTATAAAGCGGTGGTTTCCAATAAGTTCCCTGTTGAAATCCGCAAAATGAGTTACAGGGAGATTTTTAGGGCTCTTACAAACGGAACACAGGATATTGGGATTGTATTGCACCTTGCGCCGATGGAAGCCCCTATGAAAGTGTGTTGCCTGCATTCATTCTGTACTCACAAGGTTAATTTGTCGCTTTTTATTCCGAAAGATATGCACTACAAGAATCTCGAATCTTTGACGGGAAAGCGCATAGCAACGCCCTATCCAAGCGTGCTTGCGCCGTATTTGAAAGCGAAAAACCTCAAAGCGACTGTGGTGCCTTTGGAAAATATCACTTGTGCTTTTGAGTTTGGAATTGCTGACGCTATTTGCATCATTTCTGGCAATAAACAATATAAATTTACCAGTCAACTGCGTGAAATTGAGACAGTTACACAAACTTACCCGATAATTATTTCTGGCGAAAATTTGCAGGCGCAAAAGCAAATGATTCTTGATGAATTAATTGAGAGGATTATTTCGGCAGAAAATGCACAGAACAAAAAGTTGATTTGCATTTCATTTCCAAACGATAAAAAAGAGGCTATCATTGAGGCACTTGCGCAATTTGAAGGACCTGTTTCGGTAACTCCTGCGCTACGTGAACAAACTATAATCCGCTGTTTTTTAGACGAAAAGCAGTTTTGGGACATAAAATCGCATTTAAAAATGGTCGGCGCGGAAACAATATTTGTGTTGCCTGTGGAAAATATTATAAAATAGTTGTAAGCCGCCGTAAGTAATTGAAAATCAACGTGTCCCCAACATTTGTCATTATAATTTTACTTCTTTATTTTGGCATTTTGATGCTAATTTCGCGGCTCACTTCGAGGAAAGAGAGCAACGCAGAATTTTTTGTTGCCTCGCGGAAATCGAAGTGGCAACTTGTGGCGTTTGGTATGATTGGCTCCTCTGTGTCGGGCATTTCGCTTGTTGCCGTACCTGCAATGGTGCAGGTATCGGGTTTCACTTACCTGCAAATATGTTTAGGTTTTATTGTCGGCTACATCGTGGTTGCAATGGTGCTTTTGCCTGTTTATTACAAAAATAATCTGACTTCGATTTACGGCTATTTAGAGCAGCGTTTCGGCAATTTTTCGCATAAAACGGGCAGTTGGTTTTTCATAATTTCAAAGATAATTATCTCTGCGTCAAAGCTTTATGTTGCGGCACTGGTATTGCAACAATTTCTTTTTTCGCAATGGAATGTTCCGTTTTGGCTTACTATTACGCTTTTAGTAACAATGATTTGGCTTTACACCTTTCGCGGCGGCATCAAAACCATCGTTTTTACCGATGCTCTGCAATCGTTGGTTCTATTTTTGGTGATAATTTTAATGCTGTGCAATATGGCGGATTTGCTTAAATTTTCGTTTTTTGACACAATAAAATCAATAAATTCAAGCGAATTTAGCAAAACATTCGTCTTTTTCGATGTGGTTAGTCCGCAAAATTTTTTCAAGCAATTTTTTAGCGGAATTTTTATAGTAATAGTTATGACGGGGCTTTCGCAAGATATGATGCAGACAACGCTTTCGTGCAAAAATCTCAAAGAGGCGAAAAAAAACATGTTGTGGTACGGCACAGGCTTTGTTCCGCTCAACCTGCTTTTGCTTGCGTTGGGCGCGTTAATGTTGATTTTTGCGGAAAAAGAAGGAGTGATTTTGCCTGATAAAATTGATAAAATTGTGCCGATGTTTTGCGCTCAATATTTTTCGTCTGTGGTGTGCGCGCTGTTTATTTTGGGCATCATTGCCGCCACATTTAATTCTGCGGACTCGGCTCTGACAAGCATCGCCACCATTTTTTTTGTTGATGTTCTGGCTTCGACTTCGCTCAGCTACCGCACACATAAAAATCAACACTCTTGTGGGCTTGACCCGCAATCCTCTGAAAAAAAAGAAAGCCGCAATGACGAAGTTAGGTTACGCAAATGGGTATATTTTGGGGTTTGCGTTGTTACGGTTTTTTTTGTACTGATGTTTGCTAACGTGCAGAATAAGAGTTTGTTAGATACAATTTATACTATTGTCGGCTACGCTTATGGTCCGCTTTTGGGGCTTTTCGCTTTTGGACTTTTTACCAAAATGCAGGTAAAAGACAGAGCGATTCCATTTTTGGCAATCCTTTCGCCAATTCTCACTTACGGAATTTTCTATTTTTGCAAAACAAAATTTTCCTACTCTTTCGGTTACGAAATTTTGCTGATAAACGGCATTATTATGTTCGTAATGATGTTGATTTTTAGAAAATAAAATATGAATATCTGTATATTTCCTGACTTTCCTCTATAAAAAAACTTTTTTCATTTGCACGTGCTTGGAAAAACGAGATTTTTCATCTAATTTTGACACTGGGACACCCTACGCATTTTGAGGCGTTGAGAATCTTATATTTGGCATTTTTTTATTTGAAAGTATGCAAATTATTCAATTCTCGTGAGGTCAAAGACGTCGCGGGTGTCGCATTGTCAAAGTCAGGAAAGGCATAAAAAATCAGCCCGTTTGGACTGAATTGTATCATATTATATTTGTAATGTTTATTTTATAAATTGTTTCAATAAATTTTCAATATTTTCGACCGTCTTTACAAGCGTTTCTTTTTTTAGAGATTTCAAAAATTCAGGTTTGTGAAACTCCTGATTAACTTTTCTTTCGCCTTCTAACAAAGTCATAATATTCAAATCAACATCAAAATATGAGTTGAATGACTGCCCAAAATTATCTGTTTGTTTATTTGAGAGTAATCGCCTGTGAGTTGGCTTTCAAACTGCAATAAAGCGCAATTCATATTTGGATATACTGTTTTCAATAAGGTAAAATCCACTAAAATCCGTTTCAACATTGCATTTTCCGTGTATGATTTACATTCAATACCTAATGCAAACTCACTTTGAATAAAAACGTGAACATCAACTTGTGCGTGAAAAATAAAATCTTTGTAATTATTTATAATCCAATTTTTTACTTCTGTAGATTTTATTTTCTCTAAATATTCTCTTTTCAATGAGATTGGAACTCTTTGTGTAGGAAAAGATAAATCTTCCGCCGTACCACCTAATTCATTCCAAGCCATTTTGACAAGTTCTTTGCAAAATTCTTCTAATAACTTACCTTTGGCTGCCCTAACTATTCCACCGTAAGCACGGTCTGTATCTACTTGGGTGACAATCTCTATTCCTTGTATTTTGGTATTTACTATTTTCAATATCTGCCCATTTTGCAGTTAAATGTTTTTTTATATCTTCGTAAATTAAGGATACAACATCTTCGGCAATATCAATGCTGTCAGCATTACTTTTTTTTGCATCTTTTTTCAATATGTATATTTGGTCAATACGAGAATTTTTAATATCCTATTTAGCAAATCATCTATTTCGGTCTCTGAAAATTCAGTTGGAATTTCTGCTTCTTCTAAATAGTACAATATTGCCTCATATAATATTGTCAATTCCTTTTCTGTTAATTGTATATTCTTTTCCATATTACATTATTTTTATTAACCTGCCTCTTTCTGTGGCTCGCTCATTGTTAAACCATTCTTTATTCAAATAATCTTTTACATAATCATACAAATCTTTTATTACATGATAATCAAGTGGTTTTTTGTCGCTTACTTTATTTTTTTGAGAATTTCTTTTTTGTTTTCTCAAAATAAAAATCTCGTCAATAGGAATATTTTTTAAATTCACATCATCACTCAAAGCATTTGTTTCCGCAACAACTATATACAAAGAATATGGGTTGCCTTGTTTCAAAAGTTGTGCCTCGTAAATTGATTGACCTAACATTGTCGAAGGAATAAAAGTTTTACATTCTATCGCCACAGTAGGAACAATTATTTCTCGTTTTTCTTCTTCCCCATTACATTCAAAAGTACATTTAATAAATTTTGAGATAGTAAAATCTTGATTTTTGTAGTTAATAAAAACATTTGGATACATCAAAAAATCTTTTATATTTTTGGGCGCAAAAGACAAATCTGTATATGCATTTGCTGAACCCATATAAATCAACCCCTCTTCCACGCTTGATTTTATCGAAGGAATATCTTTAAAAAGATAAAATAAAAACTCTTCCATTATTGAAGACGACATTTTATCCTGCATTTTGAAGTAGCTGTCTTCGTTTGTTAGTTTATCTACATAGTTTTTATAATCATTGAGAATTTGAATTTTCTGTTTTAATTCTGTTTCAATTTCTGAATTAAGAATAGAACTTTCTTTTGACCAATACTCATATCGCTCAATCATATCAGAAAATACATCATCGTAATTTCCTTTTGCTTTTCGCTTTTCAACAAGCGTACCGTGTGGAATATAGTTTTTCTCATTTCCTATGCGGCTAATTTATAATTATTTTTTTCCCACAAAATTTCGCCCTTCCAAATCATCTTCTTTTGAATAAAAAAATTGCTGATTAAATGGTGTGTGGGAATATAATCGGAAAATAAAGGTTGCACATTGATAACAGCACGACCGCCCCATTTCAAAACTCGAACACATTCGGCAAAAATGCCAAACAATTTTTCAAAATAAGTTTCCCAATGATTATCATCGGCAGTTGAGGCATAATCTAAACCAAAATTATATGGCGGCGAAGTCAAAACTAAATCCACACAATTATCAGGCAATTTTGATAAAATATTTTGACTCTCGTCACAAATAATTTTATTTTCAAACTCTTTTGGAATTTCGTTGTTTTTTTTGCGAAAAATCGTTGCCTTTTGTATAATAAAACTGTTGGCGTTTTTCTTCTTTCTCTTTACGATTTAAAACTTTTCTTTCGTTGTTGTAATCAACATATACACGCTTACCGTTTTTCAAACCATAACTTTTGATATTAGTAATTGAATCCAACAAAGATTGTACTGCAACTTTTGAAAAATCGTTCAAATAACCATTTGAGAGAATTTTATTTGCAGTATGCTGAAACATTGTATAATCCAATGCACCTAATTGTAATTCTATTTGATTATCAATGAAATAAAAACCAAATTCGTTTGAAAAAAAAAGTATCAAACGAAGTTAAAATCTTGCTCTTTTCAACAGCGTAATCATTCTCTATCGGTATCAAAATTTCTTTTGTCATATAAACAGATTTTAGAAAGCACAAAGGTACAATTTTTATCTGACATTTCCACGATAATTTATCAACAAGTAAAAAATTCAACTGTTTTTTTGAGTGGGTAGTTGGGGCTGTGCGCGGGCGTAGCACAAAACTCTGACCGCAGGGAAGACGAGGGCGGCAGTGCGCCGCAGGTGAGCACAACAATCAGCGGCGGCTGTCAAGGTTTTTTCAAATAAATATTACCTTGAATTTAGTCAAAAAGGGAAGATACTTGATTTTGAGACAAGTTGTTTTTTGTGGTAGAAACCATTTTTAATACAGACCAATAACCTCGACCATATTTATCAGAAATTATATTACAGGCATCCTTTTGCGACATTCCTTTCCCGATAAGTTGAGTAAATTCTATTACAATTTGATTTATTTCTTCTTGTAACAAAGGCTTCCCTTTATTAATTAATTTATTTTCAGGAACCTTACGTAATTCTGCAAGCAATTCACCTGATTTGATTTTTTCAACTTCTTCCTGACTTTGACAATGCGACACCCGCGACACCTTTAACCTCACGAGAATTGAATATTTGCATACTTTGAAATAAAAAAATGCCAAATATGAGATTCTCAACGCCTCAAAATGCGTAATGTGTCCCAGTGTCAAAATTACATGAAAAATACGAATTTTCCAAGCGCGTGTGAATGAAAAAAAGTTTTTTACAGAGGAAGTCAGGTGAATTACTTTCAAAATTGACTACATTTGTAGTCGGAAACAACTTTACAAATTTTTGGCTATATATTTGAACATCATAGAAAATAAAACTTTTGGGAAATATTCTATAAATGATTTATTAAACAACGCTATTGATTTGTTAAACCGCTCACAATCGCACAATGATGGCAAATATACCGCAGAGCAGGCACTTGA
>JAISYF010000137.1 GCA_031270065.1 Prevotellaceae bacterium | reverse complement strand
TTTTTAGATTTTTTTTTATAAATATAGATAAATCACGTTAAATCAATGACTTACAAAGACAATACTACTGTTTTTTCTACAAAAAAATAGTATTATTTCTTATTATTTTCATTTTTTTTTCGTCATTTTTTTAGAAAAAAAAATAAATAGCCATAAAATTACGGCGATTTATTTTTTAATATTACTGTCCGCGAAACGATTTAACGACCATTTCTCTCTTTGATAACATTGTTACCAAAATAAAGAAAAAACTCAAATACACAGACTTCATTGCCTTCATGGAAAATCCTAACAGAGGGTGGCAAATTATTTCCGAAGAACATGCGAAATCGCCACCTAAAATCGTCCAATTTGCTATCAATTTTGAATAGGGGGGCTTACTTTTTCAAAAACAAATCCGAAATACCGCTTTACAGGCATCTCGGACAGGTGATTTGTGCGGTTGTTAAATTTAGCGGACAGCAATAGTTTTTTTACTTGTGAGTGTTTTATATATGAAAATAAAATCGTATTTTTGCAGAAAATTTTAACTTTGATTTACCCTATGGCAAAAATTTTGATTATTGACGACGAGCGTTCAATCCGAAATACAATGAAAGATATTTTGACGTTTGAAAAATATGAGGTTGATGTTGCCGAAGACGCAAAAACTGGTTTGGAAAAAGTCAAGGAAAACAACTACAACTTGATTTTTTTAGATATAAAAATGCCCGAAATCAGCGGTATTCAATGCCTGAGTATGCTTATTGAACAGGATTGCAAAACTCCGATTGTTATGATTTCGGGACACGGAAATATCGAAATTGCGGTGGATTGTATGAAACTCGGCTCTTTTGACTTTATCGAAAAACCGATTGACCTAAACCGACTGATTAATGTTGCGAAAAACGCGGTGAATAAGGCGGAATTAGACAAAAATACGGTGAAACCGAAACATTTGAAGGCAAATGCCTCCTCGCCGAACTCAATGATTGGCGAAAGCGAACCGATAGAAAAAGTCCGTGCTTTGATAAAAAAAATCGCGCCGACAGAGGCGAGAATACTGATTACAGGCGAGAACGGCTCTGGCAAAGAGATTGTTGCACGACAAATTTTTGAATTAAGCCACAGAGCAAACGCGCCGTTTATTGAGGTAAATTGCGCTGCGATACCATCGGAATTGATTGAAAGCGAGTTGTTCGGACACGAAAAAGGTTCTTTTACTTCCGCCGTAAAAAACCATACGGGAAAATTTGAACAGGCAAACAATGGCACGATTTTTCTCGATGAAATCGGCGATATGTCGCTCTCAGCACAGGCAAAAGTGCTGCGTTGCTTGCAAGAAAACGTGATTTCGCCTGTGGGCAGCAATAAATCAATCAAAATCAACGTCAGAGTGCTGGCAGCCACAAATAAAAACCTGCACAAAGAAATTGAAAAAGGCTTGTTCCGCGAGGATTTATATCACAGATTGAACGTAATCAACATTCACGTTCCGCGCCTTGCAGACAGACTTGACGATATTCCGCTGCTTGTGGAACATTTCAACAAAATCATTTGCAGCGAGCAAAACATTGATAATAAGATATTTACGCAGTCGGCAATAGAGGAATTGCAAAAATTGGCGTGGTGCGGAAATATACGCGAACTGAGGAATGTTGTCGAAAGGCTGATAATCCTCTGCGACGATGAAATCGGCGAAAATGAGGTAAAACAATTTGTATAAATAATTAACATAATTACTCCCGATAGTTATCGTGATTGCATAATTCACCTATTTTTTTGTTAATTTTGAAAATTATGTAATACTGTAAAAAAAAAAATGAACTCCGTTTCCTTACTTGAATTGAATTTAGCGATAAAAAGCACTCTCAAAAGCGCGTTTTCTGAGGGTGTTTGGGTGCGGGCGGAAATTAGCGAAATACACGAAAACGCTAACGGGCATTGTTTTATTGAACTCGTTGATAAAGAGGAAGTTAGCGAGAAAATTGTTGCTCGGCAACGGGCTACAATTTGGGCGAACAATTATAGAATGATTAAGCCGTATTTTTTTGCAGAAACCAACATGGAATTTGCGGCTGGAATGCAAATTTTGGTGTTTTGCACAGTGGAAATGCACGAAAATTATGGACTTTCGCTCACAATTTCCGATATTGACGCGGCTTATACGTTGGGAAAAATGGCGATGTTGCGCGATAAAATCATTCAAAAACTTACTAACGAAGGTATTTTAGAAATGAATAAAAACCTGCACTTTCCTATCCTGCCTCAGCGAATTGCCGTAATTTCATCGAAAACAGCTGCGGGTTTTGAAGACTTTTGCCATCAGTTGAAAAACAACACTTTTGGATATAAATTTTACGTCAAACTTTTTGAGGCTGCAATGCAGGGCGAGCAAACGGAAAATGCGGTTATTTCGGCTTTGGACAGAATTTTTGAACACGCGGACAAATTTGACGTTGCCGTTATTATTCGAGGCGGAGGTGCAACTTCGGACTTGTCGGCATTCAACAACTACAACATCGCGGCGCACGTTGCGCAGTTTCCCCTGCCTGTGATTTGCGGCATCGGGCATCAGCGCGATTTGACTGTGCTTGACATTGTTTCAAACATCAGCGCGAAAACTCCCACAGCAGCAGCCGAAACACTGATTGCAAAGATACAGGAACAGGAAGTTTTTATTGAAAACGCTTCGCAGTCAATTAGTTATCTTGTTTGGCAAATGCTTGATAATGAACAAAATAATCTAAAAAATATTTCGTACAAAATTTCTTATAAAACGAAAGAATTTTTACAAAATTCACGTCAAAAAAACGAAAATTCGTTGCTTTTAATCAAAAATTTCACTAAAAATTTTATTAATTCCGAAACACAAAAAATTATTTTGTCGGAAAAAACTATAAATTTGCTTTCACCGCAAACCATTCTAAAACGCGGCTACACAATTACCAAAAAAGCGGGAAAAACCGCAATTTCATCAAAAGAAGTTAAGAAAAATGACAAAATTTCGGTTCTTTTTTATGACGGGGAAATAGAGGCGGAAGTTGTGTAGGGGTGATTTTTTTCGCCCCTATAATTTTATAAGAAAAATTTTGTAATTTTTTGTTGGCGGGTTTTGAAACCTGCCCCTTACTGTTTACAACACCATATTATTTGCATACATTAACAACAAATATCTGATAAATTTTCCGCAGAGAATTGCAAAAGCAGTGCTCCAAAATTTGCAGCGCATATAACCCGCTGCCACCGCAATTATGTCGCCGACAAACGGTACAAAAGCAAAAAAAGCAAACCAACTGCCATATTTTTGAATTTTGCAAAGATATTTATCTAAACTTTCTTTTTTGATTTTCAGATATTTTTCCACCCATTCGATTTTACCCAAAGAGCCTATGTAATAGCAAGTTAAGCCGCCAAGCCAATTCCCGACAGTGGCAACAAAAACGCAAGCCCACGCATTGTAACCGCTAAAAATCATTCCGACAAACAACACCTCAGAACCGAAAGGCAAAATTGTCGCCGCTAAAAACGACACAACAAATAGCCCCAAAAATCCCCATTCTGCAAAAAATTCCATATATTTTTAGAATACACAAAGTTTGTTTATTCCCTGTCGATTGCAGGTTTTGACCAGCAATGACAAGGAATTGCCTGTATTCTCCAATTTTTTATTTTCTAATAAATTTAAAAGCCTCTTGCCGTTTGTCAAATGTTACAATCATCAAATACATACCGCTCTGCAAGGCTGAAACGTTGATTTGTTTCGTATTTTTTGCGTTCAAAACCTGCTGCCCGCGCAACGAAATTACAGAAATATTTTGCACATTTTCGGAAGTTTCCAAAAATAAATAACTGTCGGTAATTGTCGGGTAAATAAATGCGCGATTTTCGTCAAAAACATTTGGCACATCTGCAATATAATCAAAATTTACATCTGCGGGCGCAACTATCGTGTTGTTGTTTGTGAAAACATACACCTCGCCCGCTTGCAGAGTCAAAGTTGTATTTCCGTTTTGTACTGCGTTGTTATTCAAGTAGTTGTACCAAGTACCCGCAGGCATTGTGAAGGTAACGCTACCTATGTATTGCGTGCCGCCATCAACATTAAAATTGCCAACAAGAATAACCTCTTTTCCGTTGTGCGACCAGTGCATTTTCCGCAACGATTTGCCTGTGCCGAGTCCATCAACGTTACTTTGAGTGCCGTTGAGAAAAAGGTCGGGCAGTAATTTTGTGCGCAGCGTTATTATTTTTGCAATTTTATTGTACGCGCTCATTCTCAACGAGTTAGAGTACCAACCGAGAGCATCAGGCACAGGTTTTGGGTCTGTTCTGCCATTGCTGCACTCAATGCAGTAGTCGTAACCCATTTCCTCGAATTGCCAAAGCATTTGTGGACCTTTGAGCAATGCGCTGAAAGCAACATTTAGCGGAACGCGGCTCAAACGCGCAGTTTCGTTGGTAGATAAATTTCCGTTGGCATAACTCTGTTTTGCTTTATAAAAATTGCGTTCTTCGTCGTGGCTTTCGGCATAAGACACCCAGCCGTTTTTATTCGCAACCGAAAGGTTGTCGCCGTCTTTGAGCCAGCCCATTGCGGTTTGCGAATAGGCGTTGTTTGTATTTCCGCCGCTGCCGTTGCCCCAACAGAGCATTCCGTTACTTACAAAACCGATTTCCTCGCTGCTGTTCCAATGTTCGAGAATAAAATATATATTCTGCTTAACAGATTTTATATCATTATAATATTCATTAATAATTGACACGCGGTTGTTGCAATTTGGTCCGCAAAAACCTTTCGACAAGTCCATTCTAAAACCATCGACTTTATATTCTGCAAGCCAATATCTGAGAACGCGCTTAAAATAGTCTTTTGTTTCCTGAAATTCGTGGTTGAAATCAGGACCGTAACCGCCTGTTCCGGGGTGCGGGCTTGTAACATTATAATAAGGATTGTTTGCGGAAACATTGCTGCTACCGTTCCAATAGAGTTTTGCAAAGGGGTGGTTGCCTGTGGAGTGATTGAAAACCATATCAAGAATAACGGCAATTCCTCGTTTGTGGCACTCGTCAATAAGCGTTTTGTAGGCTGTTTCCGTACCGTATGCCTTGTCGGGTGCAAAATAGTGGTTGTTGTTGTAACCCCACGAAATATTGCCGTCAAATTCGCAAATTGGCATCAGTTCCAGTGCGTTTATTCCTAACGACTGCAAATAATCAAGGCGGCTAATAACCTCATCTACAGAGCGGTACGAAGACCAATCGTGTATCCACATTTCGTAAATTACAAGATTATTTTTATCTGGTGCAGAAAAATTTTGAGTTTCCGTACTCCAATTAAATTGTGGTTTATCTGTCTGCAAAACCGCCGCGAGTTCGGAGGTTTGCGTTGGAAATTTCTTTAAATTCGGGTAAATTTCGTCAGAAATATATTTATCGTTCCAGCCGTCAAGCACTTTTTCGGTATACGCATCGGAAATTTTTACCACATTATCTCCTGTTTTCACCGCATATTGATAGGCGTATTCCTGTTGCGGAACAAGATTTTCGAGCGTAATCCACCAATAGCCGTTTCCGTTTTGTTTGAGTTGATATTGGTTTGAATAAGACCAATCATTAAAATCGCCAATCGCTAAAATATTGCTTGGCTGTACATTATTTTTATCTTTTGCATATAAAACTAATGTGGCTTTTGTGGCATCGTTTTCATTATAATAAATGCCTGCCTGTGTAATGCCTGAGGGCAATGCCGCTGTTTGCGAAACGGTTAATACGCAAAGTTTTACGGTATCGCTAACGGTTTCCGCGTTTTTTGTTGCAAAAATAATGCACTCAAAATCGCCCGTAGAGTTAAATGTTTCTGTGTGGGTTAAAGTTGTGTTGTTATTAACGGATTTTTTAGAAGTTCCGTTAATTTTCAACTCTAAATTTGCATTTTCGGAAGAAGTTGCAGAAAAATTTACGCTTGCGTCTTTATTCACAAGTTGATTGCTTGCGGGCGTAATAAATTGCACATTTAGTCCTTCTTCCACCAAATCGACAAAAATATCGCTGCCGTCAGCGTTTTTACCCTCTTTTAAGCCGCCAACGCCATCGTTAAAAACAAATGCAATCCTTTTGATAACCGAATCTGCAGAACAACCATACCAGGAACGAATATCTGGAGAAATGGTCAGTTGCCAATTATTGCCGACCTTTGTCATTTGATATTTTTCCTCGCCTCCTCGCCAAGCAGGTGCAAATTGCCAAGTAGAACTGCCCTCTAAAATCAGTCCTGTATGGGCAAAACATTTTGTTGCGCCAACCATTCCGCCATTGCCTTGTGCGGGGTCAAAAGTTACGGTAATAGCATTGTTATAACTGTTTGTGATAAATGCAGGATATGTTGTAACTACCTGCGCTGCAACAAAATACGGCAGCAAAAAAGAAAAGAATAATGTAAGAATTTTTTTCATAATAATAAGATTTATATGGGCATATTACGATATACCCTGATTAAATAATTAAAAGTGCAAAGGTAATTAAATTTTCTGGAATTTATAAAAAAAAGCGCAAAAGTTTTTTTAGGTTACTGAGGTAGTTTTGTTTAGAAAATCAGGTGAAAATGAGGTTTGTTAAATTTTGTGCGTTAAATATTTAATGAATACCCGTATATTTACCTGAAAATTATTATCTTTTATTTTAGTACATGACAAAAATCATATTTTGTCGCTGTAACCATTTGATATTTAATAATTTATAACATATATTTCTTGGGAAAGTCCTTGATTTTTCGTACCTTTACAACTAATATTAAAACGATTATAATGGCAAAGAAAATTATCAAGGGCGGGGACAAAGGTACAAAATTAATTTCAGTTCTCAACAATCAATGTACTGACGCTCACCGTGATACACGACGGTGTTGCTTTCCCCCTGCTGATAACAATGTTAAACAAGCACTGCAACGTTGGCAAATTTCGAGTGCCAACGCACAAAGGCACTTGCCAACTTTTGAAAACTTACGGTTTGAACCTTACAGAGCGCACAAATAAACAAGCCGAGAAACTTAATTCGGGCTTTGTTCATCTTTCCGTCGAGATTTTTGTTGAGAACTGAAATTAATTTTGTACCTTTGTC
>JAISYF010000097.1 GCA_031270065.1 Prevotellaceae bacterium | reverse complement strand
TTTTCATTCTTTCCTTGCGTAAATCGGCGAGTTCCTGCGCAACCGAAAACGAATATTTGCCTGTTTTCGGATTTATATTGCGCCGTAGCTCTCTGCTAATCACAGACTTATTTTTTTTTTTATAGTGTCTGCGATAAATTTTTGGGTACATCCTTGCGCAACTAACGCGGAAATTGTGTACCTTTGTTCGTGGGTAATGTGAGCTTTTTTCATATGCAACGTAAAAGTAATAATTTTTGCCCAATCTTTCAAAACTATTTTTTGGCATGCCAAAAAAATAGTTTTGAAAGATTTTTTTTATTACTTAATGTTGCATTTGTTAGTTGAAATTAAAGTCGCCGTCTTTGAGAAACGGAAATTTTGTTCTAATTTTTTGCTGATAATCAACATCAATTTCAACGGTTCTTATTCCGATTTCGTTTTCCTCAAACTCCGCAATTCGTTTTCCGCGAGGTTCAATAATGCACGAATGTCCGTTGTGGCGGACATTGTAACTGTCTATGCCAACGGCATTTACGCCGCAAACGTACGCTTGATTTTCCATTGCGCGAGCCATTAAAAGCGTGTCCCAAACATCAATTCTGTCTTTTGGAAAATTGGCGACATAAATCAGCACATTGTAGGGATTTTCTTCTGTATATCGCGCCCAAATAGGAAAACGCACATCGTAACAGACTAATAATCTGAATTTTACGTCCAAAAATTCCACATTTAAAATTTTATCGCCAGCGGTAAAAAACTTTTTTTCGTCTCCGATAAAAAGGTGGCGTTTGTCGGCAAACTCAATTTTTCCATCAGGAAAGCAAAAAAAACTGCGGTTATAAAATTTTTCATTTTCCTGTGCCATAAAACTGCCTGCAACGGCAAAATTGCCTTCACTTGCCCAAGTTTTTATCGTACTAATTGCCTGTCCGTCAGTGTTTTCTGATAGTTCTGGCGTATCTACGGCAAAGCCTGTTGAGAACATTTCGGGCAGGATTACCAAGTCTGTTTTGCCGTAACATTCCTGCATGTACCTTCCAAACGAGGCGAGATTTTCCTCTTTCACGCCCCATTTTATTTCATTTTGTATGATTGATATTTTCATATTATAGTATTTATTTTTAACCACTAACCTTACTGACAACACAAATAAAAGTTGAAAGTTAGGTGTTCCCGTACTTTCTACCTAATTCCTTATAACTCCTAACTCTTACTAACTCCTCCTTATTCCTTTTCATTCGTGTATTTTTGTGATGTTTTTAGTTTTAAATTGTCAAGTTTCACAACGTTGTTGATTTTCTTGAGTAATTTTTTTTGTGCAAAGGTAGCATAAAATTTTCAATTATACACAAACAAATAAAAATTTTTCCGAAAAATTTATAGGGGAAAGATAGCAATTTATTTTGATAATTTGAAAAACAGCAATAAGAATTTTTTGCATTTTCCCTTTATTGATTTGCGTTTTCGATTTGGCAATGTGAAATTTTTTTCCGACCTTTGCCAAAGTTTTTTTAGTCAGGTTAGTTAATTCCGTTTTATTGTACATACTTTGTAATATTTTGATAATCACAAAGTTACGAAAAATACTTTGGCTGTATTTTAAAAAGTATGCTGCTAAAAAACAATGAGAAACAGGGCAAAAAGCGTTATTTTTGTACATGCAAATAAAAATACATTTTCAATGCCCCGATTGTCAAAATGCAAAGATGAAGAAAAATGGCAAGAAATCGTCAAAAAAGCAAAATTATTTTTGCAAAAAATATTAAAATGAATTCTGTAAGTTTTTTATTGCCTCTTAACTGTAAATAAATGATAAACATTTCAGGTACAAATATAATTTCTTCACTTGGTTTCACTTCGCAGGAAAATTTTGAAAATGTGCTTGCGGGCAAATCGGGTTTGCGGCGTTACGAAAACCTTTTCGGTTTGCCCGAATCTGTTGTTGCCTCATTGATTGACAGGGAACGGCTCAATGATGAATTTTCCGCAAACATTCCCTGTTTTGAAAATACGGAACGTTTAACAATCCTCGAAAAAGCCGCTATTTTGTCCGTCTTTATCGCCAACAAAGAGGCACAAATTGATTTGTCAAGCAAAAAAACAATTTTTATTCTTTCGACAACCAAAGGAAATATTGAATTATTGGGCGTAGAGGCAAAAAATTTTTCGCCCCTGCAAATCTATCTTTGGCATTCGGCAAAAACCATTTCTCAATTTTTCGGCAATCCTAACACGTCTCTTGTGGTTTCCAACGCCTGCATTTCGGGTGCAGCGGCGCAAATTGCAGCGTTGCGCGAACTCGAAAACGGCAATTTCGATTACGCTGTTGTGGTGGGCGCGGATTTTCTGTCAAAATTTATTATTTCGGGTTTTCAATCGTTTAAAGCATTGTCGCAAGAGGTTTGCAGACCCTTTGACAGTCAGCGCAATGGACTGAATCTCGGCGAGGCGGCGGCAACAATTATAATGAAAAATGCAAAATTGACTTGCAAAGTCAAAGGAAAGATTGAAAATGACAGCCACATTCAATTACTTTGCGGTGCAATCCGTAATGATGCAAATCATATTTCTGCGCCTTCGCGAGTTGGCGAGGGCAGTTTTCGAGCCTTGCACGCTCTGCTTGATACCCGCTACTCGCTACTTGATACTGAAATCGCCTTTATCAACGCTCACGGCACAGCCACGCCCTACAACGATGCAATGGAAATGCAGGCGATTGAGCGTGCGGGATTACAGAATATTCCGACAAATTCGCTCAAAGCGTATTTTGGACATACGCTCGGCGCGGCAGGCGTGCTGGAAAGCATAATTTCGATGTATGCGCTTAAAAATCAGGTAGTTATTGGAATTGAAAATGAAAAATTGACTTGCAAAGCCGAAGAAAAAATTGAAAATGATGATTGTCCTATAAATATTTGTCGAAAAACCGCCGCAACCGACAAAAATTATTTTATAAAACTGCTTTCGGGTTTTGGCGGAGTAAATGCCGCGCTGCTATTTTTTTTGTCCGCAAATTACAGAATTTAACACAGATAAAAATACAAAAATTCAATTTGAGGATTTGAAAATTCAATTTGAGGATTTGAAAATTTGAGGATTTGAAATTAAAATCCCAAAATATTCAAATATTCAAATTGTATTTTCAAATTTTCAAATCCTCAAATCCCCCCCTATAAATTTTTCTGAAAAATTTTTATGCGTTTGTGTATAATTGAAAATTTTATGTTATCTTTGCACTCATTAAATAAATACTCAAATTTCATTACTGAAAAATATGAAATACGCACTTGTAACAGGAGGTTCGCGCGGTATCGGCAGAGCGATTTCGATAAAATTAGCCGAAATGGGCTACTCGGTTTTGGTAAATTATCAAAGCAATACCGTCGCCGCAGAGGAAACAAAAAAAATGATAGAAAACGCAGGCGGTACAGTTGAACTGCTGCCATTTGATGTGGCAAACAAAAACGCTGTGGAACAGGCACTTACGGTTTGGCAGACGGCACATACTGACGATTATATTGCCGTTTTGGTAAATAACGCAGGCATTCGCAAAGACAATCTTATGTTTTGGCTTTCTGACGAAGAGTGGCAGAGCGTTATTGACACGAGTTTGAACGGCGCATTTTACGCTACACGCTTTTTGGTAAAATATATGCTTAACAAAAAATTTGGACGCATTATTAATATTGTGTCTATTTCTGGCGTGAATGGAATGGCGGGGCAGACCAACTATTCGGCTGCCAAAGCGGGCATTATCGGTATGACCAAAGCCCTCGCACTCGAAACAGCGAAAAAGCGCGTTACCTGCAACGCTGTTGCTCCCGGCTTTATCGAAACCGATATGACAAAGAACTTGAACGCCGATGAACTCAAAAAACTTGTTCCTGCACAGCGTTTCGGCAAACCGGAAGAGGTTGCGGATTTAGTTGGATTTTTGACATCTGAAAAAGCAAGTTACATCACAGGTCAAGTTATAGCGATTTCGGGAGGATTATAAAAAAAGGCAAAAGCCTCTCTTTTTATTCTATAATATTTTCCTTGTCATCATCGGGTTCTTCTGTGTCAGATTCGTCTTCGGCATCAAATTTGTCAATTTGACGGCGCAAAACTTCCTCTAACGAAACCTGCAAAGTTTCTGTTCCTGTAACGCCTTTAATGGAAACAATTTTGTCCATTATAATGTTGCCAAGATGGCGGTTATTGTGTGCAAACACCTTGATTAGCAGCACATAACGACCTGTTGTTGCGTGGCATTCTACAATTTCGGGTATTGCTTCAAGAGCCGTAATAACGTTCTTGTAATAGGTCATATCCGAAATATTGATACCGATATAAGCGCAGGTTTGGTAACCAATCTTATATGTATCAACAATAAATTCCGAACCTTTAATTACGCCGCTGCCAATGAGTTTTTGCACTCTTTGGTGTATCGCCGCGCCTGAAACTCCGCACTCCCGCGCCACTTCTAAAAACGGAACTCTCGCGTTTTTAGAAATAATATTCAGGATTTTTTTGTCCAAAATATCCAAGTATCTTTTCATTTTTCTACAAGATTTTTATGGTATAAACAGTTTTTACAAATTAGACTTTTAAAGTTGCAAAATTATATAATATTTCTGATATTTCAAATATTTTTAGAAAAAAATCCTAAATTAAAAAATTAAGGCATAAAATGTGATTTTTAAGTCTGATTTTAGTTGTATTTAATCCTTTGTGCATTTTAGAAATAAATTTTTAAATAATTGATAATTAAGATTGTAATTCAGGCTTTGGCAGTATCGAAAATTTAGAAATTTTATTTCTGCATTGTCTGGCAACGCCACGCTCTTTGTGGTAAAGCCCATAAAATCAGTAGATTATGATTATACTTGGGCAAATTACGGGTATTCATAAAAAAAAATCAAAAATATTTTGCAGATAACAAAAAAATATTTAACTTTGTACCCCGTTGAAGTACAAGTATGTTAATTCTTTTTTAATTATTAACTATTTGAAAATCAAGCAACAACAGATATTGTTGCATTTTTTGTTTTTTTGAAAAATTTAATAAAAATCATTTTTTTATGCCGAATACAAAATACATATTTGTAACAGGGGGCGTAGCATCTTCGTTAGGAAAAGGCATTATTTGCGCATCGCTCGGAAAACTGCTGCAAGCACGGGGATACAGGGTTACAAATCAGAAACTTGACCCATACATCAATGTCGACCCTGGCACGCTCAATCCTTATGAACACGGCGAGTGCTACGTTACTGTCGATGGCACGGAAACCGACCTGGACCTGGGGCATTATGAGCGTTTTCTTAATGTGGAAACGCACCGCGCAAACAACATCACAAGTGGCAGAGTGTACCAAAACGTGATTACCAAAGAGCGCAGAGGCGATTATCTCGGCACCACAGTGCAGGTTATTCCGCACATTACCAACGAAATTAAGGAGAATATTTTGGAACTCGGCAAAAACGCCGATTTCGATTTTGTGATAACCGAAATTGGCGGTACGGTGGGCGATATAGAAAGTTTGCCCTTTATAGAAAGCATACGCCAATTACGGTGGGAAATGGGCAAAGATTGCCTGTCGATACACCTGACTTATGTGCCGTTTTTAAGTGCAGCAGGCGAATTGAAAACCAAGCCTACGCAACATTCCGTAAAAGAACTTCAACAGGAAGGAGTGCAACCTGATGTACTGGTTTTGCGCACCGAACACCCTATCGCTCAGCACGTTAAAGACAAAGTAGCGTTGTTTTGCAATGTAGAGCCAGAGGCGGTTATTGAAAATATTGATGTAAAAACCATTTACGAAGTGCCGATAAAAATGCAGGAAGAGGGTTTGGACAAAATAGTTTTGCGCAAACTCGGCATAAAAGACGAGCGCAAACCTGATATGGAAAATTGGCTGATTTTTTTAAACAAACTAAAAAATGCTAAAAAAAACATAAAAATTGGTCTTGTAGGAAAATATGTGCGTCTGTCTGACGCTTACAAGTCAATTATTGAAAGCCTTATTCACGCATCGGCTTACAATGATAGAAAATTGGATTTGAAACTTATTCTTTCGGAGGAGATTACAGAGGAAAATGTTGCGGAAAAATTGAAAGATTTAGACGGAGTTCTGATTGCGCCAGGTTTTGGCGAGCGCGGAATGGAAGGGAAAATTATCGCTGCGGGTTACGCACGCAGAGAGAAAATTACCTGTCTCGGAATTTGTTTTGGCATGCAATGTATGGCGATAGAATTTGCCCGCAACGTGCTGAAACTCAGTGATGCGCACAGTGCCGAAATCAATCCTGACACAGCAAACCCTGTGATTGATATGATGGAAAGTCAAAAGCATATTCTCAATATGGGCGGTTCGATGCGGCTCGGCGCGTATGCCTGCCAACTGAAAAAAGGTGCGAAAGCGGCGAAAATCTACGGCAAAGATTTGATTTATGAACGCCACCGCCACCGTTACGAGTTAAACAGCCGTTACACTGAAGATTTTGAGAAAAACGGTTTAATTTGTTCTGGTTATAATCCTGAAACAAATTTAACCGAAATTTTGGAGTTAAATACTGATAATCAATGGTTTATCGGAGTGCAATTCCACCCCGAATACCGCAGCACAGTGCTTAATCCGCACCCTCTTTTTGTGGATTTTATCAAAAATTCTATAAAATAATTTTTTATGAAAAAATTTTTATTTTTAACATCTGTCCTGTTTGTTTCCTCACAGATTTTTGCGCAGGATTTGATTTTTGACAAGCGGTTTATCGACTGTGAGGAAAATTGGGTTGCCGTTGAGCAAAATAAGGCAAATTCGTATCTCTACGGGTTCGTTTTTATTGAGGAAAATGTTGGGCTGAACCTCTGCATTGAAGGCAATTTTACTATTGACAATGACGGTGTTTTTATTCCGCAAAAAAACAAATCGTCAAAGTTAAATATTATCAAATTAGAGCCTGACGACAAGCAAGTTGCGTTAATTCCTAATTCAAAATTGGAGGAATTGAACCTGCCTATACTGCCCTCGTGGATTACAAAATACAAGAAGAAACCGACTGCGCAGTCGCTTTGCAACATTGCTTTTATTTACAACAAATGGAAAAGTTGCTACAACGCGCTGGTTTATCTGAAACTTGCAGATGAAAAAAAGGCTAAATTCCGCGCGTTTTTTTCTGAAATGGCGTATTCTTACAACTGCATGGGCGCGTTCAACGAGGCGATTGAGGTTGCCGAGATAGGCGCAAAGCGTTACCCTGACGATGCTCTTATCTGCCGCGAACTGATTTTTGCGCAGGCAAATGCTGGTTTGGCGAATGACGCTGCGAAAAGTTGTAAAAAGGCTCTTACCCGCTGCACCGACAAAAGTTATGACGGCGAAAATTGCTACAATGTTCTGCGGGCTTATTACAAAGACAAAGATTTTAAAAAATTTGCTTATTGGTTGAAATTGGCTAAAAATTTCAATAAAAACAGTAAAAAAATAATGGGTTTTATATCTGAAATGGAATATACAATGCGTTCCGAAGGCGGAAATGAATTTTTTGAATAAAATTTATGCTATTAAAATTGTTTTACATCGCGTTGTTGATGGTTATTTTATAGTTATTTATGGTTATTTATGGTTATTTATAGTTATTTATAGTTATTTATAGCAAAATGCCAACAACAAACAACAACAAACAACTAATAACTATCAATAACTATTAATAACAACCAATAACTATAAATAACAACAAAATAACAAAAAAAAATATGAATAAAAACATTTTTGCCATATTAATTTTTATCGGCGTGTTTTGCTTGGGACTTTTGATTTTTGGAATTTTGGCGTATTTTGGGAATGAGGCAGATATTCCGTATCAAAAATTTTTACAAGCGGCACAGTCGGTTTTGATTTTTGCTTTGCCTGTTTTTGCTTGCGTGTTTTTCACAGCAAGTAATCCTAAAAAATTTTTGAGATTAAAATCTTTCAGTCTGCGCAATTTTTGGCTGACTGCAATTTTTGCATTTACGGCAATTCCTGCGGTAAATTTTATCGCTTTGCTTAACGAAAAAATGCGTTTACCCTCGTTTTTGAGCGAATTTGAAAGATGGGCTGCGCAAACCGAAAGCGAACTTAAAGTGCTGACAGAGCAGTTCTTAACGGTAAATTCTGTTGGCGGTTTGCTTGTAAATTTAATAATAATTGCGCTACTTGCGGCGGTAAGCGAGGAACTGCTTTTTAGAGGTTTTATTCAAAGAATTTTAGAGCGTTTTTTCAAGAATATGCATCTTGCAATATGGGTTACTGCGTTCATTTTCAGCGCAATACACCTGCAATTCTACGGTTTTTTTCCGCGAATGTTACTCGGCGCGGCATTCGGCTATATGCTCTGTTTCACAGGCTCGTTGTGGCTGCCGATGTTGGCGCACTTTATCAACAATGCCGTTTCGGTAATCATTTTCTACATCGTGCAAAACTATTTTCCAAACACAAATACCGACACGCTTGACATTTCTGTAAGTCAGATGTTGCCATTTGCAGTCGGTTGTTTGATTTTATCTTTGGGACTACTTTGGCAAATGAGGCAAAAAACTACTATTTTTCAAAAAATTCTTTCTTAAAATTTATTAAAAAAAGTTTATTTTGAGCGCGGGTAAAAGCGGTGTAAAGCCATTGCAAAAACTCCTTATTCAGTTGTTCGTCAGTGAGATAACCGCAGTCGATATAAACGTGCTGCCACTGCCCGCCTTGCGCTTTGTGGCAAGTTACGGCGTAGGAAAATTTCACTTGAAGCGCGTTAAAATACTCATCTTCACGCATTTGCGCATATCTTTGGCGTTTGTTGCCGATATGCAGATAATCCAGTTCCACTTCTGAGAAAAGTTTTTTGCCGATTGCGTCATTGTCGGCAGGCGTGGGCGCAGAGAGCGAGTCAAGCAGAATTTTGCAGTCAATTTCCAACTCATAATCAAGCAGTTGCAGCGTTACATCGGCAAAACGAAATCCATAAAGTTCGTTATGTTTCCGCACTCGCACCACTTCGGCAATATCGCCGTTTGCAATAAAATTCAACTGCTCATATTTTTTATTCCAAAAATAGTTATTTTTAACAATCATTAATAAATCGCCGTTTGCAAGTTCGCTCTCGCGCTGCAAAACCTGATTTCTAATTCCGCTGTTGAAAACGTTTGCGCGTTTGTTTGAGCGTGTAACCACAATCGTATTCATTTCGCCAACTTCGCGGTACGACTGATAGATGCAGTCAATCAATTCTGCACCTGTAATATTTTGAATATCAGGAAATTGCAGATTAATTTTAGGGGTTTTATAAATTGGTTTATCAAGCAAATTTCTGATTTTTGTAGCGTTGTACAAAATTCCGCTGTCCTCAGCCTGACGCACCACTTCGGTAAGCAAAAATTCCTCGACTTCGAGGTTGAACTGCTGCAAGATTTTCCTGTCCAAAGCAGGTGAAAAGTCTTGATACACAGGCAATAACTGCGCCGTATCGCCGAGCAAAACCATCTTGCAATTTTCGCCTTGATAGACATATTGCACGAGGTCGTCGAGTAGCCTGCCCGAACCAAAAACGCTGCCGTCTTGATAGTTATTAGCAATCATAGACGCCTCATCTACAATGAAAAGCGTGTTTTTGTGCTTGTTGTAATCAAGCATAAAATTGAACTCCGCCGCCGACTTTTGCCTGTAAATTTTCTTATGAATGGAAGTTGCCTCACTGCCCGAATAGTGCGCAAAAACTTTTGCTGCCCTGCCCGTAGGCGCAAGCAACATCACGCCCTGCTGCATATTTTTCATTGCCCGCACAAGTGCACTCACAACCGAAGTTTTGCCAGTACCTGCGTAGCCTTTCAACACAAACGCCTGATTTTGAACAGGATTTGTGCAAAATTTCGCCAAAAGTTCTATGCACTCTTTTTGTTCATCTGTCGGCACAAAAGGCAGTTCGGAAGTGATTTGTTTTACAAAAAAATCGAACAACATGAAATTTGAAAATTTGATGATTTGATGATTTGAAAATTCTGAAACACCTAATTTTCAAATTTTCAAATTCTCAAATTATGAAATAAATTTATTTTTTATTTCCCTGATTAGCAACTGCGTCCATCAGTTTTTTTATTTCCTCAGCATTGCCGAGAAACTCGTCTTTTACAAGGTTCAAATCATTGTCAAATGTGAAAAGATAAGGAACGGCAGTCGGCAAATTCAACTCAACAATGTCCTCGTCGGAAATATTTTTGAGGTATTTGATAATCGCCCTAAGCGAATTTCCGTGTGCAGCCACAATAATCTCGTCGTGGTGTTTAAGCGATGGATAAATTATTTCGAGCCAATAGGGCAAAGCGCGTTCAACCGTATCTTTAAGTGCCTCAGTATCAGGAATAAACGATTTTGGAACGTTTGCATAACGCGGGTCGTTGTGGGCAGAGCGCGGGTCGGTTCTTGCAATTACATCGGGGCGTATGTCGTAACTTCTGCGCCAGATTTTTACTTGTTCCGCGCCGTATTTTTCGGTAGTTTCGGCTTTATTTAAACCTTGCAGCATTCCGTAATGTTTTTCGTTTAAACGCCAAGTTTTATCAACGGGAATCCAGTCTAAATCCATCTGGTCGAGGATTGTGTTGAGTGTTTTATTTGCGCGTTTCAGGTAAGAAGTGAAAGCGCGTTCAAACCTGAAGCCCTGTTCTTTGAGCAATTTTCCCGCTTTTACGGCTTCTTGCACTCCGTTTTCGGTCAAATCTACGTCAGTCCAGCCTGTAAAACGGTTTTCTTTGTTCCAAGCACTTTCGCCGTGCCTGATTAATACTACTTTTTTCATTGAAGTTTTTATTTAAAAAAAAAATTAATTTTTCAGTGGGCAAAATTACTAAATTATTTTTATACAATACAAATTTTTTCTTAATATTTCCAATAATACCCAAGCGTCAGTCCGAAAGTGTAGTAGCCATCAATCCATTGCGAGTTGCTACCTTTCATAAGAGTGCCGTTGTGCATAAACGGGTATGCGTCCAGGCTACGGTCGATGTTGTCTATCAACGCAAAACGGTAGCCGAGTTCGATGCCGAGTTGCAGGTTTTCCGTCAAATTGAATTTAAGCCCTGCACCAAGCGGAATCATTGGCATTATAGTATTGGCTTTGCGGTTATACTCCACATTATCAAGTGTATAGTTGAAATCTATCTTGCCGAAATTGCAGCCTGCGCCCGCGTAAATATAAAATCCGCCCCATTCGCGATGCACAGTCCAAGGATAAAATTCAAACAGCAAGTCAGGCTCAATATTCCACGAACTGAAAGCGTATAAGTTGCGCTCGCCCGTCAGTTTGCCGACAATCACATTAGGACGGATTGTCAGATAGTCCATCACGCTGAACGAAAAACTTAATTGACCGTAATATTTCATCTGTTTTGGCGCGTATTTAGAGAAAATTCCCTCTTTTTCGATGTCTCCGAAGTAATAATTTACACCGCCAGAAAGCATTATGCCATATATTTTTGCATAATCGTATAAGCCACCGCCGCCGCTACGCCACCGTTGCGCACTAACATTTACCGCAGAGAAACAAATTATTCCACAAAGAACAAAAATTTTAATTTTTATGTTTTTCATAATATAAAAAATATTCATTGATAATTTGCAAAATTAATCAATAAATGTCAATAACTATCATTTTAAACAACAAAGTTTTTAACAATTTAATTGTTTAACTATATTTTACAAAGTATGCTACTAAATATATCTATAATTTATATAAAATAACGCCAATTCAAATGCTCTGAAATGATTAAAAAGTTTCTTTGAGAGACAGCAAATTTTCCGCAATTCACGCCTAAATTCTGTACCTCAAACGATAATTATTTTCCTCAATTCCTTTCGTTTCCGCTTTGCCAGCAATATGGTTATCTGCCTGAAACACAGCGATAAAACTATTCTGACAATCCATATAAACAGTGTAGTAAGTAACACCAAAATCCACAATTTTTGCAATATCTCAATAACTATCTGGATTTACTTTTTTGACGTTTTTTTTTACCATTTTGCTTTATCTTTGCACTTCTACAATTGGGGCAATGAAGTATGATTTTTATTTGCATTTACAAAAATAACACTTTTTGCCCTGATTTTCATTGTTTTATAGCAGCATACTTTTAAAAATACGACCTGAAATTAATTTTTCAAAATCAACATCGCGTCGCCGTAGCAGCCGAAACGGTAACCCTCTTTAATCGCCTCTTGATAGGCTCTCATTACAATCTCGTAACCGCCGAATGTGGCAACGTTCATTAACATTGACGACAGCGGAGCATGAAAGTTAGTCATCAAATTATCAGCCGTTTGCAGGCTATACGGCGGAAAAATGAATTTGTTTGTCCAACCTCCGTAAGGTTTAATTCTGCCATTGACAGTTGCCGCCGTTTCCAACGCTCTAAATGACGAAGTGCCGACAGTGCAGATTTTTTTACCAGCATCAAGAGTTTTGTTGTAAAGTTCTACAAATTCCTCGTTGACGTCCATTTGTTCAGAGTCCATTTTGTGCTTTACCAAGTCCTCAACATCAATAGTCCTAAATATACTCAGCGAGCAGTGCAGCGTGATATAACCGAAATTTATGCCTCTAATAGTCATTCGTTTCATCAGTTCTTTGCTAAAATGCAGCCCCGCAAACGGCGCAACTACCGCCCCCTCTTTCGCAGCAAAAATTGTCTGAAAACGCTCCTCATCGTCTGGTTCAGTGGGGCGTTTCACATAAGGCGGAAGCGGAATTCTGCCGTAGGAAAACAGCACTTGTTTAAACTCTTCGTGCGTGCCGTCAAAAAGAAATCTGATTGTGCGACCGCGCGATGTGGTGTTGTCAATTACTTCGGCAACGAGCGAGTCGTCGGGTCCGAAATACAACTTGTTGCCGACTCGGATTTTGCGTGCAGGCTCAACAAGCACGTCCCAAAGACGCAAATCAGGGTTGAGTTCCCTGAGCAAAAAAACTTCGATAGAAGACTCCGTTTTTTCCTTTTTTCCGTCTAACAATGCAGGAAAAACTTGCGTGTTGTTAAACACAAAAAGGTCGTCAGGTCCGAAATAGTCAATGATATTGGCTACTATTTTGTGTTCTATTTCGCCTGTTTTTTTATGAACGACTAACAAACGCGCCTCATCTCGATTTTTTGCAGGGTACTGCACAACCAATTCCTCAGGCAGTTTAAATTTGAATTGTGATAATTTCATTTTTAATATTTATTTTGTTGTTAATTTGTTGTTGTTGATGGTTATTTGTTGTTATTTGTTGTTATTGATGGTTATTTGTCGTTATTTATAGTTATTTATAGTTATTTGTTGTTATTTATTGTTATTGATAGTTATTTGTTGTTTTGTTGTGGTTTAATTTTATTGTCAAGTGCTTTTAAATAGTTATTTATTTTTAAAGATAAAATATTACTCCTTGTAAATAAATAATCATAAAATTCTTTTGTTATTAAATTTCTATTAATTGCTTTCTGAAACCAATTTTTATGTTCAATCAGAGAACCGCGAGCAATACGGACAAATTGCCTCATTTAGATATATGAAAACCGACCATATCCCTCACTAATATTAGCACTTACAGAATCAATCGCTCTCGTCCATTGTTTGCCAATAGTATCTCTTGCAAAATAATTCCAATTAGCAACAATTTTCCAAACTTCATCGCCAATTTCCATACTGATATTATAAATTTCTAAATCCTCTAACCTGTTCATAAAACACAAATAACAATTAATAACTATTTAATAACAAAAAAAACAACAATTAATAACAATCAATAACTATTTAATAACTAAAAAACAACTATTTAATAACCCAAAAAATAACAATTAATAACTAAAAACAACTATTTAATAACCAAAAACAACTATTTAATAACTAAAAAATTTTCTATTTCCATACAATTCTCCAACCTCACTTCGCCAATCCTTGTTCTTTGCAACTCTGTCAGATACGCACCGCTATTCAACGCCTCGCCGATGTCGCGAGCCAGAGCGCGAATATATGTGCCTCTGCTGCATACCACGCGGATTTTGAGGTAGGGTAACGCAAAATCCAAAATTTCGAGTTCGTTAATCGCCAAGAGTTTGGGTTGGAGTTCTACCTCGTTGCCTTTGCGGGCATAGTCAAAAGCACGTTTGCCATTGACTTTTATCGCTGAATAGACAGGCGGAATCTGCCATATCTCGCCTTTGAACTGCGTGAGTTTTTCCTCAACCAATTTCCGCGTAATATGCTCTGTTTCAAATGTTTTATCGACAGGGTGTTCAAGGTCGAACGAGGGCGTTGTTTCGCCAAGTTTTAGCGTGGCGATGTACTCTTTTATGCCGCTCTGCAACTGTTCAATCTGCTTTGTAGCCTTGCCTGTCGCCAAAATCATTACTCCTGTTGCAAGCGGGTCAAGCGTTCCTGCGTGTCCTACCTTAATTTTCTCGCCTATCTCTTTGGTTATCAAGCATCTAACTTTATTAACCAAGTCAAACGAAGTCCAATGCAATGGTTTGTTAAAATATAATATCTCGCCGTTTTTAAAATCCATTTTTTTACAAAATTACAAAATTATCAGAATTTTACAGGTTTTCATTTTTGCCAATTTGTTCTATTTCAAATTCAATTAAAACGTCTTCTTCAAAGGCTTTTTTCTTTACAACGCGAGTTTTTGCCCAAGTGTCGTGCCAACCCGACATACGAAACAAAAACGAAAACCCTTCAAAAGGCATAATACGGCTAACAGAACGAATTAAGCAGGCATTTACGGTTGGTTCTTCGCCGTCTTCCATTACAACTTTTGTGCCTGTAATAAGTTTGCCGATAGTTCTACCTTTGGTCAATGCCTCAAATGCAAAATAATAAAATACAAGCAAACACATTGTTATTAATCTGTCCAATGCAGAGTTTATATTTCCCCACGCATCAAAATCAATATCCACGCCAAATAATACTGAAACAACGCCTACAATTATTGTAAAACAAAAGAAACAAGCATAAAAACAAAGTATGTCAATAATGTAATTTGCAAAACGCAACCCCGTAGTTGCTAAATTTTTTTCTACAATCTGTAATTTGTCCATAATAAAAACTATATTTTTATTAATTTTGTTAAATTTTTAAATCAATTCCTGCCCACAGCAAAATCAAAATCCCTGTGCCAACAATAATTCTGTACCAGCCAAACGCTTTAAAGCCGTATTTTGTGAGAAAATTTATGAAAAATTTTATTGCAAGCAACGCCACAATAAACGCCACAACATTGCCCAAAAACAACACAAAAAGGTTGTTGCCGTCAAGCAGCATCGAGCGCGAAGTATCGTCTGACAGCAGTTTAAGTACTTTGTAACCGCTAGCTGCCGCCATTGTCGGTATCGCGAGGAAAAACGAAAATTCGGCGGCGTTTTTGCGCGTCAATTTTTGCGACATTCCGCCTACAATCGTTGCCATTGAACGGCTTACGCCGGGTATCATTGCAACGCATTGGCAAAAGCCGATTATCAACGCGCGTTTCCACCCAACTTGCTGATTGTCAGAAGTTTTAGCAAAAATTTTATCTACAAAAAGCATAAAAATTCCGCCCAAAATAAGCATTACCGCCACCACTTGCACGCTTTCGAGCAGCAAGTCAATTTTTTCGCTGAACAATAAACCCAAAACAGCGGCGGGCAAAAACGCAATTAGCAATTTCCAATAGAAATCTGCACTCTGAAAAAAACGTCTGAAATACAGCACAAACACCGATAAAATCGCGCCAAACTGAATTATCACCGTAAATGCCTTAACAAATTCGGTGCTTTCGATGCCGAGCAAACTCTCGGCAATAATCATGTGCCCCGTTGAGGAAATAGGTAAAAATTCCGTCAAACCCTCAACAATAGCAATGATGATAGATTGTAGCCAAGTCATAATCTTAATAAAGTTTAAATATTAAATATTAAAGTTTTAAAATTTTAAAATTTCAATCTTTAATATTTACACTTTTAGATTTAAACATAATTCCCACAATCATAAGCACGAAACCGATAATTGTAACAATCGGCGCGAGTGTTATTCTGCGAAACGAAAAAATGTCGGGGTTATAGTCCAGCATCGTAGTGCTACCCGTCATCATCAAGAACCCTATCACAATGATAATCAATGCAATAGCGATAATAATGTAATTTTGTTTTGTCATTTTTTTATTTTTTTTAATGTTAATAAAATTTAAATATAATTGTACGATAAACTAATTTTCAATCATCTTTTCCAAAACTTCTGCGTAATAAAACGGCAAATTCAGCAATGTATATTTTTTGCCAGACGGCAATTCGACCGTATCTTTCTGCATTGGATTGTTCCAAAAACGTACAGCAAAATCGCCTTTCGTTTCCTCCATAAACAGGTGCATTGATTTGATTTTGGCGTTATGTCCCGCTTTTACCTCTATCGGCAAAAGTTGTGTGTCGGTTTGTAGCACAAAATCAATTTCCGCCTGCGAATTTTTAGCATTACGCACCCAAAAATTGCGTTGTGCCAACACCGAATTGTTTTGCGCCAAAAGTTCCTGTCCAACTATATGCTCGGCGATTTTTCCTTTCCAATGTTCGCTAATATCTTGTGTTCCAAATAATTCCAACTGATTTTTTGCAACATAATTTACAATTCCTGTGTCAAGCCAAAGCAGTTTTGGCGATTTTTTCAAATCTGGCGCAGGCGGCAAATCGGTTGTAGTTGTTGGGTAACAAAGTTCCAACACCATCGCTTTTTCCAATGTGCGAAACGCCTCTCCAACCTCCCTCGACTTGTAATTCGACTCTGCAAAACACTCAAATTTAATCCTTTGCCCCGCATGTCGCCAACCGTTTTTCAAAATATGTCGCAACACATTCCGCTCAGTTTTGTTGTTTGCATATTTTTCCACATCATCGCGGTAGCCGCTCAAAAGCGTATCGTAAATTTTTCGCAAAGCCACAATATCGCGGTTTTCGGCATACGCGGCAACCACTTCGGGCATTCCGCCGACAAGCACAAATTCATTAAAAAATTTCATTACGCGGCTGTGAATAGCATCGGGCAATTCAGCAGCCAGCAATTTTTCTTTGATTTGATTTTCGCCGATTGCCCCCAAAAACTCTGAAAAAGAGCAAGGTCGCAACGCCAAATATTCTACCCGCCCGACAGGAAACGAAACTTGCACATCTATCAGCGTTTCGAGCAACGAACCCGCCGCAATGACATATAAATCGGGCAAATCCTCGTAAAAATAGCGCAACAGTGCTACCGCTTTTTTTGAAACTTGAATTTCGTCTATAAAAAGCAGAGTCCGCCCCTGTTTTTTTTCTTTATTTTTCAACAAATAGATTGCAGAAAGCACATCTTCGGGCGTATCATTCGCCTCAAAAACGGTTTTGTCCGCTATTTTTTCTAAATTCAGACGCAAAAAATCATCAAAATATTTGGCAAATTCTTCCACTATTGTGGTTTTGCCAACCTGCCTTGCGCCCCGCAAAACAAGCGGTTTTCTGTGCTTACTTTCAGCCCATTCACGCAACGATATTAAAACTTTTCTATAAAACATAGTATATCAACTGATTACGCTGCAAAGGTACAACTATTTTGTAACAAAACCAAACATAAAATTGAAATATTTTGTAACAAAACCAAAGATAAAATTGAGTTTTTTTGTAACAAAACCAAAGATAAAATTGGAATATTTTGTAACATTTCCAAACATAAAATCGAGTTTTTTTGTAACAAAACCAAACATAAAATTGGAATATTTTGTAACATTTCCAAAGATGATTTTTTTGTCATAAAATCCAAAATTACGCAAAAGTACAATTTTTTTCTAATATTACAAATAAATGCCGTTTTTATGTTGGGAATTGCAATAAATTTTCTAAAAATTTGTTTTCTTCGTTCTTCATTTTTTTGCAAAATTCTGAAAAATTACCGCTCGTTTGCGGAATATTCACATTCCAAAGTTTCACATTTCCGCCGTAACCGCGCAATGTTCCGATGTTGATTTCGTTGCTTTTTTCTGTTTTTTCTGGATAAATAAAACCTCCTAACTCGGCTTGTTGAACGTGCATGTAAGAAATAATTTGATGCATATCATCGCTGGCAATCGAAGTTGTAAGATTCTTGTATTTTGCATCTAACACAAAATTTTCTTTGTAAAAGTCGGGATAGCAAGGATGTGAATTGTTAAAAAGGAGTATTCTTTTTTCCTTTGTTTTGTTTTTCGGGTGCGTAAATCCGTGATTTTTCAAAATCGTATTCAAATATTCTTCCCAAAGCCACGCGCCATCAAAGAGCAATCCATAAATTTTATCTTTTTCCGCGCCAAAAGTAATTTTTTCACGCCGCAAAATTTTCAAACAAATTTTTTGCAATATTTTATATTCGGTAAAATATGGGTGTGAAATTGGTTTTAAATTTGCAGAAATCACCTTTTGACGCTCGTTTTTGTTGTAATGATTTTGAGTTATGAAACAAATTTTGCTCACAATATCACGCATATCGCTGTCGCAATTCAAAACGCCGCTGCCGAGCGGGTGAAGTTTTATATGTTCGATTGTGTGGCGAATAAGTTGCGTTACAGGATTGTCGCAGGTGTATTCGCGCGTGTTGCAGGCAATTTTTCCAGCAAAAGGAATATTTGTACGAATGTGCCGCGCTATATCAATCGCACCTTTGATGTTGGCATCGTTGTATTTTTCGTAGCGGTACGCTTTAAAAAGTCCCTGCGCATATGCTTTTTTCAAATAATACGGAAACAAATACAGCAAAAAATCCCAGATATTTTCTTTGTCGGACGTTTGGTCAAAATTAAAAATATTGATTGCAAACACTTTTTGCAACATATAATGCAAAAAATAATCTTTGTTGTTTTGCGCAAAACGCGAGCAAATTGTGAGTTGCGTATCGTTTCGTCCAACAAAACCCATTATATTGTTGGTAGTCAAAATTTTGTCTGATAATGAAAAAATTTGAGATTTTTCATAATAACCTGCATTAAAAGAATGTGGAAAAAGAAGCAAATCGGGATTTTTGGAACACAAATCACAAACATTGTAATTTCCAATTTTTTGAAGATTTTCACAATGTTCGTCTGAAATTTCAAAATTACCGCAATTATTATCCGTTGTTCTCATCGAAATTTTCCTGCAAATTATACGCTTTTTCTAATTTTTCCAAATTTTTATCTGCATCGGGCGTTCCGCGCAAATATTCAAACAAAAGAGGTTTCAGGCGCATTTTCCACAATTTTTCAAAATTATTTTCCTGCAAAAAATATGCACCGCCAATATGATAAGACGAATTTAGCCCTTCAATTTCTGAAATAGCATCATTCAGTAACTTCATTCGCCTTTTACTTTCTTTGGGCAAATTCATATTTTCTGCACTTTGTTCGGCGGTTATTTCCACCCAGGTAAAACGCCGCCGCATAGCAAAATCAAAACTTTCAACCGAGCGGTCAATATTGTTCATTGTGCCGATAATATACACATTTTCAGGAACATAAAAATTTTCCTCTTCTGTGTGCATATTGGCGTATTGGGTTTTTACTTTGCCGTTTTCGCCTCTGTAACTTGGGTCAATCGAAAAAAACAATTCACCGAAAATTTTGGAAATTTCGCCGCGATTTATTTCGTCAATGATAAAAACATATTTTTTTCTATTTTCGATGGAAATTGTCATGCCTGCCTCATATTTTTGTAATCCAAAATTCTCAAATAAATGCCTTAACACAATTTTTTGATAAGTTTCATATTTAAGATTGGTATTTTCGCCTTTATACAAACGATAAACGGTTTCATAAGTAGCAACAGGTGTATTAAATTTCGGATTGTTTGTTCTTGCCGTTAAAGTTGTTGGCATAGACAAATTATTTCCTTTTAAATCCTGCATAAAATAAGACGAGTTTATATTAATTGCGTCTATCATTTTATTCCAACATTCGTCAAAATTATCCGTTCCACCCGAATAATTTGCTTTTATGGCTTTTTTGCAAAATTCTTTAAATACTCCATTTTTCAGTTCAAAACCAATATTGCCGTTTTCATCGGGCGGCGTTGGGCGCAAACCTTCCACAAAATCGGTATAATCATACGAAGGGTGAAATTGCACGAAAGCCGTTTCTGCGTCCATTTCTTTGGCGATTTGCTTTGCCAAATAGGTTTTTCCTGTGCCGGGTGCGCCGGTCATAATTAGGTTCTTGTTTGATTTTAGCAAATCAATAAAATAGTTTATCTGTTCCATATTTAAGATTTTTTTATACCAATTATCAATGTAATTCCACGAAGAAGTATTGTTTTGTTCGTACAAAATTTGTAATGTTTTTTGTGGTTGAGGAAAGTTAGTCATATTTTCGGCATAAGCAAGAATCTTAACCTCACGAAAATTTATATGAAGATATTTTTCTGTTAAATCATCATTGGTAAAGTTTTCATTCATAATTTGGCAAAGAGCCAAAGGTTTTGCGCCTTCTCTTACCAAAATTATATCGCCTGTTTTTAATCCACCTTCTTCCCCTTTGAAATACGAGCATTGAATATCGACCCATTCTCCCGTTCCAATAATCGGCGGGGTTTCTTTTAACATTTTTATAGAATCGATTTTTTGTTCGCCTCGTCCCCAAGGTTGATTCATTTGTATATGCCAATAATCCATATTTTTAGTTTTTGGTTCAAGATAATTAAAATATTTTCATATTCTGTGAATACATTTATATTTACTGTAACAATTCACTGTAAATTACAAATTTAGCGTGAATATTATTTTTTATATAAAATACAAATCATCACTTTTCATTCTTATATATCTGTTTATGCCGAAAAGTGCGGCGAAAAAACTTATTAGGAAACCGATAACGAATACGAGTGCGATTATCGGGGCGAAGAAATGCCAATCGTAGAGAGGCAGCGAGGCATCTAAACTTTTCAGGTAGTAGCCGATGCCGAATAAGCCTGTTGTTGCCAAAAACGAGGCAATTAATCCGTTGAAAATAAAGCGGTTAAGGAATGGTTTGCGTATAAACCACGCCTTTGCACCGACAAGTTTCATAGTGTTGATTATAAACCGCTTTGAGTAAATTGAAATGCGTATAGTGTTGTTAATCAGGATTATAGTGATTAAAAGCAGGAAGGTCGACACTAAAAGCAGCACCGCCGAAATTTTATTCACATTCACATTCAACGCAGAAATCATATCTTTCTGATACACAACATCTTCGATAAAATTGTAAGTCCGCAATTTCGGCTCAATCCACTTCAACGAGCTCTCGTTGGCGAAGTCCGATTTGAGATTAACCTCAAAAGATGCTTTGAGCGGATTGTAGCCGAGAAACTCTGTCGGGTCTTCGCCCAAGTCCTTAATATGCTCATTTAGAGCGTTTTCCTTGCTGATGTACTGATATTTTTTCACAAAATCAACGCTTTTGAGGTAATTCTCAACACGCTGAATATCAGAGTTTTGCGTGCTGTCGCGCAACACAAGCGCAATCACAACATTTTCCTTTGTGTAACGCGCGGCGTTACTTGCCCAAAGCAGCAAAAACGCCACAAGTCCCACCATAAAAAGCGCAAGCGCAATGCTGACAGTTGAAGTAAAATAGAGGTTAAAAAATGAATCTTTGCGAGGTTTTGTAGAAAATTTTTTTGACATAAATTTTTAATATTTTCTTTGTTAAATAATTGATTTACAAATAATTAATAAACATAAAAACAGCAATCTTTGATGTTTGCGCACAACAAACCCAAGATTGTAAATAATTTGCAAAGGTAATAATTTTTTTTCATAAAAAAACTGCCCCATTTTTAATTAACAACAATTAATAATTTCTCTGTGTAATCAGTGGCAATTAAAGAACAAAGACTTGTGCAAGAATTTTTGATTATTCTGTCATTATTTCATTTTCTTTTAGAACGAAGAAATAAATGCTCAAAGCGCGGGATGGTGAATTTCATTTTTCATTATTAATTTTTCGTTTCATTATACCCTGCTTTCATTGCAGCACCCTGTCATTGCGGGCTTTGTCCCGCAATCTCATTTTTGTAATATTGAGATTGCGGGTCAAAGCCCGCAATGACAGGGCACAACATCGAAAGTCGAGTATAAAAAATTAACAATTAATAATTATGCGAATCACGGGTTGAAAAGCCCATTTTTCTATATTATTTTTTCTGTTAATTTTTCTTAAAAAAGTTGCATATATCGCTGATTATTAGTAATTTAGCACTGTTAAATCACTTAATAA
>JAISYF010000037.1 GCA_031270065.1 Prevotellaceae bacterium | reverse complement strand
CCCACTGCGGCGGCTATTTTGTCGGCTTTCTCTTTGGTGCGGGTTGCCAACATGATTTCACTAAACACTTCGGGCACGGATGCGCATTTGTGCGCCACAACTGAACCTACTCCTCCTGCCCCGATAATTAACACTTTTGCCATTGTTTACTCTAATTTTTGTTTTGAATAATTTGATAACCTGTTGATTAAAATCACTTTTTGCTATCAGAAAGCGGCGGCAAAGATAACATAAAATTCTCAATTATACACAAACGAATAAAAATTTTTGGTATTATCAAGCGTAATACAGCGTTCTTTTGAAAAATTTATAGGGGAAAGATACGAAAATTGGTTGAAAAAGGGCTGATTTTTTTGAGTAAAAACATGTTTAGCGGACAGTAATAATTAAAATAGTTCTTCCAAAATTTTCCGCAAATCTACATCTAAGTTGCCATTGTAATTTTTGTGTGGAATACCTAACTTTTCAAGAGCCAAACCAAAACGCTTATAGCCGTCTGTGTCTCGCAAAGCAATCCAAAACACATTCAATTCTTCTGCTTGATTTTTATTTTGTTGCGACAAAGTATCTGCAATGAAAACATCTGATTTTCTTGCAAATATTGCATCGGCACTTTCAGGATTGCCTTTGCCCATCAATTTAACTTCACACAAGTACTCTTTTCCATTATTCAAAAGGTAAAAGTCAATTTCTCTATCAACTTTTTTACCTTTGTCTTTTACAAAATGTGCTGCATTGTAGTGATCTTCAGGAACTTGATACAATTTACACAAAGTCAGCATTAAATATTTTTCGGCACTTTTGCCCGCTGTACTCCAAAGTCCGCCACGCAATGCGGATCGTTTCACAGCCAAAGTATTGATTACAATTAAACTTTCACTCACATTTAAATCAACAGAAACCCCTTTCATTTTTATGGTTAAGGTCAAGTCAATTTCTTTTTCCATTTCTACCAATGCTAAAATACTTTGATAAAGCGACTCAAAATGTTCATTTGCTGCCTCAATCACAATATTTTTTGTGGCAGTGTTGTACATATTGCTGATTGTTTTCTTGTTCAGTCCAGAATTTATTGCAATATCATCGGCAGGCAAATTTTCGTTTAAAAATTCGCGTCTGTACCATTCTATCGTAATGTCTTTTGAATCCAATTTTGCCAACGCAATCTTTTTGAAAAAATCTACAGTAAATTGCAGAAATTCAGCATTGATAAGATTCACTATTTCAATACGATAGTCCTGTGATTTTAGCACAAGAGTAACTATATTTTTCGCTATTTGGTCTGTGAGGGTCATCTGATTGCATTTTTAAATTCGTCTAATGTGAAGAAGTTTGTTTTGCGGTCTTTGAATAACTGACTATCTTTTTGTTTCGATTGCATATATTCGAAGTATTTTGGCTCTTGTTCGGTAAGAAAAAATAAACGGTCTAACGATTTTGCTGTTCTACCCACTGTCCCGCTACCACCGAAAGGGTCAAAAATTAAATCGCCTTTGTAGGAATAATATTGAATAACCCGTTTGCAAAGTTCAACAGGAAAAATTGCCGAATGGACTTTATCAAAGCAAGGGTCAATTTTCCATATATTTGTCGTTTCGTAGCCGTCAGCAACTTTGCTTTCTTCTACGGTTTTGTAGTCGTAACTTCTTATATTCCAATCTAATAATTTTTCAGTTTGTTTGCGATAAACCATTAAATATTCGGTAACAGAATTAGGCTTGTATCCTAACGGTTTGCGGTGTTGCATAAATCCACCAATGCGATTTTTTACGCTCGCTTCGGGTTTAAGCCACACAATATCGTCAATAAATTCCCAACCATTTTTTACTAAATATGGGTGCAAATCAAACGGAATGCCATATCTTTTGCTTGAATGTGAGCGACTTACACGCGGGATAATTATTGGCGAAGTATTTACAATCAAAAATCTGCCTTCTTTGGTAATTCGGTGCGTTTCTTGAAAAACTTTGTCCAAAAACTCCAAATATACCTGATAAGAAGGGTAAATTGAGTAATCGCGAGCATTGTAATACGGCGGCGAGGTAAAAGTTAAGTGCACACTTTCATCGGGAACATATTTCAATGCCTCTAAAACATCGGCATTAACCACAACATTTTTCAAAAAATCATAAGTTTCGGCGTGCGGCAAACTGTCTTTTTTTGTTTTTTCTTTGGCAAAATATTCTTTGTAAATCACTGTACGCACCATTTCATTTTTATGATTTACGAGCGGTTTTAAATGTTCCGCTACTTCCTTATCGTTTTCAAAAACCAAAAGTCCACGTATTGCCTGACAAACAATTTTTGGGTCTTCATCATTCAGAAAATTGTACAAAATTGGTTTGTTAATACATTTTCGTTGCCTACCTATCGAAGACACAATTTCGCGCTTTACGCTCGTATCGCTCTCGTGCTGATAAAGTGCTAAAAGTGGTTTTGTATCTGATTTTTCATTAAGTTTGCCAATGTTTTTTACAGCATTCAATCGAACTTGTGCGTGGTTATGGCTCAAAAGTGAATACAAGAAGTCCGCGTGAAAATCAGACGGCAGTTGCCCCAAACTTTCAAGTATAAACACTATAGTACCCACATCGCGTTGGGCTTGTACAAGTTTGGCTATATCGCCGTTCCCTCTGTATTTCAGTTCGGTTATGTATTTTTTTGTAAGCATAAAAATAAAAAATATTTCAGGTGCAAAGATAACATAAAATTCTCAATTATACACATGTAAACCCAAATCAAAAGGTTTCTACACTTTTAGGTAGATAAAAAAGTTTATTTTGAGCCATATAGACGATAACTGAACGTAATGGCACCGCTTTATCATTAACAAACAGTTGATTATCACCGCTTTCAGCTACTATTTTCAGCCGCTTTTTAGTGGCGGTAAGGCGATAATTCTGTTCGCCGAGAGAATCAATGCACACCTGAAAAGAGGCGTCAAACAGCTCGGTGTGAGGGGTAAAAAGAGTTTCGGTCAGTTCGGGCAACTTGTTTTCTATTTGTAATTGGCGACAGAGATAGCGGTTCACGTCGGTATTGGCGATAATGCCGGTCGGCATGTCATTAGTGGGATGATAGCCGGCGAAAAAAACATCCTCGCCGGTGTGTCCGTAAGTGGTAAATCCGATGTAGGTGCGGTCATACAAAATTTTCGTAACGGAACGTACCAGCGTTAAAGAGGAGCGTTTTTCTGTCGGGATGGGCGATTGTTTGTAATTGCGTGCCCTGTAAAGCGTTTCGCGCTCATCATTTGTCAGCCTTATTTGGTAATATTGCTTAAAAAGCAGGTCGGCCTCTTCTAATGATTTGTTTTGCAGCTCTTCGGCGAAAAGCCATGCCGATTTTCGGTAATCTTTCATTGGTTCAAAAAA
>JAISYF010000172.1 GCA_031270065.1 Prevotellaceae bacterium | reverse complement strand
TCAATATTGACAATAGAAACATTGCGCCTGCCTTGCTCAATGCTTGCAATGTAAGTTCTGTCCAACTCACACTCAAACGAGAATTTTTCTTGACTCAACCCTTTGATTGTGCGTAATTCGCGTAACCTTTTACCTATTTTTTCTTTGATATTCATAACGGAAATTTGAAAGTGTAAAATTACTTTATTGTAGATTTTCGTACAACGGACTATAAGTATAGTTATTTTTCTTTTTCTCTTTTCGGAAAAAAATATTGTTTTTTGTTTGTCGCTCTTTTCAAATTTTGTGCGCTGAAACGGCAACTTAAAGCAAGCAAAAGCAACCGCCGCTGATATTTCAAATCGTAATAAATTCACATAGAGCAAATTCAGTTCGAGCGCAGGCGTAAAAAAATTGTAGTTGAGCGTTCCCATTTTTATCGCCTCCTCGTCGTCTGTGTGCTAATCCAACTCCCAACCATCGTCAAAATAGGGCTGTTCGGTAAATTCGTCTATATTTCGGCGTTCTTTTTTTGTTGGGCGTCCTAAGCCCCGCGCTCTGCCGTTTTTCTTGTCCATTTTTAGCGTTTCAAGCAAGGCGAGTTGGTCGGGCGTGGTGGTGTTTAGTAAGTGATTTTCAACGAGTTTTGCGCCAACTCTGCTTTTTGGAAAAGACAAAACTTTGAACGAAAACACAACGGGCGGACGTTTTACCTGAATTATATCATTTTCCCGCACCATTTTTGAGGCTTTTGCAGCAACGCCACTTACAAAAATTTGCCCTTTTTTGCAAGCCTCTGCCGCTTGGCTGCGCGTTTTGTACAACCGTACTTCCCATAAAAATTTATCAATTCTGCTTTCCATTTTAATACCTTATCGCAAAAGTCGCAACAATATTATTTTTCACTGTTTTTATTTCGGATTTTAATGCTTTTTTAATTTCTTTATCTGCATAATAAAACGGCATAAACTCTTGATAATTAGCGTTATAGACGTATGCTAAATCAAGGTTTATATTTTTACCGAGATAAAATCCAATTCCTGCTGAGCCATAAATTGACTGCTTGAAAGCAAAAAATTCCATATCGGTGCGGATTGAATTGTAGGGCAAAATTTTCGGCGCATTTTCTTTTACAGGCGCGGTTGCATAAGCAAATCCTCCGCGAAGTTTTACATAATTTCCAAGACGAAATTCAATGCCTGCTTTTATGGCATGCACATTTTTTGCGAAATTCTTAATATCTTTATTTTCAAGCAAAAAGTCCTTATTTGATTGACCTGAAAAATGTGCGCTTTTTTGGTTTGAAAATTGATAATCAACATTTATCGCCGAAATTTTACCAAAAACCAAACCAACGCTTGCCTGCACTCTCAACGGTGTTTGAAACGAGTAACTGTACCGATAATTTTCGGGCGTTTTTGCTGTAACACTTGGTTCAAAAGCCGACTGCATCTTGGCTTGCGGTAAATTTTCAGTCATTGTGCAGTATGTGGGCGAAACAAAACTGATCCCCAAACGCAAAAATTTCGCAGGTCGCACAATCGCGCCTGCTTTAAGATTTATGCCTATGCCCGAACTTACAAAAAGATTTTCAAGCGAAAGAGAGCCTCCGTTTGCAAAATCCTCGTAATACGTACTTTTCCATGAGTACGAAAACGATTGCAGCGAAAGTCCTGCGCCGATGTAAAATTTGTCGTTGAAATTGCCCGAATATGAAAAATTGTACTCGTCAATTCCTCCGCGCTCCTCTGACGCATAATAGGGAATAACCCTTTCTCTCGCACCTAAATTCGATTGCCAAAGGTTTTCCTCAGGGTGTTCCGGGTCGATGTAAGGCGAAATTAAGCCTGCATCGTAGCCCAAAATCGAGAGCCAGCCGATGTTGTCATCGCCGTAAGCGTCATTGTTTTGCAACGCGCTTTCCGACAAGTCCTCTGTGTAGTCAGCAATAAAGTTCGAGAGCGAAACGCTCTGCTGAACACCGCTTTTTATGTATGTTTTGCGGTTGAAATTCTTGATTTTTTGGTAGCCAAAGCTCAAATTTGACGCTAAATAACCGCTCTCGCTGTTTGTTGGAATATTGAAAACCCACGAAAGATTATTTATGCCGAAATACGTTGCATTCGCTCTGCTGTTTTCTCCTTTCCAAGCTGCGTAACTGCTTGTAGGCGTGAGGCTTAGCGAAAGGCTGATTTCCGATGAGCGAAAAATACCCAACGCCGCAGGGTTGTCGAGAGCCGCGCTCGCGTCGCCTCCTAACGCCCCAAACGAGCCTGCCATCGACATATAGCGGGCTGTGCCGCCGATTCCGTAATCTGAATAGCGCAGAGCGTCATAAAGTCCTTGTCCATTTGCTGCAAACAAAAAAATTGTTGCTGTTAATGTTAAAAATATTTTTTTCATAATTTTTTTAGTTGAAAGTAAAATGTATAAAGTTTTTTACTTTTATTTTTTAATTTTTAATTGGAATAATCGCAATAATAACACCTCTTTTGCCCATTTTCAGACACTTTTTGCAGCGGTTTTACGTTTTCGATTGACGAGATGCAGCGCGGATTTGCGCATTTTTCACCCTCAACAACTTTGTAATCTGCTGCGAGAGGTTTTTGACCCTCATCTTTCCATTTTAAAAGCGTATAAATCAACGCCATACGAATATATTTGCCGTTTTGCACTTGCTTAAAATAACAAGCCCGTGCGTCATTATCAACTTCCTGTGTAATCTCGTTTATTCTCGGCAGCGGGTGCAAAATCAACATATCTTTTTTAGCAGTTTTCAACTTTTCCGCGTCAAGTATAAAACTGTCTTTCAGGCGGTTATATTCCTCCTCAGTGTCGAAACGCTCTTTTTGAACTCTTGTCATATAAAGTGCGTCAAGAGTGGGTATAACTTCCTCTAATGAGTTGGTTTCCAGATAGTTACAGTTCGATTTATCACAAACTTCGTTTTTTAAATAAGCGGGAATTTTCAACTCATTTGGAGAAATAAACACAAATTTCACGTTTTTGTACCTTCCCAACGCTTTTGTGAGCGAATGTACGGTGCGCCCGAATTTTAAATCGCCGCAAAAACCGATTGTCAAGCCGTTGAATGTTGCTTTTTCGCGGAAAATTGTCAGCAGGTCGGTCAGCGTTTGAGTAGGGTGGTTATGCCCGCCGTCTCCTGCGTTGATAATCGGCACTTTGGAATATTGCACCGCCTCGTATGGCGCGCCGTCTTTGTTGTGGCGCATCGCAATAATATCGGCGAAATTTTCCACCACTCGCACAGTGTCGGCAACGGTTTCACCTTTATTCACAGACGAGGAATTTGCGTCAGAAAAACCCAGTACATTTCCACCGAGTTCCATCATTGCAGCGGTAAAACTGATACGTGTTCTCGTACTCGGTTCGTAGAAAAGTGTTGCGAGTTTTTTGTATTTCAACGCCTCGCGGTATTTTTCGGGTTTGGCGGCAATATCTAACGCCAAGGCGATTAATTCGTCAATTTCTTGAACAGTTAAATCGGTAGAATCCAATAAGTTACGCATTATTTTAAATTTTTTATGCTATAAATCGGTTGCAAAGTTACGTTTTTTTAAACAAAAAAACAACGATAGATTTGAAAAATTTGAAGATTTGAAAATTTGAAGATTTGAAATTAAAATTTCCCAATCTTTCAAATCTTCAAATCCTCAAATTGTATTTTTGCATTTTCAAATCCTTGTCAATGCAGCACTTTATTATCCTTTGTTACAATGCGTTTTTTGCCGTTGTAGATGAAAGTGTAAATATAAATCTGCCCTTTGCGCAGCCCGAAATTGAATTTTACGCCAACTTCGCCTGAACAGAGGTCGTCATTCGGGTCGGAAAGCGGAATGTTCGCCTTATGCACAAGCCTGCCAGAGGTATCAAAAATCACAATGCTGACGTTGTTTTTGGTTGTAGATGCCTTATAAACGCCGTCTGCATAAGAATAAATACTGAAACAAACGTCAGCGGCTGTCGGCGTTTCGCCAGGATTTTCGTCTGAAACCTCAAAGAAAATTTTGTAAATATTTTCTGTAATGCCGTCTTCGGCAGTAACCCAAATAAATGTTGTGTCATTTACATAACGCGGCGCAGAAATTTCCACTTCTTGAGTTTCCTCAGATTTAACGTACTTAATATCAGGTACTTCTGCCACTCCGAAAGGTAGTTTATAGACATATTTAAACTTTGTCGGACTAAAATCTTTGAGCGGAACATCATCAATTAAAATATTTGCCAAAAGCGCATTGTCGGATTTAAGAATAACCTGCTCTATCACATAAACCGTTGTAGAAACGCCGTCTTGTGCGGTAACCGTAATTACGATTATGTGGTTTTCCACCTCGCTCACATTAACAGTTTGGTTCGGGTCGCTTTTTACTCCAACCACATCGGCAGCCGTCAGCAATTCGCTTTCGGCAGTACCAATCGGGTAATAAATTGTGTAGAACAAAGTATCTGCATCAAAATCAGACAAAGAGACTTCTTTTAACAAAATATCATCAAGTTTTGAATTATCGGATTTAGCCACAGAGAAAGTCAGAATATAAAGGTTTGTGGTACTTTCGTCCTGCGAAGTAACTTCGATAGTTACCGTTCCTGTTGCGCCGTCAATTCCGCTGTCGTCATAAATTATTGAATGATAATCTGTTATCTGGATTTGTCCTTCCCAAGTGATTTCGGGCAAAATTTCCGTTCCGTAAGGCAAAATTATCTCATAATCAAACTGCTGCGATGCAAAATCATAGTTTGATTTATGGTTTCGCGCGTTTATTGCAACAATTTCTCCATCGATTTTAATATCGCGCAACAAAGCGTTATTCGATTTTTTTACTTCAAAATAAATTTTGTAAGTTGCCGTATGAATACCGTCTTGGGCAGTAACCAAAAGGAAAGTGGTATCTGCCAAAGTTGCAGCGAAGGTCGGTTCTACGGTCTGGTATTCATTTTCCAAAGTCCAGGTAATGGTTGGAACGGTGGCAGTACCGTAAATTACAATTACCTGATATTCAAGCACTTCTGGAATAAATCCTGCAATTTCCGTATTATTTGCGAAAATATTTGCCAAATACGGATTGGGCGATGGCGCAACGCTAAACGAAACGGTATAAACATTTGTATTTGCGCCGTTTTCCGAAGTTACGGTAAAGGTGTAATCACCGCTCACGCCGTTGTCCGCCGTTATTACGGTTTGATTGGGGTGTCCTTTTTCGTATGCAATTTGCGGGAGTTCGGTTGTGCCGAAGGGCAAAACATATTGATAATTAAATGTTTGGCTGTCAAAATTTTCTATCGACACGCCGCCGATTAAAATATCGTTTAAGAGCGCATTTGCCGACAATGCCACCGAAAAATGAATGGTATAAACACTTTGCGTGGTGCCGTCCTGTGCGGTAACGGTAATAATTACATCGCCGCTTACGCCGTTGGTTACAATTTCGACAGTTTGGTGCGGCTCTCCTTTAACAGCCTGAATAACAGGAAGTTGCGTTGTACCTTCGGGCAATTCAACAGAATATTCGCAGGTTTGCGGAGCAAAATTTTCAAGCATTTCGCTATCAAGATAAATCATTTTCAAATCGGAATAATTTGAGATGTTTGACGGGACAAAATTTATCTCATACTCATTTTGATTAACTCCGTCTTGCGCAGTAACAGTGATTTTTACCGAATTTTTTGCCCAAACAAAAGAAATGGTCTGTCCGTATTTGGTTATAACTGCCACATCGGGCAAAGTTTCGTCTGCCAAACTTACAGTATAATCAAAATCGGTTTCACTGTAACTGTCTAACTGCGAATGATTTACGAAAATATTTTGCAAGCAGGCATCGCTTGACGGTTGATAAACAAGGTTGATTTTATAAACATTTTCGCCTATAAAACATTTTATGCTGTCGGTAAAATATTCAACAAAAATCGTGTCTTGCGTAAATTCTTTCACAAAAAGCAGTTCAGCATCATTTGAATTATACTCAAAAGTTCTATTTGCAAAATTGCTCAAAGAGTTTCCGCCTGCAAAAATATTTGCTAAAAGATGCGATGTTGCAATATTTTCTTTTGTAAAAATAATTTTATAATCTGCAAAATGCAGGCTGTCCTCTGCTGCCACGCGGATTACTGCGGTATCATTTACGGCGCAAGCGGTCAAAATAACCGTTTGTCCATTGCTCTTTTTTGTAAAGGTTATGTTCGGAATATCGGTTGCAGCAGCGGGCAAAGTTACATTGTAGGTGAATGTTTCGGCTGCAAAACCGATGTTGTGTCCCTCAACTGCAAGATTTGCAAGTTCCGCCTCTTCGGATTGCGCCTCAACAAGAGTAACCGTATAGATACTTTGTGCGCCGTTTTCTGCTGATACAGTAACAGTTACCACATTATTCGCAACAGAATAAGCAATCGTCTGATGTCCCTCGCCTTTTGTAATTTGAATATCGGGCGTGTAGATTGTGCTGTTTGCCGCCGGCACATTATAGTTGTAGGCAGTTGGCGCAAAATTTGCCACAGCCACGCCTCCGACGGAAATTCCCGCAAGGGTAGAAACTGTTGCTGTGGGGCGATTGAAAATCACATTATACTGCGTTAAAGTGGCGTTGTCCTCTGCTTTTGAAAGAACGGTTGCAATCCGTTTCCGTTCTGCATTTTCGCTGCCGACAGTAATTCTTACCTCTTGGTCTGGCACTGAATTTGCAAAAGTTATTTCAGGCGCAATCATACTTTCGGCAGGCACATTAATATTATATGTGGCGTGGTTTGCAGTCGGGTCGAAACTCGGTATTGCTACTCCATTTGTAAAAATATTTGTTAATGTAGAATTGAAACCAAAACGTACATTGTCCGCCGTTAATTCTCCGTGCTTGCCTGTTGGATAAATAGTTGCTTCCGCTTTATCTGAATTGATAGTGATGTTCATTTTTGCAGGGAACGGATTTGCGTCCGAATATGTTACAAGCAACTGCATCAAATACCAATCGTTGTGCGTGTTTCCATCTGTGTAGACATTTGAAAAAAGGCTTTCATCATTCTCGTTCCAAATTTGAAAAATAAATCTCATATTTGTTTCGTTTCCCCCACCACTTTTTGAATATTTATAATCCATATAAACAGCGTCTGGCGTGTTTCTAAACGGAATATTGCCGCTAACTAAATTTGGGTGGCTTGATATACTGCCGCCTGTTGTCACTGTGCCGAGCGTGATAAACGCAGGATAATCGTAGGTTGGCGAGGTGTATTTTCCTTTTAAAGTAACGCCTCTACCACTCTGCCCCGCCACATTCGACACCAAATTGTTGATAACGGTAACGCCAATAGTTGTTGTTAATCTACCTGTGGAATGCCAAGAAGTTGGTTCTGTAAAATTATAATCGGTGAAAAAATAATTCCCTGTCCAAGTATCCCAATTTTCAAAACTTGCATTTGGAATTACATCATTTACATAATAATACCAAAAACTGTATGTATTTGTAACGCTGCCGTCTTCGTTTTCTATTCTCAATTCCAATTTTTTATGATTATCAACAACAGACACAGCATACAGCCCGCCTGCAACAGTGTAAGAGGGTGTTGGCTGTGCGGTTACAGGCACAATGTAGGATTTTACGCGCGGGTCGAAATTCGGTTGCTCCGTTGCGTCCGTAAATGTAATGCTGCTAAGAGTTACTGTCGGAATGTCAGATACAGAGAGTTTTACGGTGTATTCTGTCGCCGCTACGTTTGACACATTAGAGAGCACTTTTATAGAAACATTGCCGTAAACGCCGCTTGTGGAAACAAAAACACTCTGTTCAGGGTATCTTTTGAGATACTCCACTGTTGGCATTTCGGTTGTGCCGTATGGCAAAACTACGCTGTATTCGGTTGTTTCGCTTGCAAAACCTGCCACAGGCACACCTCCAATCATAATATTGTCAAGGTAATTTTGACCAATTTTTTCCGACATATCTATCGAAAAATGCAGCGTGTAGGTTTGCGTTTCGCCGTTTTCTGCAAAAACCTTAATTGTAGTCGGCTCTTGCAGAGTTCTGCTAACAATTTCCACATTTTGCTCATAAATTACATTCGTCAGGTTGATAACCGCTTTTTCGTAAGTAATTGCAGGCGAGGCTATTGTACCGTAAGGCAATTTTACATTATAAACAAATCTTTGCGGATTAAATTCGTAATCGCTGTTGGAAAGCGTTAGAGGCTCGCCATTTACCGAAATAGAACTCAGAGTTTTCACATTCGATTTTGCAACAGGAAAATAAAGTTTATAAACCGAACCTGTAACGCCGTCCTGTGCAAAAACAGTGATTTCAGTTGTGTCGTTAATTCCTTTGTAAGCAATTGTAACAAACTGATTTTCATCGTTTTTAACAGGATTTAGCGCAGGAATTTCCGCAACACGCCACTCAAGCGGAATTTCGTACTCAAAAGTTTCCGCATCAAAGCCCGCCAAAGATACAAACTGCTGCAATGTTTCGTTATAAAGTTGAATATTGGCAAGTTTTGCATTATTGCCCGGCGCAACACTGTAAGTAATTGAATATGTACGTATTGCTCCATTCTCGGCAGTAACCGCAATGTCTGTTCCGTCAAGCCCTTTATTTATCAAAATAACTTTTGAAGCGGAATCATTTACAAAATAATCCACATTCGGCGCAATGCCGCCCGCAGGCAAAGCAATTTCGTAAGAAAGAATTTCAGGCTCAAATTCGGCAAGTTTCACATTATTTATATAAATGGAATCAAGCAAATTGTTTGTCGAAACAGAATAAACAAAATCTATGGTGTAGATATTGCTGCCGTCGTTGGTTTCGGAAGTAACCTCAATGCTCGCCATGCCTGTGAGTTCCGGGCGCGCGATTGTAACCAGCTGCCCTGCAGCCGCCTTAACCACAGTGATTTGTGGACAGTCCTCAGCCGTTTCGGGCAAAATATATGAATAAGTGAAAATATCGGGTGAAAATCCGTCAAGCGAAACGCCGTCAATCAAAATATCGGCAAGTTGCGCATTTGCAGAGCGGATTATTGAGAAATTGAGCGTATAAACCGTTGCAAAAACAGGATTTTCGGCAGTAACGCGGACTGTTGCCGCACCGTTCAGGTTATTGCCTGTAACGCGGACTGTTTGAGCATAATCGCCCAAGTCATAAGTGATTACAGGGAATTGAGTTGTACCGCTCGGCAGCTCGATGTTATAAACCAGACTGTCTGAACGGAAACCCGAAACCGCATTGCCGTTGATGTAAATATTGTTCAAAGTAGAAACTTCGGAGCGTTCTACCGAAAAATTAAGCCTGTAAATCTGCGTTGCAGCGCCGTTTTGCGCGGTAACTGCCAGCCTGCTCTCGCCGTTTAATCCTCCTTGCGTGAGGACAACAGTCTGGTTTGGCTCGCCTTTGGTATAAGTAATCGCGGGCAAATTTTCCGTTCCTCGAGGCAACACAATATTATATAAATATGTATTCGGATTAAAATTTTCTACCGTTTCACCGCCAATTTTTATATCGCTCAAATTTGCATTTGACGACTGAGTTATCACAAAATTAATCCTGTAAGTCCGCTCACTGCTTGCAGGCGAAGAGACTTTAACAGTTGATGTGCCGTAAAGTCCGTTTTCGGTCAAAATAATGGTCTGTGTGCCTGCCGGGTAAGCCGAAACAGGCGTAATACTTGGCGCAACCGCCGTCCCCAACGGCAATTCTACCGTATAATTATTCGTTGTCGGACTAAAATTTGCCAGCGGTTCGCCGTCTATTAATATATTTTGCAAAGTATTGTCATTCAACTGGGATACAGTAAAATTAAGAGTGTAAGTTACTGAATACGAAGTATTTGCAGCATAAACGGTAACAGTTGCGCTGCCGGGCAAACTGCTGCAATTCGACACTGTGTAAGTCTGCTCGTCTTCCGCTTTTATAACTTCAATAGTTGGGCAGGAGGTTGTTCCGTAAGGCAAAGCCATATTGTACGAAGTAACGTAGCCGTTGAAAGTTGCTAACGGAGTGCCGTTTATCTTAATCCCTTCAGGTCGAGGATTGGTTGATTGCTGACTGACAAAATTAATTGTGTAGGTGGTTGTGCTGCTGCCATCTTGCGCGGTAACGGTAATGGTAGTTGGCGCGCCATCTACTGCGCCGTTTATTATCGAAATTTCAGAGCCTGTAAGTTGCCTGCCGTTTCTATACGCAGTAATCGGAGGAATAGTGGTAACGCCAAGCCCAAGCGAATATGTATATTCCAGCGTACCCGGATTAAAATCTGCAAGAGAGCGGTTATTTATATTCAAAATACCAATTTTTGAGGAATAAATTAAACTCAAATCGTCTGCCCAAAGTTTTGAACCTGATTTTACTGAGTTTGCATTATCGCCGCCTGTGTACGGATAAGCCGCTGCCGAAATTATCACGTTTATTTTTTCGGGAATAGAATTATTAACATATACAATCGGCACTTTTATCTGTTGCCAATTACTGATTGTTTGATTGCTAACCCAATCGCCTGTACCGATAAGATTTGCAAGCGTAGTTGTGGAACAGGAATTGTTGCCTCTAATATCAATTTCCTCATTGGTCCTTGACGAAGAAGAGCAACTTCCGCCTTTATTTTTATAAGACGAGCCTTGCGAATTGCCCGACCAAAGATAGACAGAAATTCGTGCGTTTTCCGATGCAGACGGAGTGCGTTTTACCCAAAGCGAGAGTGTATCGGGGCGGTATGTAAAATTCAAACCGCCTGTACAACCGCCAATCGCTGAATTGGCATCTGTACCGGATATTGCATTCCAAGGTTCGCCCAATGCAATAAATGCAGGAGCGGGAGCCTCTGCAATGCCTGATACTCCAACCATTTCGTTATGCATGTACACACAATTTCCTGTGCGACCTGCGCTTTCGACATTGACCAACTGCTTGGTAATGGTACCCACAAGGGGTGCGGACTGGCTTACATTTGAGCCTTTCCAACTTGTAGGCTGTTGCCCTACGCCGTTAAAACCAGTTTCAAAGGTTTCAAAAGTAGAGTTAGGTAGTTGATATTGAGCTTTTGCTGTGGTAAAAGTGAAAAAAAGAGCAAAAGATGCCGTAGAAAAAATCGATTTTTTTAGAAACTTTTTCATACACACAATAGTTTTTTTGATTAGATAATAAAGATTTTATTAATTCTGACGGCAAAGGTAATAAAAAATGTAATCCACAAGCGTTTTTTTAGTAATAATTAACAATTTCTCTGTGTTATTCAGTGTAATCAGTGGCAAAGAAAGAATAAAGAACAAAGAATAAAGACCGCTACGCTAAAAGAACAAAGACTTGTGCAAGAATTTTTGATTATTCTGTCTTTGTTCCTGACTTTGACACTTGGGTGTCGCATTGTCAAAGTCAGGAGATAAATGCCAAAATCTATGCCGTAGGCATTTAATATCGGTAGAAAATGTCAATTCCCCCCACGCTGCACGCCGTAGGTGTGCAACAAAATACACACCGCAGATATTTTTTGCTGCGGCGTGTATTTTTTTTTTTTGTGCACAGATTGCAAATTCTCACGAGTGGGATAAATTTTCCTGACTTTGACACTTGGGTGTCCCTGTGGCGAAGTCAGGGGTTTTGACTACGGTTTTGGTTTCGACTACGCTCAACCACCCGTACTGTCAATGTTCTATGCGCCTGACTTTGACACTTGGGTGTCCCTGTGACGAAGAAAATTTGAAAATTTGAAGATTTGAAGATTTGAAAATGCAAAAATGCAATTTGAAAATTTGAGGATTTGAAAATGCAAAAATGCAATTTGAAAATTTGAGGATTTGAAAATTCAATTTGAGGATTTGAAGATTTGAGCAATTTAAAGAAAGAAAAGTGTCAAAATCAGGAAATGTTTATCGGACAGTAATAAATCGGGAGCAGATGTCGCAAGGAATTTACCCGACTATCATTAAGTAAAAAATAGAAACGGCTGCAAATTTGCTGACAGATGTTTGTTTTTTTACACAATTTTTATTAATTTCGCGCAAATAAAAAAATTAGAAAAAAATGCTTGAACTTCCAAAATTAAATTTGCCTGAATATCAGTTTAATATACGTTGTGAGGAGAAAAATTACAAAATTTTTGACATTATTCGCAACGCTTTTGTTGCGCTTACGCCAGAGGAGTGGGTGCGTCAAAATGTAGTGCAACACTTGATTGACGCACTGAATTTTCCAAAAAACCGCATCTCAAACGAAACTTCGATATTGTATAACAAACTCTCAAAGCGTTGTGATACAGTGATTTACGACTCTGAATATCAACCGCTTGCAATTTGCGAATACAAAAAGCCGCAAACCGATATTTCGCAAAAAGTTTTTGACCAGATTGCAATTTACAACTGCAAATTAAATGTGCCGTATCTGCTTGTTAGCAACGGCTTTTTTCACTATTTTTGCAAGGTAGATTTTGAGGCGAAACGCTATCTTTTTTCAGAAAATTTGCCCGATTACAAACTTCTTTGCAAATCTTAACGTTTTCTGTTCTTTTTCCCTTTGTTATTGTTGTTATTCGCTTTTTGGCGTGAGCGTTGCTGTTGCTGAGCCTGCATATCTTCCTGACTGATAAGCCTTAATGTGTCGGGCTGCAATGCAATTTTGCCTTTTGAGAGATAATGCAGGTCGTCAATCACTTTTTTGTCGTCTGCAATCTCTTTGTTCCACGCTAACAGGCTCTTTTTCATATAGTTAGCGATTGTGATAACGAGTTCGCTGCGTTGTTCGTCCTCTGGCATATTGCAGGCGGTGGCGATAAAACGCTCTATCGTTGCGCCGTAATGCAAGTAACTCATTTTCCGCGAGTTATAAGGCAATTTTACAGGTTTTTGCGTAAAATTCTCCTGCTTAATCACGTCAAAAGGGTAGTCAATATCAAGTTTAAACCTTGACATTATTGCCAAATGGTCCCAAAGTTTGAACTTAAAACCCTCAACATCGCGCAGATACGGAAACATATTGCCCATCAGATTGATAATCGCCTGAGCGCAAAGATTGCGTTGCTCCCTGTCCTCGATTTTTACCGCATATTCCACCAAATTTTGAATATTCCGCCCATATTCAGGCATAATCAAATCGGTGCGCGGTGCAAATTTTATATTATTTTTTTCTTTCATATTTTATTGTTATTTATTTATTTATTTATTTATTTATTTATTTTTCCAAAACAGTTATGCTTTTTCGTAATGCAACTCGTCTAATTTTTCCAATTTGCTGGCATGTTGCCTTTTTGCTGTTTTAGCGAATACTTTAACAGGCTTAAAACCAATCTGTTCTGCTAATTCAGTGGAAATATAATCTGCCGAAATTACCTCACCGCCATAACGTACATTGTCAAGGGTTGTGTGATAATTGTGTCATATATTTTTTAAATATAAATTTTTTTCGGCGGCGTTGCCAAAAATTCCTTTAAATAAAACGGCTCAAAATAGGCGGTGTTTTCAAAAATATTACTTTTAAATTTTCGTTCTGCCTCTTGTATCATATTGATACTTAGCGGATTAATATTGTCTAAAAAAATTGCATTATTACTTTTAAGAATATTTTTGCATTTTTCCACGCCGTTTCCGCAAAAGACTATTTTTGATGTTTTTAACTCGCTTTCAAATGAATTTTCGTCAATAATTTTTGCCTCTGTGGGTGAAATTTTTTGCAAATTTTCGTCAAAAAGGGCAGTATAAACTTCCATTCTACGCGCGTCAATCATTGGGCAGAGCAGGGTAGGGCAGTTGATGCTTTTTTGCGCCTCCGCGGCTATAAGTTGCAGTGTATCAATGGAAATCAGCGGGATATTCAGTCCGTAACAAAGTCCTTTTGCGCTCGAAACGCCAATGCGCAAGCCCGTATAAGAACCAGGTCCCGCGCTCACAGCAACGGCATCAGGCATCTTGAAGTTTTCATCTGCAAAGGTAATAATTTCCTGCAAAAAAACAGGCAATTTTATCGCGTGCGATTGCGTTTTTTTACAAATTTTTTCAACCAAAACCGCCGAATTTTCCGACAATGCCGCCGAACAAACCTCTGAGGCAGTTTCTATATGTAAAATCCTCATAATTAAGTTAAAAGATAAAAACTAAATCGTATTTTTAAAATATTCTATTGTTTTTATCAAACCGTTTTCCAAGTTGATAGTTGGTTGCCAATCAAGTTTCTCCATTGCGAGTGAAATATTGGGTTTGCGCTGTTTGGGGTCGTCTTGCGGGAGGGTCAGATGCACGATTTTTGACTTTGAACCTGTGAGTTCTATCACTTTTTCTGCAAGTTCGAGCATCGTAAATTCGTCAGGATTGCCGATATTTACAGGTCCAATGAAATCTTTGTCGTTGCTCATCATCTTAATCATTCCTCCAATAAGGTCATCAACGTATTGAAACGAGCGCGTTTGCTGACCGTTGCCGTAAATGGTAATGTTCTGATTTTTAAGTGCTTGCACAATAAAATTCGACACCACACGTCCGTCATTCGGGTGCATTCGCGGTCCGTACGTGTTGAAAATGCGGATTATGCGGATTGCCACGCCATTTTGCCTGTGATAGTCCATAAACAGCGTTTCGGCGCAGCGTTTGCCCTCATCATAACAGGAACGAATGCCGACAGGATTGACATTTCCCCAATAACTTTCGACTTGCGGGTGTATTGCAGGGTCGCCATAAACCTCCGAAGTTGATGCCTGCAAAATTTTAGCCTTGATGCGCTTTGCCAAACCGAGCATATTTATTGCGCCCAACACCGAAACTTTGGTTGTCTGAATCGGGTCGTGCTGATAATGCACCGGCGAAGCAGGGCAGGCGAGGTTGTAAATTTCATCAACTTCCACATAGAGCGGGAAACAAACATCGTGCCTGACTACCTCAAAATAAGGGTTTTGCATCAAATGAACTATGTTGCGTTTTGCGCCTGTAAAAAAATTGTCAACGCAAATCACTTCGTTGCCCTCGTTGAGCAACCTTTCGCAAAGGTGCGAGCCGATAAATCCCGCGCCGCCTGTTACTAAAATTTTCTTACTCATTTGTTTTCTTTTATTTTTTTACCACAAAGGACGCAAAGATACACAAAGTTTTTTTATTTCCTGCTATCATTGCAAGTTCCTGTTATTGCGGGCTATGACTCGCGATGACAGGGTGCTACATTGTATTCTCTCTATTTCTTTGTGTTCTTTGTGGTTAAAGTTTTAAAAAATTGTTCGATAAAAATATAAATTTTAAATAAAATTACGCTTATTTTTAATAATTTATAAATTCGTTTGTGCCGATTGTATTGGCTTACTGTTTTGTAAAAATCCCAATTTATCAATTTTCTGACTTCACGTGCAGGGATTAAATTTTTAGGCGGCATAAAAACGCTAAAATACATTCCTGCTATCTCTCTGTAAATCACTGATTTATCAATATTTTTCGGAATAAAAAACTCTGATAAGCAATTCGCAATATCAATCGTATCATAAATATTTTTTGGTTTAATTTGCGCGCTAATGCTGCCAGCCCTCATTCTGTAAAAATATAAAACATCGGGTATAACTTTCACATTTTCAGCATAATAGCAACAAATCGGCGTAAAAATATTGTCCTCGTGATAAATTCCTTTTTTGAAAAAGAGTTTGTTTTTTAGCAAAAATTCCCGCTTATAAATCCGCAAAACAGTGCAAACAAAGTGAAATTTTCGCTGTACAAGCGCGTATTTATTATAATATTTCCAACCAGTTAGATTATTTTCGGAAGTTCCTTCGTCTGCAATTTCAATCTGTCTTTCTTCAAAAAATCTGTGTCCATTGAACGCTATAAAATCTTGATTATCAATGTTTTTCACCAAAATTTCAAGCGTGTTTTCCGCAATATAATCATCGCTGTCGAGCAGAAAAATATAATCGCCTTGCGCTGCTTTTATGCCTGTATTTCGTGCATCTGAAAGTCCGCCGTTTGCTTGATTTATAATTTGAAAATTTAATGATTTGATGATTTGATGATTTGAAAAATTCTGTAAAATCTGCAAAGAATTGTCTGTACTTCCGTCATTAACGCAAATCACTTCAAAATCTGTAAATGTTTGATTAACAACGCTTTCCAAACATTCACGCAAATATTTTTCTACATTATAAACAGGTATGATGATTGAAAATTTTGGCATAAATTATTTTATTTTTCGTTTCAACCAAAGTCCAAAAAAGCGGTCGTAAATTGTATAACCTTTTTCAGATTTATAAACTAATTCATTGTCAGTCAGTTTTTTTAATGCGCGACTTATGCTGCTTGCATTTTTCAAGTGATATTTAGAAATAAAATCGCCTGCTGTGATATTTTGCACAATTTTTTCTGCCGCGATTGCCATAAGTAAATTAACCTGCACCTCCGAGTATGCTTTTAGCAATTCCTGATAACTGTAAGCGTTTTCTTCGAGTAATTCGTTTATTGCACAATAAACATTAGGCACATCTATTTTTTTTCTGTACTCATAAAGCCGATTGAGAATTGCTTGAATATACCATGTATGCCCTTCAAAAAGCGAATAAACTGTTTGAAAACACTCTTGTGTAATCGAAAATTTGTTTTTTTGAAAATGGTTATTCGCAAATTGAAAATATTTGTCTTTATCAATCGTTCCAAGCGGCATAATCTGTGTGCTTTGGTAAAAAGGACGTTTGGCAGACAAAAACATTTCATTCATTAAATGTTGCCTGCTACCTGCAAAAATAAATTTCACATTAGGCAAAAACTGAATATATGAACGCAACAACGCCTCAGTTCCTTTCTCTTGATATTCAGATACTTGCTGAAACTCGTCTATTGCGATATAACATCTTTTTTTCGACTCTTTGAGGTAAGAAAAAACTTCCTGCAAACTCTGTTGTGTAAATTCAGGTTCTATTTTAACGCTTAATTCAGGCATACCTGTAAGCGCATCATACGACAGTACAGGTCGAAAACTTTTGAATAAAAAGGCAATCGTTTTCATTGCTTTTTCAACACTGCCTTCTGTTTTTCCTATGACTTTTTCGGCAAAAATTTTAACAAAATCATTTAAGTTTTGTGTCGAATAAATATCGAAATAAATGCAAATTGTGTCTTTGTTTTTTTCTAAAAGTTTATAAAAAGCGTGATGTATCAGTCCTGTTTTTCCAAATCTGCGGGGACTTATCAGCGATATGCTTCTGTCGTTTTCGAGTGCGGACATTATCTTTGACGCCTCTATTTCTCGGTCGCAGAAATAGTCGGGACTGAAATATCCTGCAACTAAAAACGGGTTATATGGCTGATTTTTTTTCATCTTTCAACACATTAAATATTTTGACGCAAAGATACTAATTTTTTCGCAAAATGCGAAACGCAAAATGCGAAAAAAACTACATTATAAACAGATATTATGATTGAAAATTTTGGCATAAGTTTTTGATTTTTATTTTATGTTGCGTTCTAACCAAAGACCAAAATAACGGTCATAAACAAAATAATTTCCGTCATCACTTTTTAATACTAATGATTTGTTTATCAGTGCTTTAACGGCTATTTTTACACTGCTTGCCGCTGAAAGATTATATTTTTTTATAAAATCTGTCGAAGTAACCGCTGCAATGCCTCGCTCTTTGGCGATTGCCGAAAGCACATTTAATTGCCCTTTTGTAAGCAAGTCGCAGTAGGTTTTGTAAGTTGAATTTTCCTCCTCCAAAGCATTATTTACAACCGTTTCAACATCTTGTTCGGTTGCATTTTCGGTTATCACAAACAAATTATTGAGAATGGACTGAATATACCAAGTATGCCCTGAAACAAGTGCGTAAATTTTTTCAAAAATTTCAATATTTAACGTTTTGTTTTTATTTTCAAAATGCTTTTGCGCAAAATTGCAGTATGTTTCAAGCGGAATTTTCTGCAAATTCATTTTTTGCGTGCTTTGATAAAACGGACGATTTGCAGCCGAAAACATCGTGTCCATAATATGCTTTTTACTGCCTGCAAAAATAAAATTCACATTCGTAAGAAACTGAATATGAGAGCGTAACAATGCTTCTGTGCCTTTTTCTGGATATTCGGTAATTTGTTGAAATTCGTCAATCGCAATGTAGCAGCGTTTGCCCGATTGTTTGATATAATCAAAAATTTCACGCAAACTTGCATCGGCGTGTTCTGGTTTTATGTCAAACGAAATGTACGGCTCACATGTTACAGGGTCAAATGAAAAAAGAGGTCGAAAATTTTTGAAAAATGATGTAATTTTTTTGATTGCCGTTTCCGAAAAATCATCTAACTTTTCCAAAACAGTTTGTCCGAAAAGCAAAGTAAAATCGTGCAGATTTTGTGTTGCAAAAATATCTAAATAAAAGCAAAAAATATCGTTTTTTTGTTCTTTAATTTTGTAAAATGTATGCTGAATCAAGCCCGTTTTACCATAACGGCGCGGACTAATCAGCGAAACATTTCTGCCGTTTTCCAAAGCAGAAATCAATTTTTGAGTTTCTTTTTCGCGGTCGCAAAAATATTCAGGGCAAACATACCCTGATATAATAAACGGATTTTTAGACTGTTCCATATTTATTTTTTTGCTGTTTTGTTTAATACTAAAAATAAAAATGCAAAGTTATACAAAAAACATAAAATATGCAACATAAAATATGTCAAACATTTTGCATGTTTTATGTTATATAAATTGTGTTGATTTTTTACCAAATATGCCATTTTTCCATATCAATACCGATAACTTTGGTATTGTATTGTATTGTATTGTATTGTATTGTATTGTATTGTATTGTATTGTATTGTCCTCTATCATTCCTAAAAACATTCCGATATTGCTGCTGTATGTACAAAAAATCTGTTGCGCATTTCTCAAAATTTCAATGGAAGCAAACATTTTTATTAATTCGTTTCGTTTTTGCAAAGCGTTTTGTTGTTGAAATTCATTGTGAAAATAACCTGTTTCTGACGAATTTGTTAAGGTTTTAATATTCCATTGAGGATGTTTTTTCTGGAATGTTTCAAACATTATGTAATCATCTGTAAAAATAAACGCATTTCTGATTTCTGTTAATTGTTCCGCTTTTTGAACATAACTGTCTATCGCCATTATTTCGTGTTCTATTATTTTATCGCCGCCTCTTATATGAAAACCAATGTACGGTTGTTCAAAAGCAATTTTATTTGTTAATTGCTCTATTGCATTGATTGTTTGAGAATTAAAACGGTAAATATTTCTAATAATTTCGCCGCAAATTTGCTGCGTTGTGCCGCTGATATTTAATTTTTCAATATTATAATATTTTTCTTCCAGATTGTGAATTGTCTCAAACAAATCGTAAGTCAAATAATTTATTCCGTATATTTTGCCAATGATTTTTACAATTTTCTCCCTTATTTTTTGTTTGTTTGTGAGGTTTTTTGCAGAAAATCGATGGTCAAATTTATCTGTGTAGCAATTATTTTTCTCAATACAAAAAGGTTCAAAAAAGTCTGTCCATTTACCGAAATTAGATTTTGACGAATGTAAATAAAGCTTGATTTTGTTTTCCAAACAATACAGAATTGCTAACGCCATATTGTTAAACTCCGAATAGAAACCAGCCTCTAAACCTACGCCAAACACAAGCGATTTAGAAAAAGAATTGTTTAATTCGTTATATTTTTGCAAAAAATCATTTACTTGTTTGTCTATATTAATCATATTTTTTTCTATTAATAAATTTGTAAATTATAAAATATTTCTCAATTTCGTTTCTAATTTTTCAAAATATTGCCAAACAACATTTTCGGCATTCGGCAAAAATCTCGGTTGTGAAATAAAATCGTAATACACTGATTTACTGCAATTTATTTCTGAAATTATTTTTTTTGTATCTGAAAAATTATTTTCATTCCAAAAAATAATTGCATTTTTATTCAAAATATCAGGCTCTGGATTACCGTTTGCACCCCAATAAACAGGAATACAGCCGGCAGCGATTGACTGAAAGATTTTTTCGGTAACATAACCCGCAGAATCAGAATTTTCGGGACAAATATTAAATTTGTAGTTGCAGATAAAATCGTGCTTTACATTGTTGTATTTGTTGCGCAAATCGTCATTATTGTGCAAAAAACCGCCTCCAGAATCAATCTCGTCAATGTCAGCCAAAGTGGAAAAAATTTTCCCGCGAATTCCGTTAAAATCGTGTCCTGCCACCAAAGAACAAAATTTTTCTCTGTCCTTGTTTTGCGTTTCGTTCAATTGCGCAACTTTCTGTTTTACATCGTTGTAAGTCGAATCTGGCGGAAAAATATAGTGCAGCCAAAGCGGAAAACGCAGGTGTTTTTCGTCTTCTTTTTCGTTAAAATCAAGGTACAAATCAAACGTATTTTTATCGCGCAATTTTTTATAATCCTCAAAACGTTCTGCTTGCAAATTTTCTCCGCTAAAAAAAATATTTACGCCTTTTCTTTGGTGTTTTATAATTTCTATCGGTCCCAAAACAGAGTAAAAATTGATAGTCTTATCAGTATTTATGCCTCTGTTTTGTATAAATTTACTAAACCACATCTCGTGCGGCAACTGGTCTTTCCAAAAATTGTAATAACGAATTTTGGAATTTTTGTTACGTTTGTACTCGTTATATACTGCTAAAATCAAGTTCATTATTTTATGTTTTTTGCCACAGATTACACTGAAATACACTGATTTTTTTCTGTTTATTCAGTGGCTATTCATACTTAAAATTTTTCTTTTCAGTGCAAAAACCGACTGTCCGCGCCTTACATAATTGCCGTTGCACAGCACCGCCGTTTGATAACCGCAACTCTCCACAATTTGCATAAGTTGCTCATTATAATCGCCATACGGGTAGGCAAAATGGGTTATCGGCTTGCCTGTCCATTGCTCCAAAATCTGCTTTGAGAGCAAAATTTCTCGTTTTTGCGCCTCAAAATCCAATTCCGTCAAATGTGGGTGCGTCAATGTGTGCGAGCCAATAGTGCAAAGCGGTTCATTCGACAACTTTGTTAATTGTTCCATTGACAGCATTTTAGGCTGCTCTTTGTACCAATTTGCCGTTGCAAAATTATCTAAAAATCCGACAGTTACAAAAATTGTGAAAGGACAATTATGCGTTTTAAAAATTGGGTACGCAAGTTCAAAATTGTCTGCAAAGCCGTCGTCAAAAGTAAAACAGACAAATTTTTTATGAAAATGTTTGCCTTTTAAAACCTGCTCTTTTACCTGCTCCAAAGTTACACAAAGATAGCCTTTTTTTTGATATTTTACAATAGTTTGCTCCAAAAATTCGGGCGTAATCTCTAAATGCGCATTTTTTGATTGCGGATTATAAGCGGGTACAATCCGATGCAGCATTAAAATTTCGCCCCATTGCGGGTGGAAAAGTTTGTAAATTTTTCGCTTTATATTAAAAAACAGTTTATTCATTTTTTGTTTAACGTGCTTTTTGCTAAAATCTTAATATTTAATTTAAAATGTATGTAAAATATATTTCCGCTCAACAAATACAGAAAAAAATGTTTCAAATTATAACCATTTTCAAAATATTTTTTCAGCGAAAAAGCATACATTGCTCCTTTTATATGATTTCGTAATTTTTTGTGCAGAACTTTCGCATTAAAATTTTTTAATTCGTTGTTTTTTTGCTCTAATAATTTTGCGAACTGTTTGAATTGCGTTAAATCCGCCTTATTTTCGATTTTTGAGCAAGCAAATTGTTCTAAAAAATAACGCTTTTCTTTTTCTGTAAAATTGGGATTTAAGTAGTTGAGTACAAACAATTTAACTTCATTAGACTTTTGAATTTGAATAGCGTGTTTTTCGGTAGAAATCTGGCTTTCGTGCATTCGATAATAAAACAAAATCTCTTGAATGTTGTAAATTTTGGCAACCCGCACGCATTCCGCCCAAAACATATAATCCTCCGCAGGAAAAGCCGAAGTTCTGTACCAAAGATTATTTTCAATTATCACATTTTTTCTGAAAATAGGAATAATTACAGGGCAGCCGAACAGCATTTGCGCCTTTATTTCTTCGTGATTTTTTGGGTGAAAAACTGTTGAAGTCCGCGTGCCGAACCATTTAAAACCTGCCCCGCAAATATCTATTTCAGGGTGTTTTTCCAAAACCGCCGCCTGCTTTTCTAATCTTTCCGGCACAGAAATATCGTCGCCGTCCATTCGTGCAATATATTCACCTTTCGCCAAACGAATACCAACATTCAAATTTTCGGAAAGCCCAAGATTTGTTTCGTTTTTATGATAAACAATCCTTTTATCTGCAAAACTTTTCACAATTTCTGCCGTTCTGTCAGTTGAACAATCGTCTAAAATCAGCAGTTCAAAATTGCCGAAAGTCTGATTTAGCATACTTTCGATAGCCTCTGCAACGTATTTTTCTACGTTGAAACAGGGCATTAGAATTGATATTTTTGGGGTGTTTTGCATCTTTTTTATTTTTTGCCACTGATTACTCTGAAATACACTGATGTTTTTTCGTGTTAATCTGTGTTTTCAGCGGCTAATAACATTTTAATTATCATTTCCGAATAAATTTTAACTCCCTGTTTATTAAGGTGGTAGGCAGAATTAAAAAACAAACTGTCTGCCATATTGCACTTTTCGGGAGCGATTGCAAAATTAATATTTTTTTCTGAAAGTTTTTTTGCAATATTTTTAATTAACTTTTTGTGGCTCAACGACTCCGTATATTGAAGAGAGGGTGGAATAATGTAAAATTTTGCGCCACGTTTTTCTACAAAAACCTTAAAATTAACAATGTCATCCACTGCGCCGCTTAAAATTGTGTCAGATTTTTGAGTGCCGTCAAAAGATGCGTGCAAATCTTGATTTTCCCAATCATAGTGCATTGTTTCGTCGCCGTACTCGTTAAAAGAGGCGCGTTTGAGAGCCAAGCCGTACTTATCAACGCCGTCTTGCATTACATCAAGTTTTGGAAAAAGTTTTGAAACCGAATAAGAAACTGCGTTTGGAAACAAATGAATTGCCTGACGAAAACCAATATAACGCAGATTTTTTCTATCAACATCAAACAAAAGCGCAACCAAAACCTTTTCGCCGTAAAGCATATCTCTGCTTTTGAAATTGGCGTAAGTAGGTGACAAAACCACAATATCGCCTTGATTTACAGCGTGTTTTACTTCGTTAATCGGAAAGCGCAAGCCAAACCCTGCGTGAAGTCCCATATTTACCGCAGGCATTTTCAGACTGTCGGAAATAGTTTTGCAATCAAGCCCGAATGCAAGATTTGAGCCGCCGACAAAGATAATTTTCGGACTTGGCAAAGAATCTAATCTGTTGTGCTTGTCGATATTTGCAAAAAGCGAATTGCCATCAATTTTTTTATTCGGAACAAAAAGCAAACTCGCTGTGAAAATTATTAACAGCAATGCAACAAAGAGCAATATTTTTATTGTAAATTTCTTCATTTTTGTTTTTATTTTCGATAATATGTTCAATATTATTGCAAAGATAGCAATTTATTTTAAAATTTTAAAAAAAGTAATAAGATTTTTTTGCCACTAATTACACAAATTAACACGAAAATTTTTCATCAAGGTATTTCTGTATTTTCTGTGGTGAATTATTTTAAAATTGAAAATAAATAAACGTTTCCGCTTTTCCTCCGTATTGTATAATCAAGATAATCAGTGCAATATAGATTAACCAACGGAAAAATCGCGGTTTTACAAGTTTTTCAAAATCGTTCAGCGCGAACACTTTTGTGCGTTGCAGCCATTCCATAGAAAACATTATTAACAAACTGATAATCACTGGAATAATATAATCCCACGACTTAAATATTGGCACGCTCAACAAACTTTTGTCAAAAATTCCTGCGATATAGGCAAATGCTTCGTGGATTGTTTCTGCACGAAAAAATATCCAACCGACTACCACGAGCAAAAACGTACTGCCCATTTGCAAAAACTCTTTTACGCTTGGCAAAATGCGGTTTTCGGCAACGGTATTTGTAAATTTTCTGTTTTTTCCTGCCAGAATTTCGGGCAAAAACAAGAAAGCGTGAAATGCGCCCCACGCAATAAAAGTCCAGTTTGCGCCGTGCCAAAAGCCGC